>JAIFLQ010000035.1 GCA_020048975.1 Rickettsia sp. | reverse complement strand
AAACTTGTTACTGACATAATTTTTACTTATTTATTCACAGTCGTGAATTGTAACACAACGTCAATTAAAACTTAAGGTTAATTGAAAGGGTGTGCCACACGCAGACTGAAAAAAACGGCAAGCGTTGTACTGGCTCAAGCTTATTAACCGAAAATGATACTTCTAAAAAAGCAGAAGGAATTATTATCGGAAATATCATTAATCTTTGGAACTTAGTTGGTCGGTGCAAGTCTGTCAAAATAGGATAATTAAGTTATACACATAATACTTGCGCTATGTAAGATTCAGCAAAAAGGGCTATCTGTAAGAACCAGCGAGCTTATCTTTTGTAAACGTTCAACACTTCTATACATCGAGGTTAGCTACATTTAAAGCGTTCGCATTAATAAAATCTCTCCTTGGTTCCACGACATTCCCCATTAAAGTTGATATTATCTCTTCGGTGCTATCAATATCACCAACCTTTACCTGTAACAATGTTCTTTTTGAATGGTCAAGGGTAGTTTCCCACAATTGTTCTGCATTCATTTCACCAAGGCCTTTAAACCTTTGAACTCCCAAACCCTTTTTACCATTTTCTATTATGATGGAAAGTAATGTACTTGGTAAAAAAACTTTATACTCAATAGATTTAATACTTAAAATACAGTTTCCTTGAAAATAATCAGATAATGTTTCGCCAATCTTAGCAAGGTTTATGAATTCTGGCGATTCAAGCTGTTGTTTATAAATTATTTTACTGTTTTTAACGCCACGTACAAATCTAAAAAATTCTATTGAATCACTAGCTATATTTATTTGCCAATCGGTTTTATCTGGTTCTGATGCTCCTGGGTTCAAAATAGAAATTGCTGCAAGAATTTCTTCTTTCTTTAATTCGTTAAAAGAGTCAGCTTTAAGTAACTTTTGAACAGCTAGACATTCAGCAATAGTTGCGTCAAATTTCTTTGAAACTTGATTTAGAGCTAAGCCAAATAAAGCAATTTGATTAAGTATGTTAATCAAATTTTGACCTGTAATTTCATTGTCATTTTCAATTTTTAAATAAGTATCATTGATGGAGCCATTGATCAAATATTCCTGCAAGGCCTGTTCATTTTTTAAATATGTTTCGCTATTTCCTCTTTTAACTTTATAAAGAGGTGGTTGTGCAATATATAGATAACCCATATCTATTATCTGGCGCATATGTCTATAAAAAAAAGTAAGTAACAATGTTCTGATATGAGATCCATCAACATCAGCATCCGTCATAATAACAATTTTATGATACCGCAATTTGTCTATATTAAAGTCTTGGCTACCGATACTTGTTCCAAGGGCTGTAATTAAAGTTCCAACTTGTTCAGAAGCAAGCATTTTATCAAATCTTGCTCTTTCGACGTTTAATATTTTTCCTCTTAGAGGTAGTATTGCCTGTGTTTTACGATCTCTCCCTTGTTTTGCTGTGCCACCCGCAGAATCACCTTCAACAATAAAGATCTCAGATTTAGCTGGGTCTTTTTCTTGACAATCAGCTAATTTTCCAGGTAAATTTGATACTTCCAAAGCTGATTTTCTTCTAGTTAACTCTCTTGCTTTTTTAGCAGCTTCTCGAGCACTAGCAGCTTCAACAACCTTATTCATAATTAGCTTTGCTTCAGTTGGATGCTCCTCAAACCATTCAAGTAATTTACTATAAATTGCATTCTCTACAACTGGTCTTACTTCTGATGACACTAATTTATCTTTTGTTTGTGAAGAAAATTTAGGATCAGGTACTTTTATAGATAAGATGCAAGACAGTCCTTCTCTTGCATCATCACCAGTAAAATTGATTTTGGTTTTTTTGCCAATGCCACTTTGTTCAAGGTAACTATTTACCATTCTAGTTAGAGCAGCTTTAAATGCGATTAAATGCGTGCCACCATCGCGTTGGCGTATGTTATTTGTAAAGCATAAGATATTTTCATGATAAGAATCGTTCCACTGCATTGCACATTCTAGACTGATACCTTTTTCTTCGTTATGAGCAACTAAAGAAATAGGGGCATGAAGAGCAATTTTTGTTCGGTCAATATATTTTACGTAAGCCTCTACACCGCCAGTAAAATAAAACTCCATTTCCTTTTTTTCATCATATCTATCATCAGTTAGAACGATTCTGACTCCCGAGTTTAGGAAAGCAAGTTCCCGTAGCCTATGTTCAAGAGTAGCGAAATTGAATTCGATATTAGTAAAAGTGCTTATGGATGGCATAAAGGTAACCTCTGTACCTTTTTTTCCGATTCCATCGCCTATAATTGCAAGTGGGGATTCGGAGTCACCATTTTTAAATTTAATAAAATACTCCTTTTGATTGCGCCAAATGCGAAGTTCAAGCCAATCAGATAAAGCGTTGACTACGGAAATACCAACTCCATGCAATCCCCCAGAAACTTTATACGAATTTTGGTCAAATTTACCGCCAGCATGAAGTTGAGTCATGATCACTTCTGCAGCTGAAATACCCTCGCCTTCATGGATGTCTACTGGTATACCACGACCGTTATCTCTGACAGTAACAGAACCATTTTTGTTAATTATGACTTCTACAAGATTACAATGACCAGCTAAAGATTCATCAACAGCATTATCAACTACTTCATATACCATATGATGTAGTCCTGATCCATCATCAGTATCACCTATATACATACCAGGTCTTTTTCTTACTGCCTCTAGCCCCTTTAGAACTTTGATGGAGTCTGCCGCGTATTCTTCATGAGAATTTGTTCCAGTTTCTTTGTTATTGACTTCGTGTTCTGAGTTTGACATAACTATCTGTTGAAATAATAAAAATAAACGCTTAAAGCGTCAAATCCCTTATCAAAATCGACGCCTTCGGATAATATAACATTAAGTTATATTTTAAAAGTAAAACTTAAACAAAAACTATTCTGGAGTATGAGCTGTGCAATCACCAATTTTTAAATATATTTCTCAAGCACTTAATGATTATGATTTGTTTTTATTCGATCTATGGGGTGTGGTTGTCGAAAATGATGAATTATATCCTGGTGTTGTGGAATCAATAAATAAAATTTTGAGGCAAAAAAAAGGTTTTTTTGTTTCAAATGCACCAAGACCTGCTTTTGCTATGAAAGATAGACTCCAAAATTGGGGTTTCGAAAATGTTACAGAAGAAATGATTATAACTTCTGGTGATATTGCTAGAGAATTAATATTAGAGGAAGCAAAAAAACTAAAGCGAGAAAAGTTAAAAATTTTTCACCTTGGTGATGATAAAAATGATGAGATATTGAGTAGATTTGATTATATTGTTACTCATGACTATAAAGAAGCTGATGTATTTCTACTTAGTTTGCACAGAGATGAAAATGAGAATATCAGAGAATTTGACAATTTGCTTCAAAACGTCGCAAAGCAAGATAACATCCTTACGATTTGCGCAAACCCTGATATATCAATTCCTAAAGGAAATATAATCAGATACTGCGCTGGATATTTTGCTCAAATTATCGAGAAAAATGGTGGAAAAGTTGTTTACACTGGTAAACCCAAAGACGTAATATATCAGCATGTCTTTAAAAGAGCTGGTCACATTCCTAAAAACCGTATTCTAATGATTGGCGATACCTTTGAAACCGATATTCTTGGTGCACAAAACTCGGGTATAGATTCTGCTCTAGTACTAACTGGTAATGCTCATAAGTTTCATTGTATGCATGAATCTCTAGATGATAAACTTAAAGCCCTCGGCAAGAAAGCTGCTGATCTTAATATAGTCCCTACTTTTATTACTGAATTAGTTTAAGTATATGATGCCGCAGGAATTTATCTTAAAATCAGAAAGTGATACTATTGAGCTTGCTGTTAAAATTGCTATGCAAATAAAAAAAGGTTCAATTGTTACTTTAAATGGAGATCTTGGAACTGGTAAAACTTTCTTTTGTCGTCATATAATTAAATATTTATGTGGTAGTGATACCAAAGTTAGCAGTCCAACCTTTAATTTATTGCAAATATATCAAGCTAAAAATTTTGAAATTTATCATTTTGACCTATATAGAATAAATTATCTGGAAGAAATTTATGAACTAGGTATAGAAGAAGCATTCGCTGGTCATGTCTGTTTGATAGAATGGCCATCTATAATTGATAGTATTCTATCGCAAGATGTTATTTCAATAAGAATATACATTATTGATGAGGAAACCCGTCTTGTCAAAACTTCTGGTATAATTATTTCATAAACGCCGCGCGTAAATAAATCATTTTTTAATGACAAATAATTTGCTGTTGCCTAAGTTTTTGAAGCGTGTTAGAGTATAAAGATTTTTAACTATAATCAAAGGTTAAGATTAAAATACGAATACGAAGTCAAAATTAGTTATGGAGGTCGAACTTTGGAATCTGAAAGAAAGATGTCTGTCCAAAATAAACTCAGTTATGAATTTTTGCAAAACATAAAACAAGAGTTGCGTACCCCTGTAGCCAAAATCACCAATGCGTTGGAAAGACTTAAAACTCAATATGATGAGCTTGATGAGCATGAAAAACTTTTGAATATTGCTCAAATTAGCATGGATTCTGAAAAATTAAATTTTTTAATTAACAACATTATTGATTTATCTAAATTGCATTCTGATTACAGACTACTCATAAAATCTTATAATTTAACTGATTTATTGTATGAACGAGTAGAGTTTTGTAAGAAAATATATATCGAAGACAAGGATAATAAATTATGGAATTTTACGTTCAATCTAGAAAAAGATATAGTTGTTAACTGTGATAAATACTATATAGGACGTGTTTTAGATAATATTATTATCAATGCTATGGAATATTGTATTAATAAAAAAGTCAATATCAATTTACATCGAACAAACAAGGGGCTAGTAGAATTTAGCATTACTGATCAAAACTTATCTGTACCTAAAAAATATTTACCTAATGTATTCGAGTCTTCAGTGCTTAATATAACAAAAAATAAAATGCTAGGTATTAGATTGTTGTTTTGTCAGAAAGTAATTAAAGCTCATGAGGGGCAGATCTGGACCAAAGAATCTGAAAAACAAAGAGGAGTTGCTTTTACTTTCACTATACCTTCGTTGTTACTTGATAATTATCACACCTCTTCCTAAACCTTACTTTTCTAATTGGCACATCGACCCTGTAGGTTATTTCGTACATTAAGTACGTCGTTCCTTTTTTGTTTCGAGTTTCTTTCAAATCGGTCTATATAAGCGAGTTTCGGAAACGGTCTAATATATTGTTATTTTCATCAAGCAACAGTTCCATTATACATCACATTAATTTGAACATTTTTACCTTGCAGGTTTTGAGTGGTAGAAGTTAAATTTTGTACATGCTCAATTTTATTTGAGGAAGTAACATCTTTTAAGTCTGATATTAAGTTATCTGGTAATTTATTACCAACCACCTCTATATAATCTATAGGAGATTTAATAGACAAATTATCCTGGGCTTTTATTTTTCTAACTAACTCAAGTATTTCTAGTAAATTTTCACAAGATTCTTCTTGGAGATCAGTAAATTTGGCATTTAACACTTGAGGCCAAGAGCCCTTGGAATGTATACTCTGAGAGTTGTTGGTATAAAGTATTTGAAATAATTCTTCTGTAATATGAGGAAGTATTGGCGCAAATAGTTGTAATAATATTTTTAATGAATGATACAAAGTTAAATGACTACTTAAAGCTCCTTCGTTATCATCAGCTTTTTCATTATACGCTCTGGATTTAGTTATTTCTAGATAATTGTCGCAAAATAGCGACCAGAAGAACACTTCTGTTTTGTCCATTGCGCTAGCATATTCATAATTTGTTAATTCTTGATCAGCAAATTCTACTAGCTCAAATAGTTTGTTAAGTAAATATTTATCAAAATCTCTAGTGATTTTATGTTTTACTGCGGCGAATGGTAAAGATTTATCTTCATCAGAGATTTTATCAAAATGGTTGCTTACAAATTTAGCTGCATTCCAAAGTTTATTTACTAATCTTTTGCCATTAGCAATAACATCCTCTGAATAGGCGGTATCTACGCCCAATCTAGAATTTGCAGACCAATATCTGATAACATCTGCGCCATGAGCATCTAATAGTACTGACGGCACTAAAACATTGCCTTTAGATTTAGACATTTTGCTTCTATCCTGAGCTAAGCACCAACCACTAACCATTATATCTTTCCAAGGAAGAGTGTTTTCGTGTAAATAGGCTTTAAGTATAGTGTAAAACGCCCAAGTTCTAAGAATTTCATGAGCTTGAGGGCGTAAATCTGCTGGAAATAATTGTTCATGCCTATGCTTGTCCATCATATAATTACTTGAAATACCGTGAGAGTTTAATTGTGGTGATACCGAACTAGTTGCCCATGTATCCATAACATCATAATCTGGAGTCACTTCATCTTTGCTATAACCTTCTGGTAGGTCAACGAGCGGATCTATTGGTAGTTGATGAGTTTTGGCAAACAGTGCTTTTCCTTCTTCTCCAAGTTTTTTAGAATACCATACAGGAAATGGGACCCCAAAATATCTTTGGCGCGAAATACACCAATCAAGACCTATCCCTTCTATCCACCTATCAAGCTTAATTTTCATCGATTCTGGATACCAATTTAATTCTCCAGATTTTTTGAGCAGAGCCTCTTTGTGAATGATTGTTTTTACAAACCATTGGGGGGTGGTTAGAATCTCGAGTGGTGCGCCAGATCTTTCTGCGCATTTCACTGTTTGAAGGCGCTCTACTTGGTTGAGTAATAATCCTTCTTCTTTTAATAATTCAATAATTTTGGTTCTAGCTTCTGTGATTTTAAGACCAGTGAGTTGGCTAGCAAATTGTTCAGCCTGCTTGTGATTTATACAACTATCATCAAATTTTATATTTTCTATTCTACCTTGTTTGCTAATAATAATCTTAGTTGGTAATTTATGCTTTCTCCACCATAAAATATCAGTTTGATCTCCAAATGTGCAACACATAACGAGCCCAGTACCTTTTTCTTGGTCAACCATATCATCTGCAAGAAGAGGTATCTTGACGCCAAATAATGGAGAAACAGCAAATTTATTACTGAGGTGATTATATCTTTTGTCTTCTGGATGGAAAAAAACAGAAACACAAGCTGGTAGTAACTCAGGTCTTGTTGTCGCAATTACTAATGGGGTGTTATCTTCTAGAAAGAATTGAATATCATTCATAAAAGTGGTCTTTTCACGATCTTCGATTTCAGCTTGGGCAAGGGCTGTTTGATCAACTGGGTCCCACAACATTGGCTGAGAATCTCGATAAATTTGATCTTTTTCTACTAGGTCTAGAAAAGACATTTGTGAAATTTTGCAGGAAAGTGGGCTAATCGTCTGGTATTCAATATCCCAATCTACTGATAAAGCTATTTTGTTAAATAAAGCTCTAAATTTCTCTTCTTCTTGTGGTACAACTTCATTGCAAATATTTATAAATTCCTTTCTGCTCATAGAGCTTGCTCGGATGTTTTTTTCTTTTTCAACTAATCGTTCTGTTGGTAGGCCATTATCATCAAACCCCATTGGATAAAAGATATTCATACCTTTCATTCTTCTGTGTCTGACGATGAAATCTGTATGAGTGTAACTATATACATGACCAATATGGAGTTGACCAGAAACTCCTGGGGGAGGTGTGTCTACAATAAATGTGCTTTCTCTTGGCATGTTTTTATCCCAGCGATAAATAGCTTTTTCTTGCCAAAACTTCTGCCATTTTTGCTCGCTTTCATCAAACTTGTATTTTTTTGGAAATTCGATCATAATCTCGTTATATTAGGTTTCTTTTAAAATAGAAATATATTGTAAATATGAGTAAAATGCCAAGGGTTTTTTCTACTATAATAGTGCTAATGCGTTTTAATAATACTGCGCCTTACTTATTGGTTTTTTTTCCTGCTGTTTTTGGAGTATTATTGGCTTACGAAAAAACTAGTGACCTATATTATCTTTTTATTCTTTTTTTAGGAAGTGTTTCAGCTAGAAGTGCTGGGTGCATAATAAATGATTTTTTTGATAAAGATTTCGATAGGCAAGTAGAACGTACCAAAAATAGACCCCTTGCAAATAACACAATATCAAAGAGCCTAGCATTGGCCATTTTAGTATTATTACTTTTAGCGTCATTTTGGTTGCTTTTATTTTTAAGTCTTACTGCAATAATACTAGGAATAGTTGCATTCTGCATGATGATTTTATATCCGTTAATGAAGCGTTTTACTTATTTTCCACAAGCTTTTTTAGGGTTAACATGGAATCTGGGTTGTCTTGTTGGTTATGCATCTATTAAGGACGATATATCGATATCTTCACTTTTAATGTATTTTGCCTGTGGATTCTGGACTTTTGGTTACGATAGTATTTATGCCTTTATGGATATCAAAGATGATAAAATTGCAGGGATAAAATCATCGGCTATTTTTCTAGAAGATAAACCATATAAACTGTTAATATTGCTTGTTTACGCTATCTTTATAGCACTGTACATAATAGCAAATTTATTATCTAATAATAAATTAGGAGCTTTAGGAGCTCTAGTTGCGATACCAATATTAGCTTGGCAAATCAAGAGTTTAAATATCTCCAACTCTAAGAATTGTTTGATTAGATTTAAATCTAATCAATATGTAGGATTTATTATGGCTCTTAGCATGTTGCTTGGATGTTTACTTCAATAGATATTATGGCCATAATATCTATCTAGAGGCTTGAAAAAATATATATTAAGTCTATATTATATAATGTATGGTAGTTGAAACTAAGTAAATTTAAGAGGTAACTATGATTGATTATACAAAATCCTTTACACAGGAAAAACAAAGTTTTGATGAGGGCTTAAGGAATTATATGTTAAAAATATATAATTTTATGGCAATGGGTCTTCTCTTGACAGGAGTTTTTGCTTTTGCAACTTTAAACTTCCCTCCACTTAGTAGTCTGATGTTTAACCTTGGTCCAAATGGAGAATTTTTGGGTACTACCGGCCTTGGAATGCTTTTATCATTTGCGCCTCTTGGTATTGCGATATATTTCTTTATGGGAATTGGCAAAATGTCAGTTAATGCTGCGCAGACCTTATTTTGGGTTTATGCTGCGGTTATGGGAGTGTCGCTTTCGTATCTAGGGCTAATTTATACTGGCCAATCATTGGCTCGTACATTTTTTATTTGTGCATCTGTTTTTGGAGCTATGAGTCTTTACGGCTATACTACGAAAAGAGACTTAACATCAATGGCTTCATTCCTTATTATGGGTCTGCTTGGAATAATAGTTGTTTCACTTGTGAATATCTTTTTGCAAAGCCCTGCTATTGATTTTGCTACATCATTTATCGGAATAGCTATATTTATGGGGTTGACAGCTTGGGATACTCAAAAACTAAAAACTATGTACTATAATTCTGGTGGCGGTGAGATGGGTCAGAAAATGGCTGTGCTTGGTGCTTTCTCACTATATTTGGACTTCATCAACTTATTTTTGTATATGCTAAGATTCTTTGGTGATAGGAAATAAAAGGTCTTAAGTACAATAACATGAGTAAAAATCCAAGTGCGGCAATATTGATAATAGGAAATGAAATACTTTCTGGCCGCACTTTGGATACTAATACCCAAACTATTGCTAAAGCACTGGGAGAGATTGGTGTAGTTGTGTTAGAGACCAGAACTGTTCCCGACATTAAACAAGTAATTATAGAATCTGTATTGGCTTTAAGTGCAAAATATGATTACGTATTTACTACTGGTGGAATTGGTCCCACTCACGATGATATAACTAGTCTTGCTATATCAGAAGCTTTTTCAGTTCCTTATACTCGCAACGAAACAATTTATCAGTTATTACAAGAATGGTGTAAAGAAAATGGTCAGCAGATGAACAAGGCTAGAGAAAAAATGGCTTTTATCCCTGAAGGAAGCACTCTTATTCCAAATAATGTAAGCAAAGTTCCTGGTTTTAGTATAAAAAATGTATATTGTTTAGCTGGAGTTCCAGAGATTATGGAATCTATGCTGAATCTTGTTATCCCATTTTTAAAACACGGTAGGGTTGTAAAAACTTTATCTCATACGGTAATGATAGGAGAGAGTAAAATCGCTGAACAATTTGAGATCCTACAAAATAAATACCCATCTGTTGATATGGGAAGTTATCCATTTACGAAAGATGGAATTCATGGAACTTCATTAGTTCTTAGATCTAATAACTACCAGGATCTTGAACAAGCATTTCATGATTTAACTCATCTCATCTAAAAATATTTATTATCCGTTTAAGAGTTTGGTTTAAAAACTGTAAATTGCGATTACCTAACCTTTAAAGTGATGACAACATTCGTCATGACGAGGAGCATAAGCGACGTGGTCATCTCTCGAAAGGGCCTGGATCACTTCGCATTTGCTCGTGATTGACGGTAAATAAACCACTCGGTGACGTTTTGTTTACTCAATTAGACATTTTGGAGCTAGGGGCGCCAGCGGATAATATTAATTCAAGTCTTGCCAGTAATTTTTTCCATCGAGATTACATAATGAGAAGGATATTTTTTATAAGCACCGCTTATTGCATCCACAATAAATCCAGGCCAAAATAACACATTCACTACTGTTGTTGCGTTAAAACTATCGCCAACAGCCATATTTAGCTGTCTATATCCTTCTCTTGTGCAATTGATAATAATAGAACCATTGCCTCTAGCAACAGAGACTACGGCTGGATTAGTTGTTATAGTATAACTTCCTCCTCTTGGATCATTAAGAATACAGGTGCATCCATCAATAAAATTATTAGTTGCTGTGTCAACAACCTTAATATTAATGTTCTGAGAGGTTCCAGAAAAAACAGTTGCACAACCAGAGAGAAAAAAGCATATAGCAAAAATAACAATTTTTTTCATAGATTTTTTGAATTTATTTA
>JAIFLQ010000056.1 GCA_020048975.1 Rickettsia sp. | reverse complement strand
AACTAAATTTGTAGTGCCTGATGGGGAAGCTTACACCCCTTTCAGGCCTTATATTTATTGAGTTTCAATTTTTCAGCGTACCAACTTGGGTAAAGACCAAAATCATAACCACCTGGAAGCAATGCAGTGCTAAGTGGGAATAATTTTACACTAAGGCTTATTATGTCGTTTTTAAGAAGATTAAGACCAGACTCACCCCTTAAACTTACTTTGATTTTGCTTAAATGAAGATCCTTCAGACTATAATTTTTTTTATTTAAAATTACTATATCAGTAAGAATTAATTGAGCTCCTACTATCGTTGGTTTGATCTCTAAAACCTTAGCTTCTATATCAAAAACATCAATTTTTGTTAGAGGATTTATCGAAGTGCTAGTTACTCTAATACAGGCGATGCTCATTCCTAAAACAAAAAAAAGTAATATCGTAGCAAGTAGACTTAATATAAATTTTTCATTTTTTCTTAAAAAAATTACAAAGCATAACAAAATAACTGAGGTTATCAGATAACATAACAAGGTGTTATTAAATAAAAATCTATGATTAAAAATATCTACAAATTTAAAGTAAAATACAATACCGTAAAAAAAGAAAACAAAATACCACAAGCTTAAATGATGATATTCTTCTTCTAGTTTTTTAACGAAATAGTTACGCATTTTAGTTGTCAGCCGCCATTGCAAGAATAATAGATGCCGCTTTGTCGCTAGGAAGATAGTTACTATCAAGGCCTATAGTTTTAAGAATTTTTTTGGCAGATTCAACCTGCAAGCTTGTTTCATTTGGATTGGATATTAATTTACTTAAAGCGTAGCTAATATTGTGAGCTGTAAAGTTTGATTGAATATATTCTGGAATCACTTCTTTGTTAGATATAATATTAATAATGTTAGCATATTTTATTTTGATGAATATTTTTAGCATAGAGTAAGTTAGAACATTTAATTTGTACCCAACTATCATTGGTGTGCCAGATGCTGCAATTTCAAGAGTGTTTGTTCCAGATTTAGCAAGAGCTATGTCGCTAACTGCAAAACTCTTAAGTCTTTCAGTGCTAAATAAAAAATCAAATTTTGTTCCAACTAAGTATTTGCTAATATGTTCAATATATAGGTCATTAGGTTGAACAAATATTGCCGTGATTTTGTTTATTAGAGCTAGCTCATCCAATGCTTTTCTAATTATCGGCATGTGCCTTGATATTTCAGACTTTCTGCTGCCTGGAGTAATAGTGATTATTTTTGCATCATCAGCTACGTTAAATTCACGACGTAAAGTTGCGGATTTGGTATAAAATTTTTGTTCTAAAACTGGATAGCCAATAAATTCAGTACTTAAACCATGTTTAGTAAAGTAAGGTGGCTCAAATGGGAGTAATGTTAGTAACTTATCATAAACTTTGGAATATTTTTTTGCTCTATTTTCTTTATAAGCCCAAACGGAGGGAGCTACGATATGAACCAATTTTATTTTTGGCGCCAGCTTTTTCACTTTTTCTGCTACTCTAAAAGTAAAACCCTGGGAATCAATAGTTACCACTACATCAGTATCCTTGCTGATTATATCCTCTACAGTTTTGTCGATAAGACTTTTAATTCGAAAAATGTGGGGCAAAACTTCAAAAAACCCCATCAGATTTATTTCTTGAAAATCAAAAAGTGAATTAATGCCAACTTCCTTCATTTTTGGGCCACCAACCCCATAAAATAAAATATCGTTTCTATCAGTGTTATTACTTTTAATCGAGTTAATTATCTTGGCACCAATAAAATCACCTGAGTTTTCTCCAGCTACAAAATAAAATTTCATATTATTGTTTTTTTGAACTACACAGACTGTAATTTAAGTCTAATATTTCCGATTCTATACCAAGGCAATGTAAAACACTATGGAATATGTAATCATGGGAAATGATGTGATCTTTATGACTTTTCACAGAAGCTACCAATTCTGGATAGTTTTGCTTAAAACTATCCGAAAACCATATCATAAAAGGTATATCTCTTTGTTCTGGAGCAAACTCAGCGCCATGACCCAATCTACCACTTTCTCCTAGCGATTCTGCGTGATCTGAGGCAAAAATTAAAAAAGCATTTTTGTTTTTTAGTAAATTAATTAAGTTAGATAAAAAAAAATCAGTATATAAAATTGAATTATCATAACTATTTATTAGCTCTTCTCTATTACAACTTGCTTGGTCTAACTTAGTATATGAATTTTTTTTTTGCGTTGGAAGAAATTGAGCAAATTCTTCGGGATACCTTTCTGCATAATTCCAGTGACTTCCTGACATTTGTACTGTAATGAATTGTTTCCCTTCTTGCTTCTGAAGAAGTTTGTCTATATATGGTAACATTAACCCATCGTGCGAGTTCATGGCGTATAATAATGACCCCCCAGGAATTAAAGAAAAGTTGACTTCATCGTATAAAGTATTCTCATTTTGTGCGTAATACTTACTTATAGACTGGGTGCTAATCCAAGTTGTATCATATCCAAGGCTAGTTAAAACAGATAAGAAACCTGTTTCTGATTTTACTTTATCAAAATTTTCTTCATTATGTCTTGATAATAAACCAGCTACAGAAAGATGGGTGACATTTTCGCATGAATGTCCTTGAAAAGAAAATAAGTTATCTATTTTTTGTAGATTTGGAGTAGTATCTCTTTCATAACCATTTATACCGAAATTACTGTATCTTGCCGACTCTCCTATTACTAATACACCTACTATATCATTTGAATGATTTGTTATTTTAAAATCAAATTTTTTACTTATATCCTGACGCACATGATTTTTGCTACCAAAAAAATAAATATAACTATTATGTAGATACTGTATTGGAAAAAAAGTTTTTAAAACTTTAAATTGAGGGGAAATAATATTGTTGATTGCTACAAACAAACATAGAGCCATTAATAATTTTGAAAAAAAAGACTTACTTGTTTGAGGCTTAAAATGCTTTATACAGAATATACAAATTGATAAACTAAATATTACCCATATAATGATTCTAGTACTTATTAATTCAGATATTTCAGATGTATCTGTACCATAAATAGCAGGCATCATTTTTTCCGTTGGGGCTATTCCAAGGTAAAATAAGTAATAGCTAGAGATTGCACCAGTTATAAAAAGAAAAATTGAGCCAATGATAAATAATGAACGGTGTATAGATAAGCCAAAAAAGAAAACTAGCGTTGCAATATAAGCGTATATAAATTGTTTTAGTAATTCAAATAAAGCATTAAAAAATGATGCTTGATAATATTCATATTTATGTAATACCACGCTTGTATTAAACATTAAGCCATATATAAGAGCAAAGACAAGAGATGTTTTGATCAGTGGCATGTCTAATTGTTTTTGAATGAATTTAATCATGTATATTTAGTGTTTTTAAGTTATCATTTTAATATAGGTTTACTATCATGATCACATCTTCTCTGCAAGAGTTTTATAGTTTTTTTGAACTGAATAAACCACTACTAGCCATTGATTATGGTAACAAAAAAATCGGTTTGGCGATTTCTAGTCCCGACCATAATATAGCTATGCCTCATTCAATAATATTTGCTCATAAAGAACAAGAAAAGCTAAGCAAAATCACTGATTTTATTACAAGATACAATATATGCGCAATTGTTGTGGGGTTGCCAGTTAATATGGATGGTACTAACAGCGAGCAGACAAAAATAGTTGTTAATTTTGTTAATAAATTAGCTAAGAAAACAAATTTACCTATATATTTACAAGACGAGCGCTTAACCTCAAAAGCAGCAGATAGTTTGCTCCGAAATATGGGCTTTAATAGAAAACAACGAAACGAAAGGGATGATATGGCCGCTGCAAGCATGATTTTGGAAACAACGCTTGAATCAGCAAAGAGGTTATAGCTAAAGGGTATTCCAATTCTGATATAATTTATTGACACTAATTGGAAAACCATGTATCTTGCTGATCGGAGAATAATTTATATATTGTGTTAAACTAAGAAATAGGAATTTAGACATGTCTCGCAGATGTGAATTAACTGGTGTTGGAGTGCAGTTTGGTAATAATGTATCCCACTCGCAAAGGAAAACAAGAAGGCGTTTTGAGCCTAATATTAAAGTTATTAAGTGTATCAGTGAATTGACTGGTCAGGAATATAGATTAAAAGTCATTGCAAGGTGCTTGCGTAGTATTGAAAAAGCTGGTGGTTTTGATGCCTTCATGCTAAATGCAAAAACTTGTAAAATGTCTGATAAAGCTAAATCTATTAAAAAAGATATAAAAAAGATAAAAGATAAGGTAGTAGCATGAAAAAAGACGTTCATCCAAAGTATCAAGCTTTAAAGATTAAAATTGGTAAAGATGAGTTTTTGACTGCTTCTACTTTAGCAAGTGGAGAACTTCTTATGGATGTCGACTTTCGTAAGCACCCAGCTTGGAATAAGTCGGCTCTTAATGTAGTTAATCAGTCAAATAAAAATGTCAGTGACTTTAATAAAAAATTTGCAGGCTTATCTTTTGGTACAAAGAAAGATTAAGTATGTTTAACATACTTATCTAACTTAATTGGTCTTATACTATTTTCTTGTGAATTTAAATCAGTAATTCAACAGAGCGAAATTCTGTTGAATTGGCTGGTTAATTCCTTTTTCTGCCATTTCAAAATACGAGTAATAGATATCTACTCAATATTACAAAACCGCTTGACATATTAACAAAAACAAAGCTTATAAAAGCTATCTGGTTTGCAGATCTTAATTTATAGTTGGGATGGAGGTTAGTGTGAAAAGGCGTCGCGCAGAGGAAACAGAGGGCGTATCTAAAATTGGTAAGTATATAAAAGATGCTAATAATTTGTGCATCCAAGCCGAATGTGAAGATGATACCCAAATTGCTAGTACCAAATACAAGAAAGCTATAGTATGTTATAAAGAAGCGCTGGTTTTAAAACCAAGCAATAAGTGGATAACAAAAAAAATTCAAGATGTTGAAGCAGAATTAAGGCTAATTAAAGTTGCTAAATCCATTGATAAAGCTGAAGCACCTAGTGCTATCTATGTTCATTTAGCTAGTTCTTCTGATTCCGAAGAGGCTGAGAATGTGATTCTAAAACCGCAGATTAAAAAATCAAAACACGTTGCACAAGAAAAATCTAAAGCTGTTAATACCTTAGAGTTGGAAGGTTTTGATGACATTACGGTAGTAAGAAAAGCTGAGAAAGTGAAATTAGAAGTCAGAACAAAAATACCTAAAAAAGTATATTTAACAAAAGTGAATGAGAAATTAAAAATCTCTGGACCAGATTTGGGTGAAGAGGTTGTCGGGCCTTATGATTACGAAGAAGCTGTCGGACCTAGTGCGTTATATAATGAGAATTATAGATGGATAGAATTTCTTGAGGGCTTAATGCTAGGAGAGTACGTCAAAATGATAGGCGCTGATCAAGAAGGTATGTAGGCTTTATGGATTGCCGAGTCGCTAGTGCTCCTGGTCATGACGAATGTGTTAATCACGAGCAAATGGGAAGTGATCTAGGTCTATTTGCAGAGATAGAAGATGGCCACGCTTCACTTGCCATGAAAGATGGAATAGCTTTTTTTATAAGACCTATCGAATCATACAACAACAATCATATGCTGTACTAGTTGTGCAACACAATAGACTCGATAAAAGATACACCTAGGGATAACCTAGTACAACTTATTGATTATCAAGTAGAATTTTTATGTAAGCTTTCGATTTCAGGTCTTTAAAAAACTTAGCTGCTTTTTTAGACATTTTATTATTTGATAAAAAGATTTTTACTTTGTTAATATCATTTCCTGAAATAGAAGATTTTTTTGCACAAACAAAAATCAGTTTAAATTTATCATCTTCCTGATAAACTTCACTAGAACTATTTTCTTTTGTATCCAAAACAACAGATTTTGTTTTATCGTTTAAATCTTTTAATTTACAATTTAGTTGTGTACTCGTTGCAAAGCTATTATATAATTTTTCTTCTAACTTATCGCAACTGGAGATACGTTTGCTGAGTTTTTTCATTTGTTTTAAGCTATTATCATTTGAATCAAATGAGGTAAACTGCCACGCTGTGATATCAAAATCATCGTAGCCGCTGTTAATAACAGCTATATCAAGCTCTTTTGGACTAACGGAAACTGAATTAGAAAGTATGTTAATAATATTATATTTAATTAACTCACTTTTTATTTGTTTTCTAAAACTGTCTATACTTACGCCTAATTCTTTCAGATGTTGTAATAAATGTCCTTTAGGCATTTTATTTCTTTCTTCGATAGTTGATATTGCGTTATCAATTTCTGCTTTGGATATTTTGCCACCAACTTTTTCTGCATGTTGATTAAGCAATTCTTCTTCAATAAGAATATTTAAAATATCTTTGTTTAGTTGAGAGTTAACCTGAGGGTTTGAATTATCGATTTTATTGAGTGCGATAACCATTTGTTTTCTTGAATTAAATTCATACATTGTAACAGGTTTATCATTTACTATTGCGACTATATCCTGCTTCCCAGCAACTGCTTTAAACGAAACTAGTAATAAAACTATACTAATTAAATACTTCATAAATCAATCTCACATATTTAAAACTTTTAAACCGATAGCATATGACTTGCTACTCTTTTTTATGACACCTCTACTCTTATCATGGGTAAAGTTGTCATGAAATTTAGCTGCGATACTAACACAATCAAATTCATATGTCATCTGTATAGTTCTTTGTAAAAGACGAGTCTTTTTGGTTGTATCAAACAATACTCCTGTACCTAGTGATAAAGACTCAAATATTTGATAATTAACATTCAAACCCATTTGAGCAGATTTGTTTGCAGAAAAGTTTGACATATCATCAGAATAATATCTTGAAACATTAGTTATTTTTGAAAAATTCAAACTAGTAGTCAGTTTTTCTATTTTAGTTGAGATTCCCACTTCATCTAGTATTGGATCTAGTTTTTTATCTTTTCTAAACCTGTAATATAGTTTAAGATTATCAGCTATGTCGAGTGATACATTACCCACATAATTTGAATTACCATTCGCAGCAACATTATTGTAATAAACTAATTGTCCCAAAAAAACATCAAAATAATATAAACCAGAGAATAAAGATGTATTTAATCCATAGCTGAATCTTTTTCCATAGTCGTGGTAATCAATACCACTAAATTTATTTGAACTAAATAAATTATATTCTGTAAGTTCATACTTAGTTGTATCAATTAAGGCAAATTTATTATAATTTTTATTATAGTTTTTGCCAACAAAAGCAGCAAAAATCGGTTCTAATTTAAGGGAAGTAGCACCTGAGATATTACGAACTAATGGATAACGCCATTTTGCATGAATTTCGGGAATATTTCTAGCCCATGTTCTCTCTTTTTCAACTTTATTTAAATGCTCTTCAGAGCTTAGCCAATATAGGTCGCTTCTATTAGCTATTGCGAAATTGAGTAGATGACCGTTTGGGGTTATTATTTTTCTGCTGAGATTTAGTTCTAGAGCATTTCTAGCTATTTGGTTCTCATGATTTTCATTATATAAAATAGAATTATTTTTAATCTTAAAAAGAGTGTTTTCGTCATCGTCTAAGGGTATTACTTTTTGCACTCGAGCTCTTGGAAAAACAAGAGGATCACTTTTTTTTATATCTTTAGCTTTAAATCCCTGGAACGAGTAACCTTCCAAAGATAGATAGTCAGTTCTAGCAATTTTATTTGCATAAATTCTTGATTCTAAATAGGAATCATAATTTTCAAAGTCATTAACAAGATAAGCTTTATCAGATGCTCTATTGAGATCAAAACCGTAGTTAATATCATCTTTATAAAAACTACCCTTAGTGAATATAGTATATCTATTGGGTTTTAAATGTTTTCGTCCATTACCATATGAGTGATTAGCATAACTACCTTTTATTTCGTAACTACCGTATTTAATTAAGTGCCTTAATTCGCCTTCGAAAATTGTATAATTTTTTGAGATACGTGGACTTAAAGTTAAATCTAGATTGGATTTTACTCTATAATATAACGGTAAAACGAGTTTATTTTTTGTAATTTCTGGGAGGAGAATTCCTGATTTAGCCGAAGCAGCAGGTGTTGGATGAAAAAAGTATGGAAGATAAACAACTGGAATGCCAAATACCTCGAAAAACATATTTTTGTATGTAATTTGTTGTTTTTCATAGTCTATATTTGTATCCTTTGCCTTTATTTGCCAGATTGGTTTATTACCGCAAAAAATCTTACAAGGGGTAAAGTTTGCTTTGTGTAGGCTAACTCTATTTTTATCGTATCTATCGGCAGATGCTGCCATAATCAATGAACCATCAGGAAGTCTTAAAATAAATTCATCAATAACACCTTTTTTAAGTTTATCTTTTAAAACAGCTCTTTGACCAGTGATAATTTTTCCTTCTTCATCCTTAATTCTGAGATTACCTTCAGCAAACAATACATCTTTTTTTATATCATAATACAGGCTATCAGCTGTTAGAATATAATTGTCCATTGATACATAAACATTGCCATTTGCGGCTAGAGCTCCTAAATCATCATCGTATTTTATAAGATCTGCTTTTAGAACAACTGATCCGTAATCTTTTTTTTCTAAATCTCCTGCATAAAGATTTTGTGAAATACAAAAAGTAATTATCACTAATAAAAAATTGCAAAAAGACCGCATTTGATTTAACTTAAAAACTGTTATTTAAAAAGAACTTATACTATAGATGCTGATTTAATATTAGTAAACAATACTGACAATTATATGCTCAATCATACGCCCACTGTTAACGATGTAAATACTAACAGAAATGAATTTTCAGTAACAGAAATATCTAATAAGATCAAGTGGTTACTTGAAAATAATTTCTCTACTGTTCGGATTAAGGGAGAGATATCAGGTCTTAAAATTGCCACATCAGGGCATGGATATTTTAGCTTAAAAGATGCGAATTCAGTAATAGCTGCAACTTGTTGGCGACACAGCCTTGCCAGAATTAATTTTAAACTTACAGAAGGACTTGAAGTTGTTGTTACTGGAAAAATTACTGCATATGCTGGTCAATCAAAATATCAGATTTCAGTAGAATTAATTGAGCCAGCTGGCACTGGAGCTTTTATACAAATTTTAAATGAAAGAAGAAAAAGGCTTGAAGAAGAAGGATTGTTCAAAGTTGAACATAAAAAAAAGATTCCTTATCTACCAAAAAAAATAGGTATTGTAACTTCACTAACTGGAGCTGTGATAAAAGATATTATTCATAGAATTACAGATAGATTCCCTGTGCATTTATGTATCTGGCCAGTAACGGTGCAAGGAGAAAATGCAGCCTTTGAAATTACGAACGCTATAAATGGATTTAACCTATTAGACGAGCAATTAAGACCAGATGTTCTTATTATAGCAAGAGGGGGTGGGTCCATAGAAGATTTATGGCCTTTTAATGAAGAAATAGTATTGCGAGCTGTTTTTAATTCAGCTATTCCAATAATATCAGCTGTAGGGCATGAAACTGATTATACACTTATTGATCTGGTTGCAGATTTGCGAGCTCCAACTCCTACTGCAGCAGCTGAATTTGCTGTTCCAGTCATTGAAAATCTGAAACACACATTAAGCTCTCTTTTTTCTAATCTAGCAACTAGAGTTTCTACTTTAATCAACCATAAAACAAAAATTTTACAAAATTCTAATCGAATATTGCAATATCCAATCAATTATATAAATAATAATATCCAAAGATTGGATGAGTTAGGTTTTAGATTATCTGGATCATTACCCAATCTTTTAAAACAAAAAATTATGGCTTTAAACTACTTTCCGTATTCTAGGTTAAAACCAACTAAAATATTAAATTATAAACATCTAGAATTAGACAATTTATCATATCATTTGAATCTCAAAAAAACGCATATGTTAAATGCTTTTGAGTACAAGTTATCCATTAATAGCTCTATTTTATCTAGTTTGGATTATAATAAGATAGTTAGCAGAGGATATGCTATGCTTAAAGACCAAGATGAAAATTATATTTCAACAATCTTTGAAGTTAAATCTTCTAAATATGTAATTGCAAACCTGAAGGATGGGAAAGTTAGACTATCTACCTAACGATTTTTGGTATAAAACACCTACTAGGGGATGACTCCACATAATTAACACCAAATTTAAACTAGTTCTACTATTTCTCAACTTAAATTACTATAATAGATTGGGTTTTTAGCGATGGCACCGATTCATTTTTACTGAATTAAAATACCTAGTGCGTAACATAATTAGCGTTTAGCTTCATTAACATCAAACAATTACTATGCAACCTTTGCAATATTAACCTAATTTGGTTATTTCTATTATCTTTGTTGCTTTTTAACAATAGCTCAATTTTATATGCTGCTGCATCAATTTTTCTAGCAATTTTTTTCTTAAAAAAATAATTTTTACTATCCCCAATAACGTATTGTTCTAGATTGAACAAGTGGTCGCCGATAGCCGTATCTAGTGTATGAAAAGTCATAAAATTTCTTATTATGTAATTGTTAAAGATACGTAGTTATATTCCAGTCTATAGTACTTGATATATAATCAAATTAATAATAGAGCTCCCATAATACTTTGATCAATATTATGTATACAACAGAGCATACAAAACTTGTAAAAAAGTAAAAGGTAAATTCTACAATTAGAGTAAATAACAGGTTAGTATAAAATTTGAACAAGTTAGACATTATTGAGATCCATATATTTATTGAGAATGATAACAACTAGCTACATCTAGAATATTAGCACTTAATAATTAACAAACAGTTAACCAAGAGTTGTTTTTGTGCTTATATTAAACTACAATTTGTAAGTTCAAAAATCTAGCGTAATATGATCTGAGGTTATATAGTCAAAATAAATCATTATCTTGACTATATAACCTCAGTGTTGCCCAAGAAAAATCAGGTTATTTAAGTATTTTTTGTGTTAGAAATAGCTTTATTTTGTATGGAAGAATACGCAAAAATTTCATAATAAGCACGAACAAAGTAGGAAAATAGATTTCAAACCTATTTGAATTTAGACCAGCAATAATTTTATCGGCTGCATCTTGTGGACTCATTATCATTGGCA
>JAIFLQ010000055.1 GCA_020048975.1 Rickettsia sp. | reverse complement strand
AACTTGTTACTGACATAATTTTTACTTATTTATTCACAGTCGTGAATTGTAACACAACGTCAATTAAAACTTAAGGTTAATTGAAAGGGTAGGTCTTTTTGTTCTCCATATACTTCTCTACTACTTGCATAAATAAGCCAAGGTTTATTTGGAAGCAACTTATATAGTTCTAAAAATTTTGTTGTACCTTTAACATTAACTTTGTAGCATAGTTCTGGGTGTTGTTCTCCATGAATAACCCTTGAAATTGCGGCTAAATGAACAACCCCAACACACTCCCGAAGTAACGGTATGATCTCTCCTGAAAAAAAACTTAATGGACTATCTCGCAATCTTATATCACAGCACATTACTTCATAACCTTGTTTTTTTAATCGCTCTACCAAAGCTGATCCAATTAAACCAGCTGCTCCAGTGACCAATATTTTATTCATATAAACCTTAAAGTTGTACATCTCTAGGTTAATACTATAATAAGAAAACTAAATTAGCAATTACATTATTTAGATAGTTTAATTTTTTACCTAGAGTTCTATATATTCTTGATTTTTACTTAATTAAATGAGATCATGCTCTTTCAAATAAAATCAATAAATTATAAAGATAGTATGCTGCTTAGCTTCAGCGATAGATATAATGAATTAGAAAGAGTAGGAGTCCAGCTAAAATTGTTATAAGAATGTTTGGAGCCTTTAAAATCAAACTTACTAGTACATATCAATTGACTTTTACCATGGAAGCACTGGGGGCCAGTTAGAAAAGAAAATGGAATTATTATTTCTGCAAGCTAAAGAAATGACGCCTAAAAGGATTAAATCCATAAGGACCTCTCCTATAGCTTAACATAAGAACGCTTTGCTATGTTACTGGATATTTCTTATAACACTTATAAAAACTGAGAAATATGGCATCGTAATACTTGCACTTCCTCGGTATCTCTCCTAATTCTTGCAGAACAAAATCCAAAACTATTTTTAAAGCAACAGAAGTGGCGAAAATTCGTTGATAAAATTATATAATTATACTATACTAATTTAGTAAAATACTAAGTTAGGAAAATAATATGAGTCAACATCACCAAGTAAAAGTAATAGGTAATAATGGTCAACTATCTCTTGGGAAAGCATTTGCAGGTCAAATGGTAATGATAGATCAAGTAGATAATGGTACATGGATCATTAAAACTGGGGAATTCATTCCAGATTCAGAAAAGTGGTTATATAGCGGAGATAACCTAGAAAAACTGGACAGAGCATTGTCTTGGGCAAAAAACAATCAGCCAAAAGATAATTTTGAAGAAATCGCTGGAAAGATAAAAAATGATTAAAGTCAAAATAGATCTAAATAATCCAGAATTTCAAAAAGATTTATTTGCTCTTGAAAAAAATGATCAATTAGCATTAATTAGAGTCCTTAGAAAAGTAAGTAATTTAACTTGGGATGAATTATACAGGGATCAAGGGTTAAAGTGGGAAGCTATTATATCGAAAACCACCAAAACCAATGATCGTATTTACTCTTTTAGGTTTTCACAAAAATATAGAGCATTAGCGTTAAGAGAAGAATCTTACTTACGTTTATTAACACTACATACTGATCATGATAGTGCTTACAAAAAGTAATGGATAATGCGTTAACTTCTTAGTTAACATTGTATTAAGGATTTAATTATTCATAATTTATCTTATGGAAAGTACAGGCTTATAAAAGCCTGAATATCAATAACTTATGTTTATATCAAAGATATATTAAGTCTCATGCCCAAAGCAATACAAGCACGGTCAATAGTATCAAGAGTAATGTTAGGATTATTAGGGTTTAATAATCGATCCACAGCTGAACGACTAGTATGCATTTTCTTAGCCATTTCTGCTTTTGTTATATGCTTCTTTTCCATAGCAAGTTTAATTTGCATTGCCAGCACATGCTTATGGGAAACAGCTATAACTTCGTCAAGTAACTCTGTTTCTGTAAGAAACTCGTCAAAGTTTGTTCCTATGTGATTTTGATTCATTTTACTCATTGTTTAATACCTCTTTTTTTCTTTTTAAAGCTAGCTCAATTTCTTTGTCTGGGGTTTTTTGTGATTTTTTAATAAATCCATGAAGAAGAATCATCATATCCTCTTCAATACAAAAGATAGTTCTAGCTATATTATCTTTTAAATTTGACCTAACCTCATACAGCCCTCTGCCTAAAGGTTTGCAAACAGGCATACCAATAGGCCAACCAAATTCTACCGTTTTAATGTCTATTCCTATTATTTTACAATCTTCTCGGTCAAGTTCTAAAAGCCAATCTCTCACTGGCTCTTTACCATTTATGTTTTTGTAAAAATAAACAGTTATTTTTTTTGAGTGCTGGTTCATTAAATGAATGTACCATATATGGTACTATGTTGCAAGTACTTATTACCCATTTTTTTTGGTAACTTACTATACTTTGTTGCTAACCTTATGGACTGCAACATTTATTCTTAACTAAAGTTACTAAACGTAAAAACTTTGTATAAGTTTTTTCTGTAAAATGTTCTGTATTATATTGCTCATTGCTTATAGCAGAATACTTGGTATATCCAGTGTTTACCTTATGGTTAGTTAGCAAATCTTCTATTTTAAAATCATGAACTCCACCAAAAAGTTCATCATTTCCGTAATATTCTTTAGGCAAAGTTGATACTATTAGGATTCCCCCTGCTACTAAATTTTTATCAATTGACTCAAATGCTTTTTCTCTTTGAGAATTACTAAAAAACTGTAAGCTGTCTAAGGCAATAACTATATTCCATTTAGGATGCTTCTGAGTAATAGCACTAATAACATTTTTATCGCTAAAATCACCCTCTATAAAATGTACTCTATTTTTTAAAGTTTCTTTGCAATAGTTAATATAAGTATCTTTATTCCATATAGATGGATCAGACTTTTGTTTCTCTATGCTTGTTAATATTGATTCAATAGGAAAATCACAAAACACATCCTCTTGGATTTGCTGCATACCATGGCCTGCGTCAATAGAATAAACCGTATATCCTAATAAAGCTAAATGGCGACTGCACCTTCCCAATCCGCTACCAATATCGATTACTACATTATCCTTTGTAGGGGGATATTCTTTTAAAATCACCTCGATTTGCTTATTTGAATCTAAAGGACAACTATATAACAACTCGTAAACCCTCTCATATAACATCCCCTGACCAGTTTGAGTTAGTATATTCTTTTGAAATCTAGCAATAGAATCTTTAATGTTATGTCCAAAAACTGTCTGAACAAACAATAAAACCATACTACATAAAAAAATAACTTTTTTAAAAAATCTAATTACCATTATAATGACTCTAATCATGAATAACTTTTATTTTCCCTAATAATTAATATTAATATCGTTATTGATATTAATTTGTCTCTCATGTTCCTGCTCCATTCGGTCATGATACTCATGTTGCATAGTTCTGGTTTGTTGGATCCTCGTTGTTATTTCATGCTGATACTCATGTTCTAAACCATTATGACTATCATGATCTATTTTTGTATTATGATTATGGTATTCAGGATGATCATGCAATTGTTCATAATGAGCATTTCCTCTTAATAACATATCATGAGTTAAATCCTCACCTGCATGAGTGGTCACAGATTTTGCTGTCATATCTCTATCGCCAGCAAGCACAGTACCATCTAATATATCACCGCTTAAAGATTTATGTTTACCTTCTAATATTTTGTTATCTAAACCTTGCATTTTATTATCGATTTTATCATGCAACTCTGCTTGGGTTATAGCTACTTCTTCCATCACTTTTGTTCTTGCTTCCGTTAACAACTCTTCGCCATAATTATTCCTAAAATCCACTAACCCTTCCGCTAAATATTTACCTGCTATCGGATTTTGCTTGTGTAGTACCGATACTGCTGGCTCATCTTTTATCACTTGAGCTACTTCTTGCTCGTAATTATTGTACACTAGCTCCTTAGCAATGGATCGAACTTGCGTATTCGTTAAATCTGGGTTTTTTTCTTGAATCTGCCACTCGGCCTTGACTAGCTTTGCTCCCATAAGTTCTTGCCATAATTTGCCACTGGCTTTCTTGAACTCACCATACTTTTTATCTTCAATTAAAAACACACGCATATTTTCTTTGCGACTTGCTATATTAGCTTCTTCATAAACAGCTCTCTCTACTAGCTTGTTTATTAGCTCTTTATTATTCATATTATCAATATTAGCCATAATATATTCAAGATAATGACTGGTTGCTCTAGCTAAGACAGATTCGTTGTCAATAGAAGATGCTGCCATTGCCACTGTTATATGTTCTTCTACAAGCTCTAATCTTTTATCAGTCTCTGTTATAATTTCTATTTTGCTTGTTTTGGCCAATTTTATTTGATCTTCCGCAAGATCTTGCCACCATTTAGTATTGTTAATTTTATTATGTGCTAGCTCTGCGATCTTTGTTTGATCAGAATCCTTTAAACCCCCTTGGCCATCTTTGTTATTTAAATCATAATTACTAATTATTTTATATAAATCATCACTTATTTTATCCTTATGGACGTTAATTAAATCTTTTACCCCTAATTGATCTTGATGCAAAATACAAAAATCTTTCATAAGCACTTCATGCAGCTTGGCTTTATCTGTATTGCTTGCTGCTAACTTTTTATTGTCACTAATATATTTCTCGTTGTTAATTTGATATTTAACACCATTGCTACTATTACTATTGCTGTAAATATTCTGTACTTGTTCTACTATTTCCTTTGGCGTTGCCAAGAAATTACCATCCTCGTCCCTGCCAAATAGATTCTTGAGCTTGGTTGCTACTTCACTGCCAGCCGTGATCTCTAAATGATTAACCATGCTACTAGTAAGCATTTCTTGATACAAACCATCTTTAAAACTTAAAAATTGATGTACAGCCTCACCCTTACCGCTAGCCTTTGCATAATCCATGTAACTTACTACCTCGTTACTTGCAAGACGCTCGTGAATTTCTTCATATAAACTAGATTTACGCTCTATCTCTTGGCTACTATCTTTAATACCAATAGAGGCCTGTTGCCAAAATACTTTTTGCCCATTCTTATTATTATGCTGATTTGCATCCTCTATATAAGTTGCTATGTTTTTACGTTTATTTTGGCAGGATATTATTGCATCCTTTATTCCGCCTAAAGACAAATGCTCAGGCATTTTATCAGCTAAATCCCATTTTTCAGGTAGGTTTAAATTTTTTGTGTCAACCAGACTTACAAGCCCACTAAAACCGTTTATTTTGTTAAGCTCCTGTAATATTGACCTACCTGCTCCCTCCCCTGCCACATCGTTATCAGGCCAAATTGTAACCTCTCTGCCACCTAATTGCCGCCAATTAACTTTTGCCGTTCCTTGCGCTCCGCCCATCCAAGAAATCACAGTATATTCAGGCAATAAAGTTTGAGCGTGATCGGCCGTCTTTTCTCCTTCTACTATTAATATCGGTTTATTCTCATTTGCTAGCTTCTCTATGCCATATATTGGCTTATAACCATTATCTGTAAATCCTTTTAACTTCCATTGATCGGTACCATCTTTGCTATTATGACAATAACTAACAGGCATTACCTGTTTTTTACCAGTTACCTTATCAACGAATCTAATAGTCCCACCAATAAGCTCACCCTTCTGATTGCGATAAGTCCAAATATTATCAATTTTATTTGTTTTTGCCAGCCAGCTAAGATGCGTGTCTACATTAAGCCTTGGCGCTGTTGATGGTATTATCTTATATGCTTCAACATTATTTCGCACAATTGGCGTTTGCTTGCTATCCTGAGTATCGTTATTGGTATCTATTTGATTATGCAACTTGCTATTATTCTTTGTTTCAACATTAATACCGACAATATTTGCCACAATTAACAATGTCTCTTTCTTCTGAACTCCAGCTGACTGCTCAATTAAACTAAAAACATCACCTTTGCTACCATCACTAAATCTATGCCATAACCTATTCTTAAGATTCATATTTAATGAACCACAACTAATACTACTACCTCGTTTAATGATTTTGCCATCAGGATTAAGCTTTGCCGCATAATCTCTAAATATATTTTCTATATGAGAACTTGTTAAAGAAGCTTTTACATTTTTAAAGTCAAGCTTTGGATCAGAGTTCCATGCTTCGCTCTGCCTCATGCCCCTACTCTTACTCCCCGCCTTTACCTTATCATCTACCCGAGGCAGCTGTTTTTCATCGAGTTTTTGGTTATTTACATTTATATTGTTATTATTGAATGACTCCTCTCCTTTTAAGGCAATAGAATCAAGTAACAAATCATGGGCATTATCTCCCTTAAATAAAGTTTTGATCTCCTCCCCTCCTCCTTTAAGCTCGGACTTACCACTATCTTTTAAATGTTCTATATCATCTAGTAATTTTTGCTCCTCTTTGTTTGGCAGTAATGCCTTAAGGTTGGCGATCTCTAAATCTAATGCCTTGATTTGATGAACTAACTTACTGCTATCTAAATTCTCTTGTAATTCTGCTCTCATCGCATCCTCGTTGATGTATTTGATTAAATTTGCGCCCAAATTCTCTAAATTAGCTCTTACTCCTTTTACTTCACTGCCTTTAGTTATGCTTGCCCATAAACTCATGCTTTTAAGATCACCGAGCATCTCAGGAGATTCACCGATTGCTTTTGCTAGTAACAAAGGTCTATTCGTCTCAGCTATCAGTTGCTCAAATCTTGTTAGAACTTTCTTACCCCCATCTTTGTATATTTTGCCAAGGAAATTCGGTAACTCCTCATTTTTGAACTTTGCCATTTTCTTAAGCTTAGTAAGTTCATCAGCGTGCTTTGTACTTAGCTGGGATTGCAATAATTCCTTATCAGCTAATTCTTTTTTGTGATCAGCGCAAATACGCAAGACTTCGCCTTGAGCTTCCATGACTATTGCCACTTTTTCTGAATCAATAACGCTGTTTTCTTGGTGTGCAAATTCCACTACATCCATTATCTTGCTAAAATGAGGATTGCTAATAATAGTTCCATTCTTATCAATTGACGCAAAGTAATGTTTAACTTCTTCTAACCCTGCATGTTTGCGAACTGTTTCGTAATTTATTTGAAGCTGGGATATTAGTTTACTCATCACAACCTCATGTTCATGAGTCGCTTCCTTACCAAGTTTGCTATTTTCAATTTGCTTTTTTAGTTCTTGCAGCTCAAGGTCAAAAGTTTTTTGCCTTTGATCCAAAAGAACCAATTTGCTTTTAGCGTCCTTAGTTGCGGCGGAGCATAAATCATTTTTCAGAACAAGCTGTGCTGTGCTATCTTCGCCAAGTACAGTTGTTCTATAATATTCTTCACTAAAGCTGTGCGCAAAACCCGCTCCAAGATTTTTGCTAATCTGCTTTTTCTGCAATCCTGTCCATTCTTCTTGAATAAGCAATGCTTCTTGAAGAAAGCCATTGTTAATTACATTAATTTTCTCATCCAAATCATCTCTGACAAATCCATAATAATAATCAACTATCACTTGCGCCCTATTTTGTCTCGCCTTTCTTGCCTCATTTAACTCTTCTAAAGTTTCAGTAATCTCTTGGTATTTTCCATGCAAAATAGCTGATTTAGTTTTTTGTAGTATTACCCCAGCAATTAAATGCTTATCATCAGCATTTAAAATCTGATTTTTACTTTCAAAATCAGTTAGATATTTAGTTTTTTGTAAATCAATATCAAAAAGCTCTTTTAATACCTTTGCTGATTCTAGATTATCTCGATCTTTTTTTAATTGCTCAATTCTTTCTGCATTATCACGAAAATGCTTTGCTCTAAATGCAGTTTCTGCCCTTATCACATCCCCACTTGTTAAATTAAATTTTGTTATTTTAACGCCAAAACTAGCTAATGCTTCGCTAGAGAGTTGTTTCTCTATTGCAGGTTTTTTCAAATATAAATCAAGCTCTGTAATTTTTTCTTGAGCAGCTAAAACCTTCTCTCTTGCATCTAAATAATCTCGCATAGCTCCAAGATTACCAGTTAAAAGCTTATTACTCTTATCTGTTTGCTTAGCAAGGTTTTCGTGTATAACGGCAATTTTATTAGCATAAGCAGTAATTCTCTCTTCATATCTTTTAATTTGCTTCTCTTTTTTTGCCAAAAATGATAAGTCTTTTTTACTTAAATGTGAGCGAATGATTAGATTTTTATCTATCTCGCCTAAATCCATCCATTTAATCTTTTCTTTGTCGCTACCTTTGTAAGATCCCTGTTTTAATGATGCTAATTGCTTATTAATTTTATCCGTTAAATCTTTTGTAGACTTAAATTTCGAACCATTTCTTTCTTTCAAGAATTTATAATTATCAGCAGCTTTAGCTATTGCCATAGGATCAATTATAAGCTCTCCTTTATTGATAATAAAATCTTTTTGCAAGTAGATTTCTAATGAACTAAAGTTTTTCAGCTCTTTTGCTAATTGCTCCGATTCTTTGCTATCACTAGCAATTTGCTGATTGTTTTCAATTAACTGAGTTTCCTTATCTTTTTTCCAATGATTTAAATCATCATATAATTTATTTAATCTACCTTGATTACCTGCAATAATTTCTTGATAAGCATCTTTCTTCCTATTGTCTTTTAATTGACCCGAATAATCTGTAGCAAAGTTTAAATCTGTTCTTTTTGAAATCAATAATTTTAAACCTACCTTCCACAGTGGCACATCCACTTGCTCCCATTTTTCCCCTATTTTCTCATACTTATAAGCACAAGCTTTAAATTCTTCTTTTGCAGCAATCACATCTAGATCTTTAGTCTTGTATACGACATTTTCTAATGTCTCTTTATCTAAATATATAGAGCAATCATCTCTATGCCTCGAACTACCTACGTTAAATGCTTCATAGCCACTATGTTTATCGACGCTATAGAAAAACTTATCGACATCAGCGCCCTGCACCGCATGACCTGTTAGAGCATATCCATGCTTAAAACTTACTGGCAATATATCTTCACCTGTTTTAATCGTGACTAATCGATGACCATTCTTTCCTTCTCTAATTCTTACCTCAAATTCACCGCAACCATTTTCATCAACTTCTCGTAGCTTTGTAATTATGCCAAGCTCATTATTCCGCACTCCTCCATAACCTTCAAACTCTTGCTTATTGCTTTTAAAGATAATTTGATCACCAAGGCATAGTTCAATCATCTTTTTTTGCCCTAAACCCTCCTCTTCTTGGCTCTCTAAGTTAGAGTAATATAAACCTCCATTTCCTTTGATGATACCAGCATTCTTAAGAGAAGAACGTACCATGCTATTTAAATTAGCTACTTCCAAATTGGTAAATGCTGCAATAGCTGTATTACTCAAAGCAAAAACATCGCCTTTTTCTTTTGATAAATTAATAACAAAGGAACTATAATCATCTGCTAATGCTTGCTGTTTTTGTTGTTCATTATCAAAAACTTTTAACATCCCAAGTTCATCATATATAGATATAGCTTTAGCAATTTCATAGCGACCCATAGCTTTTGTTGCCTCTATATGCATCTCTTTTATACGCTCATCTTGGTTTTGATGACGATTATTTTCCATTAACACCAACCTGGTAGCTATATCTCCAGTTTTTGAAAAACCGCCTTTATAGCCTATTGCTGGATTTTGATTATTATCACCAACTTCTATTATTTTTCCGCCACAAGCTTTAATTTCATGGGTAAAATAATCAAGAGTTGGTAAGTCCACCATTGAGGCTTCATCAACTATTAAAATAGTTTTTGCAGGTAATATTACTTGATTATTCTGATAATGCTCTTCCTTGTAATAATCAGTGCTAATGTTTAACCCAGCCTTATTACCAGTTTTGGCCTCTTGCCATAACTGCCTAAGTTTTGTAGTGTTTTCTGCTACTATCCCAGTCTTGACTGACAATTCTTCTGAAGCTTTGTTAGTAGGAGCAGTGCCAATAACAGTATAGCCCGCTTCCTTATAATGACGAACTATCTCACGTATTACAGTTGTCTTACCACTGCCTGGCCATCCTTCAAGAACACTAATATCTCCAGATGCTAGCACATCAATAATTACTTGCTTCTGCTCTTTGGAAAACTTAAGCCCTGGGGCGATTTCTGCAATATCTTCTTCCTTAATATTTATAACATGGCTTGATTTTGTCGCTAATTCCCTAACATTTTCTTCAAACCTATGTTCAAGTTCTATTCTATCGGTTCTAGCAAACAACATCCGACCTTTTAGGTCACATGGATTAACTAATGTTAGTTTGTCAGAGGCAATAACTATATTATACATCGATAATAGTTCGGTTTTACACCATAGCTCAAAGGATTCTTTTTCATTAATAAGGCTTGGATTAACTCCCATTATTAAAGCCTTATGCAAACCTTTTTCTATATCATTACTTGAAAATACTGGCTTATCTATTGATAATTGATCAATCACGATAGTTGGATCAGCTATTATTCTTGCCGCATTCTCAAGGGCGATTTCATGATTTTGTTGCTTTAGCTCCGCATTCTTTATCCACCGTGCAGGCCCCTCATGTACTCCTGGAGTAATGTTAAGCCCACGAGCAGCATGGGATAGGTGAGACACTCTAGATTCATGACCATACATCTCTAAATGGTGATTAATAATGGTTGCTACTTCTGCACGAATGGCTTTTAAAACTGACAAATTATCCCATTGTACATTAACTTTGCCCCAAGAAATTTTGCCATCAATATTTGTTTCTAAATCTCGTGTTACTGCCATAATATGGACATGTGGATTCTCTGGATTATCTAGATGAATGTTATAATCAGCTACCATTCCTCTTGCTACTAAGGAGCTTCTAACAAAATCTTTTACTAGCTCTTTGTTTTGCTCTTTTGTTAACTCTACAGGTAACGCTATAGTAAATTCACGAGCTAAACGACTATCTACTCTAGTGCCTGCATTCTCAATTGACTGCCATAATTTTTGTCGATCAAACACCCATTCTGGCGCATTATCTGGGGCCATTATTCCGCTTATTATTGCCCCAGATTTATCTCTATAATCAAAAACAAGGCCTATTACTTCGCCTGTATTTTCATTTACTAAATGAGACTTGCACTCCGATAAGCAGCAGCAGATACAGCACTCCTACTGCTTCCTCTTGATATTGATGTAGGACGAGCGTACATTATGGCCATAATCAGCTAATCTTTATTCTAATGTTGTCTATCATATAAAATCAGTTCCAATGTTTATCTTTAGAGCGCAGGTGTTGGAATTTATTCCAACACCGTATTGCGCATTGTCATGAATTTTGAATTATTACTCTACTACCCTCTCTTCTCATCGTCAATTATTTTTATTATTTCCACCTCTCTTTAGGGGTAATTTAATAGGGGGCAAAGCCCCCCTTAGCACACCCCCATTGCATTTTGAAAAAACAAGTTAGCTTTTGTAAGCCCTCCTTGCAAAGGTATTTGGCAAAATTGCTCTAGCATTTTAATTAGATTCCGATATATAATTTGTTCTGATGAAATAGCAAAACAATTAAAAACAAGAAAATGTCAAAAGTAGAAACAGGAAAGAATACTAATTTAACTAAAGTTTTAGATTTAATTACCACTCTAAAGCGAGAAGAATTACTCGCCTTAAACGAAGCGATTATTAATTTGT
>JAIFLQ010000084.1 GCA_020048975.1 Rickettsia sp. | reverse complement strand
ACCATATCTTCTACTGTATAAACACCAGAGATATTAGGTTTTCTAGTAACTTCAAATGATAAATTAGGAATCATATCATCAAAATCTGCTAACGGTAAATCTTCAAAAACAATATAAGCAAGATCTCTAAAAGCTGGTGCTTGCATGTTCATTTTGACTTGTATGAGTGGATCTGGCATTTGAGTAGACGATCCTTTATAAATCCTGAACTGATATTGACTAATATCTATAATTTCATTTCCATTCCATACTCTACTAACTTCCTTTATTTCACCCTCACAGATGCACATAGCAAAAGATAGCAAATATTTATATTCGGTATAATGAGTCGTAGATTTAATCTGTTTTGGAAGTGGCAAAAATCTTGCTTGCGGAAAATACTGCGAAGTTGCGCTGGTTTCTTCAATGTCTTTTATTTCATCAACCCAAATAATTTTGCCAACTACTCTAGTTTTGCCAAATATTAGCGGTATCGGCGACCCTGAAACTGCCATTGATAAAGTAAAACTTTCTTTAAGATTAGCATATTTTTGAAATACTTCTTTCTTATAAAACCATTTTCGCTCTAAAAAATCGCCAATATATCTGCCAGCATATCTACCAATTGATGACAATATACCACCACCAAAATATTTACCAATACTACCACCAACGCTAGAAAAAAACGATCCGAGCATGCTACTTCCTTTTTATGTTCTGTAAAAAACATAAATATCAGAAATTTTCATCACACTAAGTTAGGAATCAAATAAAGTTCAATGCTACGACCTCTCAAGACACATAGCAATACCCATACCGCCGCCTATACACAAAGTAGCTAGAGCTTTTTTTGCTGATCTCTTGTGCATTTCATGTAATAAAGTTACTAGAATTCTTGCCCCACTAGCGCCGATTGGATGACCAATAGCAACCGATCCACCGTTAACATTAACTTTATTTACATCCCATTTCATTTGCTCGTTAACATAGCAGCCTTGAGCTGCAAAGGCTTCATTTGCTTCTATTAAGTCAAGATCATCAATTGTCCATCCCGCCCTTGCTAATGCTAATTTTGAAGCGGGCACGGGTCCAGTACCCATAATTTGGGGATCAACTCCGCACATACCACTTGAAATAATTCTAGCTATTGGTTCAAGATTATATTTTTTTACAGCTGCACCAGAAGCAATAAGCACAGCAGCAGCTCCATCATTTATGCTAGAAGAATTACCAGCAGTAACCGAACCTTGAGAATCAAATGCTGGCCGCAATTTACTAAGAACCTCAATTGAAGAATCGCCTCTCACTCCTTCATCAAAATCAAAAATTTTCGTTTCTTTTTTTACTTGCACTTCAATTGGAACAATTTCATCTTTAAATTTTCCATTTTTTTGAGCTAAAGACGCTTTTAATTGTGAATTAACAGCGAATTCATCTTGCATTTCCCTTGAAATATTAAATTTTTTAGCAATATTTTCAGCCGTAATCCCCATCATGACTCCAGAAAAAACATCTGTTAAACCATCATACATCATTAAATCAAGTAATTTTTCATCACCAAATTTCTTTCCACCCCTAATATATGCACCATGCATACCAAGAGACATATTTTCCTGCCCCCCAGCTATAATCAAGTCAGCTTCTCCAATTGCAATAGCGTTTGCAGCTATTGACACTGCTTTTAACCCAGAACCACAAACTTTGTTAATGGTTAAAGCTGGCACAGAAATATCCATACCGGCCTTAATAATAGCTTGACGAGCAGGATTCTGACCACTACCACCTGTTATTACCTGACCAAGTATCACTTCATTAATCAGTCTGCTCTCGATTTTACTCTCAGCTAAAATAGCTTGGATAACAGACGCACCAAGTAATGGTGCTGATATTTGGGACAAACTACCTAAAAACGATCCCACAGCAGTTCTTTTAGCATGCGTAATAAATACTTCTTTCATTTGTTTACCTCTCATCGGTATAATTAGTTTAACTTGCTTTAAACCAGTTAGTATATTCTTGTTTAAATTTCTGGTCATTATTCACTAAATAATTTATATGACCACCCTCAACTGATATAAGTGTAGATTTTTTTATTTCTTTTTGCAAAGGAACTATTGAAGATAATGGGGCAATTTGATCCTCTTTAGCTGAAATAATACAAGTTGGAATATCAATTTTATCAAGAGAAACTAGTCGCTCATTAACATAAAGATTTTTATTAACCAAAATATTTTTAGCAATTACATCATCTAAAATCTCATTATATAAAGAACTAGGAATGTCTATCCCTGATTGTAACCATTGCTCTATACGTAAGTATTTCTCTCTTGCTTCTATTTTATCAAGGGCAAAATATTTATTCACTTTCGTTTGATAGTGATTTGGAAACAACATAAAGAACATCATTTGCACATAAATTTTGGGTACAGTTTCCAGACCATAAATAGCTTTTTTTATCTCCAAACACTCAGATAACAAATGAGAAGTAGCAAAATGCGAATAGTCCCATGGGGTAGTAAGCAAAGTAAGAGATCGTACATTATTATAAATAAACATCGAGAATATAGATATATTCCCTCCTATGCAATGACCAACTAGGTTTACATTCCCTGAATTAGTATTTTCGGTAAATTGAAGAACTTTAGCAACTTCATGTGCATAATCAGATAATTTTAGAGCTTCTTTAGTTTCTTTCCACTCAAGCAAATATACATTACCCAGCAATTGCATGTATTCAATATAGTTTTGCTCTTGATTAAAAAACAATATTTTTGGAGAATTAAACAAAGATGGTATCACAATAAAGTTCTGATTAGATGATGTTTTCGATTTAAATAGCCATACACTAGAAATGCTGGAATCATAGTCGCACTTGAAAGCACCATGTTTATAATTGTCAAATCCTCTATCAATATCTACATATTTATTATAATCTTCTTGATATATTCTATGTAAATCATCGCAAAAAGAAAACATAACGACCCCTACATTTGTATAGTTGACAATTTATTCGAAAATAGTTATAATCCATGAAATTTTTATCGTTGACCTGCGGATTTTAGGAAAATAATAAACTTATCTTAAAGCAACTTCGCAAGCCCTACGACTAAAAATAACTTAAACCCAAAAAGTTTTTAAGTTTTTTTTTTGTCATAGGTGTTAATAGACAATGTCTCAATCAGAACCTCATCACTTTAAAAGCAAACTTAGAACTATTTTTTGGCCTATAAGACGCTCTGAGCTACCTAAGTTCATACCAATGTCAGCTCTAATGTTTTGCGTTTTATTTAATCAAAATATTTTGAGAATCCTAAAGGATAGTATACTCATATCTGAAATCAGCGCAGAAGTAACAAGTTTTACAAAAGTGTATTGCGTTACTCCCGCCGCTACTATTTTTGTTATCATCTATGCAAAACTCGTAAACCATATTACTTTTGATAGAATATTCTATCACTTAGTTGCTTTTTTTACTGGGTTTTATATTATTTTTGCCTTTGTACTATATCCCAATATCGATTCTTTCCATATGGATAAAGAGAAATTGGATCATCTTATGCTAGCTCATCCACATTTTAAATGGTATATAGCTATTCTTGGAAATTGGAGTTATATAACATTTTATACATTGTCTGAACTATGGCCTAATATTTTTTATATTTTACTATTTTGGCAATTAGCTAATGAAATAACTTCTACCAATGAGGCAAGAAGATTCTACACTTTATTCTCACTCTTCGGTAATTCATCTGTAGTAGTAGTCGGTTTACTTATGCTTAATTTATCATCAGAAGATAGTGTGGCTAGAAAATTGTTTACTCTTTCTGAAAGCAAAATACTATTAACACAAGTCTCAACGAGCTTTGTTGCTCTTTCAGCAATATTTTCATGTTTACTTGTTAGGTACATAACAAAGAAAGTAATGACTAACCCTGCTCTATATCTTAGGCCACCAGAAGAGTTCTCAAAAAATAAAATGGGTCTAATCGATAGCTTTAAATACATCGCTCGTTCCAAATATCTCTGGTTAATGCTTATTTGTTCAGCATCGTTTGGGTTATCAATGAACTTGGTGGAAGCAGTTTGGAAAGCCAAAATCAAGGAACTATATCCAAGCGTAACAGAATATGCAGCTTTTAGCAGTATCTATATTCTATGGACAGGTGTTATTATCATGATCCTAACTATAGTTGGAAATAATATAATGCGTACCAGAAGCTGGTTTACTGCCGCAGTCATTACACCAGTAATTATTTTAGTTACTGGGACCATCTTTTTTGTACTTGTGGTTTTCGATGAAGCTATTCTTACTTTTTATGAAGGAGCCATTTTGACCACTCCTCTGGCATTAGCAGTATCAGTAGGAGCAGTGCAAAATATTCTATCTAAAGGATCGAAATACTCCATTTGGGATACTTCCAGAGAAATGTTATACATACCTCTTGATAAAGAACTCAGAACAAAAGGAAAGGCAGCGGTAGACGTAATTAGCCCTAAAGTCGGAAAATCTGCTAGTGGCCTTATCCAATCTGTTATCTTTACTATATTACCAATGGCAACATACAATAGTATATCTTCTAGTTTAATGGCCGTATTTATAGTTGTTTGTTTGTTATGGATATATTCAGTAAGAAAAATATATTTTGAATATCAGAAAATAGTATAGTAAATACTAAATTGTATCGCTCTGATAATTACCGCAAAGATTTACGTCGTCAAGTTTTAGGTAAGAACAGATTTCTGCAATTGGATTGTAAATACCATGTAATTGATTTAAAAAGCCGCTTCCTTCCAAACTATGAGCAATAGTCTCAAGTTCAAAGAAATTTTTATTTATAAAAATTTCTACAGTAGATGTACTAACCATAACATGTCGCTGCATATAGGAAGAAAGATGAGAAGGTAATTTTTGATATTCTCTCAAAAAAGATACTTGCTCAAAAGGTAATTCTTCAGTACCAATTTTTGGAAAACCATTTACAAAAAAAACTATTTACAGTTTTACAAATTATTGCAAATTTATCCACATTAATAACTGCCGTTGTAATTTGTATAACATCTACAGGAGTACCGAATGATATATAATTTGCATTATTTGCGAAAATATCAGCAAATGAGTCAGCACTATGGAAAGTTTTACAACTCTCTTTGAGTTGGTACCGTCTAGTGTTTAGTTCGGCATGCTAATTATCCTTAATTTTTAATTATAAGTACGTTGTAACTAAAATTAATTGCTTTATCAAGTGTGTTTATTATTGAATATTAATGATAAGAAACGTACAGAGCATTCGCTCTCGTCAAATGGGCAAGCTATGAAGACAGACCAACCAAAGCTTTAGCGAAATCAAGTGCCACAAATGGTTTTAAATCATCTACCCCCTCGCCAAGACCAATAAAATGCACTGGTAAAGAATATTTATCAACAATACCAACAATTGCCCCAGCCTTTGCTGTTCCATCTAATTTGGTAATTACTAAACCAGAAATAGCTACAAGATTTTTAAATTGTTCAGTTTGAACAAAAGCATTCTGTCCAGTAGTAGCATCTATAACAAGCAAACTATGATGTGGAGCGGATTGATCGATTTTTTGTATAACCCTTACAATCTTAGCTAATTCGTCCATTAAATTTTTTTGATTATGTAGTCTACCAGCAGTATCTATAAATAAAATATCTACTTTGTTGCTATAAGACTCGAGGATGGCCTTATATGCGACGCTTGCTGGATCTGATTTTTCTTCTCCAGAAAATAAAATAGCACCTGTTTTATTTGCCCATTGTGCTATTTGATCATTAGCCGCAGCTCTAAAAGTATCACAAGCAGCAATCGCTACTTTTTTACCTGCTCGTATATAAACAGATGCTAATTTCCCTATAGAAGTAGTCTTACCATTACCATTCACACCACACACCAAAATAATATTCAAACCTTCATTTAACTGAAATTTATGGTCAGATTTATCCATCATCTTAGTAATTATTGATGCGAGCTCAGATTTGATATCTTCAGGCGTAATTTCTTTATCAAACTTTTTTGATCGAAGAAGATCTATTATATGCCCAGCAACTTTTGTGCCTACGTCTGCGGATATCAAAAGCTCTTCTAACGCATTTAAAGTTTCTAAATCAAGTTTCTTTTTAACAAATATATTATCTATACCGACACTAATCTTACTTGTAGTTTTGCTAAGTGCCGATTTTAATTTATTAAAAAAGCCTGCCATTATACGCTTAAAAATTGGTTTTTATACTTCTCTAATAGCATTTTCATTTGATCTACATTTAAACTCTTGTCCAAATTTCTGTAATCAACTACACCAGAACCAGTAGCTAGTAATTCTATAGTATTTTTTAAGGTCTGATCTTTTGTCCCTACAGAAGATATTAAACTACCTAATGAGTCCTGTTTATTAAGCATATAATAAGCAATTGCCAATCGTAGAATATCTTGAATAGATGCTGGATTCTTCTCATCAAGTTTTTCAAGCACTTGGTCAAAGTTACTATTTATTCTATCAACATAACCATCCCAATGTTTACCTCGAAACAACGCCTCTCTTCTAATAATTTCTGCATCTTGGGTGTCATCATCTTTTAGATATTCTATTGCATCTTCATATTTTTCTAGATCAATCAACGCTCTGGATCTTAACCTTGCACGATATTGATGCTCTTTAAAATTAAAATTATCTTTATCGGTATCATCTAGCACTAGCATCGCCTCATTTGGCTTTTTATCCATTAATAAAACAAGCGCCAAATTATCAGCATTTAAAACTCGTTTTTCACCTTGTAGTCTGTATTTAATTTGGTGACGTAATAAATCTGCTGCATTGTCAAGTAAATCTAGCCTTACTAACCTTTTAGTAATACCTATTATTACATCATCACCTTGTTCTCCAATGGGATTTAACTCTTTAAATTCATAAAAAAGCGCTACAATAGTGAAGTCATCCATTTTTTCACCTAGGCCACCATCTAAGAATACGTCATTAAATATTCTTGCCATCTCAGAAGTGATATAAAAATTACTCACTTTGTTATTAAATGCAGACTGAATATATTGATACATTCTCAGGGAATTCATAATGTCGTTATTCTCTTTATAATATGAAGCAAGCTGCATTAGTATCTCGTACTCTAATTGATCTCCTCTCCATTGAAATCTCAACCCTTCAAAACATTCTATAGCTTCCACAAGCCTCATATCCCCTTCTTTTACTCTTATTTTTACAAGACTAAACTCAGCCCTTGTTGAATTAAATAAGTCATCATCGCTATTAATTAATTCTCCGTATAATTGCTTTGCTAAATTAGACTGGCCTTTTTTTCGATAATATTCAGCTTGATAAAACTTCAAACTATTGGCATATTTACTGCCATCAACTTGGTATCTATGTTCTTTTAAAAGCTTCTCAACTATTTTTAAATTGTTAGCAAGTAGCTCTATTTCTATTTCTGCAAATAACATTGGCCAATATTTATCATCTGAATAATAATTTATAGTTTTAGCCAAATTTTCTACAAACCCAATAGATTTAGGGGTTTCACCTAAAGAAAAGTTATTGTACTTATTCCATAGATTTATTTCAGAAATCTGCGAAATATCCTGATAACTTAGCAATTCATCATATTCTTGCTTCGCTTTAGAATAATCATCAGTCATCGTATAATTGACAGCTGTTAAAAAGCGGGCTTGAAGATTACTTTGATACTTAGTAGGAGAGTTTTGTTTTGCTAAAATGACTGCATCCAAAGATTCTTGATATAATCCATTAATAAATAGGAATTTTGCTAATTCAAAATTTCTGGTAAATTGTTCATCACCATCTATCGCCTCAGAAGCTTCACTAATTAACTTACTTTTTTGTTGATTAAAATTCAGTATATCCAAATTTTTATCAAGATATGGTAGTATAGTAGGCAACTTTAAGTATCCTTCAATAGTGCTAGGGAACAAACTTTGATCATCTTCTTCAACATTATTAGGCAGAGAAACCTCTGAAATAATTTTTATCTCCTTATCAGATTTTTCAATTTTTACGTCATCACTATAAAGAGATACAGCCACACCTTGAATAGATTTTAAAACACTAAACTCAACAGAATCTATTTTGCTCCCAACTCTCATACCTGGTATTCCAACTGTTAAAACATTCAGGACATCTCCAACCTCTGGATCTTGAAAAGTTACCATTGAATTTGACTTAAAATTCCCCCGAACTAATACCCCGTCTTCTCCAGATTTAGTTAGCGATTCTACCTCAAGAATATTACGAACGTTAACAGAATCCATTGATTTCTTTGATACAGCTAATTCCCACCCCAAAGAATTTTGAGATAATTTTGCATTTGAATAACCGTCTTCAACTCTTAATCTAAAAACAGTCCCATCTGAACTTGGTACAAGCTCAAAATTGCTAAAAACCCCTTTGTTTTTAAAAGAAAAAACTTTTTTCTGATCTAATACTACCCACAAATATTTACCACGAAAAAAAACAGCTGCATTATTTTTATTATTTCCTAAATTAAAAGAAAGAATATGTTCGTCACCTTGTTTTTTATAGTTAATCCCCCCTGGATCATTATTAGCAGAGCTTATTAGAGATAAATCCTCAGTTTGTTTTTCGTCGGGCAAACGAAACTTAATAGCATCAAGCTTCTCACCATTAATAATAGAACCATATTCAAGGTCTGTATTAACATTAAAAGTTAAAGATTGTTTATTATCGAAAACTTTTAACCCCCTAGCATACTCATTAAATTTATTTTTATTCACTAATTTAAAATCACTTGGAATATTGACATTCACAGAGATTTTTTTTTCTTTAAAAGAAAAATCTAATATTTGGTACTTTTCATGATAAAAAACAAATATTACGTCACGGCCAAAAACTTTAACTTCAAGGTTAATGACCCCATCTGCTACAGATGTAGTTACTAAAGCACCAAAACATATTATAAAATACAGTATTCTTTTTATCTGATTCATTGAAAATTATTAATTAATAACTTAACCTAACACGTGTTACTCACACAACCTTCTTCTATACACACTAGAAGAACCCCTGAAAAACAAAACTGAGTACTAATTGAGAAATTAACCTTGCGGGCAATTTCTAGCACAAAACTGCTTAATTTTAGACTCAGAACAGTATTTATCGCACTATAATGTATCATACAAAGTATCTTATGTAAATCGAAGCATTTGTTTTGTAAGTAAAATAAAGTTATTTTATGGAGAGACTAATAATCAAAACGCCAATTCATTCCAAAAGAACTATCTCCCTTTTCACCAATTATAGACTCAACAGATATTTTAGGTGTCAGTTCTACCTCTATCTTAGTTTTTCTACCAAAAGCTTGATTACCCTGATCTACTTCAAGATACACCTTGTCTGTAAGATATTTCCCAACCCCTAAATACGAACTCTCTGTATCTGGGTTATTTTTAATGCTAATATCATCAACACCTAAAATTTTTCTACCAATCGCAAGAGGATCAAATCCACCACCATTACCAGACAATTTTCTCATTCCATCTGCAAGCCCTACAGCTTGCATTGTTGAAATGCTATCTGGATTCTTACCAAATAATAATAATGACAAAGCATCCTGTTGACTGAGAGCTGGAGTAGATTCAATACTAACATCAGGAGCAAAAATAGATCCCGATAATATTAATCTTATTTCAACATCTCCAGACGTTTCAACCCCTATAATATTTAAATAAGGAGATGGTGAAATTGGTCCATTAAAAGTTAAAACACCTTCTCTAACTGTTAAAAATTTACCAAATTCTTGATACCGACCTCTCACAGACCTAAGCTTACCAAAAATATGAGGATTAGTAATATTATTACTAATCTTTAGATTACCAGAAAGAAGCGTGTTAACACCCCAACCCCTTACATATACCTGTCGTTTCGCATTTAGATCAACATCCATCTCTAAGATATATGGTTTGCCCTGAATTTCACGAATTATTTTAGCATGACTGATAGTTTCTATAATATTGATAGCAGGAATATTATCTGAGAAATGCTCTGGAATTTTGATTTCCATGGGACCAAGGTCAAAACTCCCTTTAGCTAAAGCTTTTTTACTGTCACCTGAAATTAATAACATTCCACCTATTTCCCCTTGTAGATATGGGGTGTTAATAAAATTAAATTTCTTGGTATTCATATGGAATTTAAATGGGAAATCCTTATATATAGATAAATCTCCCCCCCCTTCCAACAAATTAGAATAACTATCTTGTGCTATAAAATTCATTATTGAAATATTTTTATTTTTGGCAATTATTTTAGCTGAAATGTTTTTGAGTTTAATTCCATAAACTTGATATTTATATTCAGCTTTAGCAACAGAAATTATGCCATTAATAACTGGCGATTCCAAATTACCAGTTATACTCACATCACCACTAAGAAAACCTTTTAATTTATGATCTCCGGACAAAGGGATTAAAGCTAATATATTTACCTCCTTGTTGAGTTTAAGATTCGCATTAATGTTATCTTTTTTTAATAAAGAAAATTCAAATGGTGATAAAGAAAACTTACAAGGAATTTGCAATTTCAACGTTCCCAAAACTTTGTTTTCTTGAACAATATTAGCATCAATAGATAAACTATTATTTTGAATATGTGACGATAATTTCAAAACTGCAACGATACTTTCTTTGTCCAAGAGTCGTACGTTAGATAGTTCGAATGCAGTATTAAAAACTGGAGATGACATACTTCCATTCAATTCAGCACCACCAGAAATTAAAGATTGATCAAAACTTGGTGGTAAAAATTTAGAAATCACAGCAGCGGGAAAGTTTTTAGTAACAACTTTCCCCTTTATCTGAGAGTCATTAAACGTTAAATCTAAATTTAGTCTTCCATCATTCGCTTTTATATCAGGAACAATAATAGAAAATACTTTACCTAATATTACTGTTATCGGTTCTTGTGTCACAATCTTTGCTTTACCTAAAGTGCCACTAACATTGTTAACAAATTTGAGATTTACACCTTGATCATCACGTTTTTTTTTCAGATCACTGATAAATAGTTTGCTATTAATCTTTAAATTCATCAAATATGAATCCATAGACTCAACTTGCGACGCAAAATCAATAAAATCATCTTCTCCTTTAGCCTTTAAAGAAAAACTTTTTAGATTTCCATAATTACTAACAAGCGACTTAAGTTTTATATCCGCACGTTCTAATTTAAATTCATCCCAATTTTTTACAGCCAAATCATCCTGAAGCATTTTGTTTATAGATAGTTTTTATATCTAACTTGCCTCTTTTTAAAAAAGGAAAAAACTCTTTAAACTCATAAACATTTTCACTATTAATATTTAAAATACCAGTTGTAACATTTGTCTTATCATCAAATGAAAGACTAGCTGTACTAACTACCTTTTGACCATTGTTAATACTAAAGTCTTTTAAATAAAATTTCGATCTGTCTTTACCTATTTCTCCATAAGCTTTAATACCTCCACCATCCAGTGAAATCTTACCACTCACTCCTTTCTGATTAAAAATAAAATCTGATTTCCAGTTTAAACTTGGCAATTGAACATAGTTTTGCTCTCCATCTACAATGGAAATATGACTATCCGTAGTAATATTAGGAGAAGAGACTTTACCAGAAAAATATATTTTCCCTGTAAACAAACTCTTTAAAGATTTGTGCTCAGAAAATAAATATTCCATTATAGAACTATTATAATTCACAACTCCAGTGAGTAAATCATCTAAAAAATTAATACTCATTACTCCATCAAGATTGGAATGTAGAGAAGAAAACTTAAAACTCTCTATATTAATGCTATTATTAGCAAAATTAAACTCTCCTTCTATTTTCAAAAGAGCATCTTTTATTAGAGATAATTTCTTATCTGATAATCCATCTTCTGTTAAATCAGTTTTTATTTTTGCCAAGAAATTAAGTTTGTTATTTTCTAAATCAACATTTAGATGCCCTCTTATATCAAAAGCAATCTCATCTAAAAACCCTGTTAACTTTGGTGATAAAATAAATTTACGAACTACTATCTCTTGAATAGTAACTCCAGAAATAAATTCTATTTTCTTTGGATCTTTTTTTACATTATCAACAGAACTTAAACTACTATTTGGTAACCTTGTTAGATTAATTGTCTCTGCCGAGATTTCCCATATATTGCCATACCAAAGCCTCAGTAAAGAAGGCGCTCCATCAATATAAAAATCTTCAATACTAACAAAATCCCCTTCTTTGTCGCTAAAAACTATTTTTTGTACCTTTACTACCAGTGGCAAGGAGATAGTTATGTTTTCAACCTTTACTTTGTAATTATAATCAGTTTTTTTTTCAACATATTCAGTAATAAAATTACTAATTATTTTAATTCCACTATCACTTTGTAGCCAAACAAAAATTGTCATCAATAATATTGCAAATATTATGATTAAAAATAATAAAAATCGTAATATAAGCTTCATTTTCTTTATAATGTTATAACTTTTTTATATTTGTCATTCCTACGAGGGGATGACTCTACATAATTAGCACCCAATTCAAACCAGTTCTACTATAGCATAAGCAGCTAAGTCAAAATCAAAAATTCTGCCCAATACCAAAATATACCTGAAAAGCTTTATCAATTTTTTTTCGCCCCGCTAGTGGAAAACCCACATCTAGTCTTAAAGGTCCAAATCCACTAAAATATCTAACACCAAAACCATAACCGTGAAACATTTTTTTGTTAAATTGTGGTGTAATTGAGGAGTATACATTTCCGCTGTCAAAAAAAACTACAAAGCCAATATCATTTTTCACTCTTACTCTAAATTCAATATTAGTTTCAATCATTGAACGACCACCAATTGGGCGATGTCTTTCATCTAAATCCCCAGCAAGCTGATAAGCATAACCTCTAACAGACCCAGCTCCACCAACATAAAATCTTTCATTTGCTGGTATTCTTGCTGATTTTGCGCCACTAATTGATCCAAGCAATGCTCTAACCGCTACAACGGGCTCAAGTTTCATACGGAAGGGAATATATTTACCAACCGTGACTTCACTTTTCAAGAATGATTTACCTTCTTTTTTTATTGGATAAAATGGCTCCGTTTTTAATTGTAATTCATTGCCTTTACGAGGGTTTAAGAAGTTATCTCTTGTGTCACGTTTAATGAATAATGGAGCGGACAAAAATGAAAAATTTTGTGTACTTTTAGCATCTTTTATAACACTATAAGAATATTTTCCAGAAACACCTGCTGTCCATATATCGCTTAGCTTTCTTTCAACACCAGCAAATGCAGCACCCTCTCTACTCTTAAAGGCTTTGGATACAAGATTTTCTGCAGAAATTCCTATTTTTAAAGTTTGATTATCTTGTTTATAAAAAGGTTTCGCAAAAATAAGATCAACTATTTGTTCCCTTTGATTAGCAAATAGTTCAGCTTTCACTGTTTCACCACTACCTAAAAAATTTCTATGATTCCAACCAGTGGTAATGCCAAACCCCAAATCACTTCCATAACTGAAACCAGCTTTTAAACTTCTGTGCTTTCGTTCTTTTAAATCGAATATAATAGGCACTTCATCATTATCATCTGTATGATCTGGAATTTCTGGTGTTGTGATTGCAAAAAGCCCACTTTTTTGCAATGAATTTTGAGCTTCTGTAATTAATGAACGCCGAAAACACTGACCATTTTTAAATGGTATTAGCTTTTTAACATAATTAGGATCTACTGAACTCAAACCTTTCAAATCAACCGATTTTACCTTAGCATTAGGTCCAGCATTAATTATAAAATCAACTGTGATACTATCATCTAAATGATCAATTACAGCCTCATGCGTTACCTCTAAACTTAAAAGGCAATTATTTTTTTCAATAGCATCTGCTATAGCATTTTGTACATCGATAATATTACTAGCAACTGCGAAATCTCCTTCTTTAATTTTGAGATCGTTAAAAGCTGGCTCTTTAATATTATGATTGCTATTTTCCGCATGTTTTAAAAGAAGTCTTTTTATTTTGTATCTTTGCCAACCATTAATATAAAAAATAATGGTGTTTTCTCCTTCTGTAAATTCTGTTTCAATAGTTGCAGCATAATAACCATCTGATTGTAGATATTTTAAAAAGGATTTCTTAGCTTCACTTTCCCAATAAGCTTTCTGATTTATGGTATTATATAGTTTTGCTGTTTTCTCCATATTTCGAGAAAGTCCATTAAGTTTTTTAATAACTTCTTTTACTGAGCCTTCTAAGCCTTTATGTTCTTTGACAATAAGCTTAATACAAGTATGTTTTTTTTCTTTTGCTAAGACAGTACATGGCATAATAGTAAAAAACATTGTAGTCAATATTAGATAACAAAGAAGATTTTTATTGAGCATTATTATTAGATTTTCAATTCTACGACAACTAAGACCAAAATTAGCATTATCTAGAAATAATTTTAATGGAAAAAGGCAAATCTACGAACTTTGATTTTAAGTTGTTAGCAAATTTATCCTTAAACATGGTCAGCATAATATAGTCAATTCAGATGAGCTTGACACTCGGCCCGAGGAGCTGAAGCCTAATGCAGATTCATATCCATTAACTATAGAACACTACAACACCTAACAAAACAAATCTATAAAAATTATTTTATTAAGTAAAACACTTTTATGAATGAGAAAATAACTTTACAAAGCTTATCTTTACTCAAAGTAAGTTAAACTTTTAAAGACTCAACTAGTTAATTTACAAAAAAATACTAAAATCTTTGTTAAAATCTATATAAAAATTGACATTAAATTAACTTTGTTAGATAATTTATAGTTAGTTGTACCTAATTAGTGTCTGAACGAAAAGTCTAAAAGCCTTATGTTTATAAGGATAGCAGC
>JAIFLQ010000016.1 GCA_020048975.1 Rickettsia sp. | reverse complement strand
GATGACCTTCCGATAGGTGGTGGTTACAATTTTATTAAACTCACACCTGGTACAATTGTTAAATTTAGTGGAGATGCTGGTGAAACAATATTTAGTATAAATATTGCATCCATTATTAAATTTAAAAATACTATGAGTGAGATTAGTATAAAAACTCCAGATGATGAGATATCACTTAACTGGAATGTTGATATTGCTGGACTATTAGGACCTTATGAAGATATGTAAATATTAGGTAGCTTTCTTTTTAAGTAAGTTAGCATTTAGAAAAATAAAAATTTATTTTCTTAAAAGCTAACTTACTTTTTATTGAAACTTTACTAAAATAAGGTTTTTAAACTCTTCTACTTCGTCAAATTATACAAACTAATCAGCGATGAAAGATTATGTTGTACATAATCAATTCTGATATGATGCGAATTGATGGATTGACGAAAACCACCCAACGCTTTTTTTGCATTACGCACATAGATAGTATTAAGTTTGGTATATTGAGTACGCAACTGAAAAGCAACACTACGTTTGGCATACTCTAGAACTTTATCAGTAAATTCTGGCATATTGCCGAAATCCTTGAGTAATTTATATGCAGCAAGTAATCCTTCGCTTCTTGTTGCTGCTTGTGTAGATGAAGGATCTCCATTGTTATTATGAGCTCCAAGATAATCTGGGTATTGAGATTCTAAAATTTGACGATGCATAATAGCTTGGCAAATTTTAGCTGTGTAATCAATGTAAATTTGATTAGGAGTAATTCTATAAAGCTCATTTAACCCATATAACATCCAGTGGTCATGTTCTAACTTCAGTGGTTTAAGATCACTATCTCGCACTGTAATAATCCAATTTGCAATTTTATTGGCCCCATCGATCCATTTATGCTCTTTTAGTAAATTATATGACATTACAAGACCATATATTACCTCGCCTGGATAATATAACAATTCTGAACCTGTATAATTCCCCGTATGGTAACGTTGTTTATGACCTTTGAAATTACCATCATCAGCAATTTGAGTTAAAATCCAATTACACATTCTTGTAAGAAGGTCTTGATCCTTTTTATCGTTAGTAACTTTCATATATTTTGCAAGGGCAAGAGCAGCCAATCCGTTACTTCCTATCGTCGCCAACCCACGCTCTACGAAACAAGTAGTTTGAGGATCTTCAAGCCCTGGAACAGAAAATAATCTCATATAATCTAATGCACGATTTAATGCAGGTAAGCATTCTTGATCATTGCTAAATTCAAAATATTCAGCTAACGAAAAACAAGTTCCAGCATGTCTTAAGAAATTATAGTCTATATCCGAGAAGTTGCTAGTAACGTAGTATATATAGTCATACCGACCATTTGGTAGAATGGAATTAATCAAATATTTTCCAGCTAGATTTATGGATTCTTTTAGATTTTCATTGGAAAAACTTTCAAATAAAAATTGTCCACGATATATTATTTTTAGGTTGTTCTTTTCTAAGACAAAGCTTTTTGTCTTGAAAAAATAAACATCAAATGATGATCTATTACTATGTAAAACTTTATCTAGTTTATGAGATTCTGGTGGATTGTTTTCTAAATAATTATGTAATCTCTCTGGTAACATCTTTGCATTATTGTTCCACAAAAAATTACAAGAAATCTGCTCAGGTAGTATTGCTAGGTTAGATAACTTATCAAAGGCTATTCCCTCAACCCCACGAGTAAAATTATAAATAGTGTCACTACTATTGCAGTCTTTTTGTACTCTTGCAGATATCACGATATCGATTTTTATTATATAATCTTTATTGCGACAATCAAAACGTTCTTTCACTTTTTTAAAAGCAGCTTCAAATGCAGCCATTAAGCCCTGAGCTTGCCCATAAAAAACAGTAGCAGTCACAGAAAACTCTCCAATTGTAATAAAAACAATACGAGGTGAGGAATCTGTAATTGACAACTTAGATGGATTAAATTTATTTGCCTGAATAGAAGAAGAAACTATTTGTTCGAAAGTTTTAAAATCACCCTCTTGAACCAGATCATTCTCTTCTATATCACCAAACCAAATCGTATTTTGAGTTTTCATAAGAATATTTACTATTTTTGAATTACATTATATTTAGGTTAGTTTTGAAAATTTAATTACACATCCCTTACAGGGGTAAATTTAAATTTATTTTTTTGCAAATTAAGCTTTGCCAGAATTACTTGCAAAATTGTCGGTTTGTATAAATTATAATTTCTCTTATATTTAGTATTAGTATGTAATTCATAATTTTTGATTAACGAAGGTATAACTTCGCTATAATAAATTTTATATAAATCATGCATTGTTGCTTTAGTAGTTAAATATCCCCATTTCATCACTTGTTGCGGCACTCTCGCTAAAGCTTCAACACAAGCTATTGCTTCCTCAGCTTCTGGATCACTACGTTTATAAACATCAGCAACTGGGGAGAGGTTTGATTGCATATCAAAAATCATAGCTTTTATCATTATTCCCATATATTTTTCCTTTGAAAATCTTTTAATGAATATACAGTGATGATTAAGAGCAAGTCTTAATAATTTGCGCTTATGATATTTGATTGATATTTTAATCCATAATACTTTTAATCCCGAAATTTTTTGCTTATCATAAAATTTCAATTGCTCCTCAAGAAATAAGATTTTGTCCATTCCCCAAGACAGAAGATTTTTATATAATTTTTGACATCTCTCTATATCATTTCTTCTACCTTGTTTGACATGAGGTTTCGCTCTAGTGCAAGAAAAATTTGCAGAATGCCTACCTATTTGACGACCTTGTGCATCCCTCATTATGTCAGCATAATGACCAATTTCTTGCCCAGCAATAATTTGTAATCTTGCTACCGCTGCAAAGCCATCACCGTAAACAGGATTATTTTTATTATTTGGAGAAAATGGATCACCTCCACAGGAAACATAGATACACACATTACTACCATCAGTGCTTTGCATTCCACTGTTGGTACCTGATGTTTTCCAGCTGGATATATCCATTACATCCCCGATATTATGAGAATAAGTTATAAATATTTGCGTACGATCTAGCAGCAACCATTTTATCACTATTGGGTGAGCAGACTGAACAAATATTCTAGCAAGCCGTATTTGTGTTTCACTAGGTACAGTGAATAGTTTTTTTGTTTGATTGAGTAATTCGGTTATTATGCTATCGATCTGCTTATCAGTTATAGTTTTATTTTTTTTTGAGTATAAATTTTTAATAACTTGTCTTGTTTTTTTTAGTAAATTTATGTCGCTTAATTCTTCTTTAGTCATCATTATAGTGATACCAGAGCTAGGATCGGAGAATCTAGAAAAATTACAATAATAGTCTGTATCAATACGCATTCTACCAGAATTCACTAGCTTTTTAGCCAAATTCTCATATTCGATTTGCATATCTTGCTCGTCAATGGACGGAATTTTGTCAAGAATATGATAGATTGAGGTCATCTTGTAGTCCAAAGATTGATGATAATATTATTAACAAATATTTGTTATACTCAATAAACATGGAATTATAATTTTTTTCTTTCAAAGAGACTGGATGAGAAACAACGTGAATAGTTTTTGGTAAGTAACGAACTAATTCATACATCGCTCTTGGTATTTCTTCAGCGGATGTTACCAACCTAATTGAATCAATTTTATACCTTTTAAGAAGATAATAAGTGTCCAAAGCATAATTCTTTTTGGCATTATCTGGTCTCTCATCAAAGATAAATTGATATTCTGGCACCCCTCGTTCTTTTAAATAATTCTTATAATTAAAATGATAATCTTCTCCAGTAATTAAAATAAGGGGAGCATAACCATATTTTAGTAATTCCGCTGCTGAATAAAGTCTTTGTTTATTTGCACCGAACACTAAAATCGCTTCAGTTGCTGTTTTATTATCCAAAACATAATTTTCTACCATGTGGATAAAATAAAAAAAACCTAATCCCCATGATAATAATATTAAGCTAAAAATAGTACGTATCAATCTCATTAAAACGTTTCTATAAAAATTTTTTTTAAAATTATATCAAATTCTTCTATAGAGGTATCTATACCAATATCTCTTAGTGAGGTTATAGGAAAATTATTTATACCACAAGGTATTATACCAGAATAGTGATCAAGATTTGTATGTATGTTGATTGCGATACCATGGTATGCAACCCATTTCCTTATTCTAAGCCCTATTGAAGCAATTTTAGCATTTTCATTTTTACTATTTTTGATCCAGATTCCAATCTTGCCAGGAATAGTAAAAGCTTGGATTTTAAATTCTGCAAGTGTTGATATTATCCATTTCTCAAGTCTTGAAATATATAATTTCAAATCTTTTGCATCACATCCATTATTCAAATTTATTATAGGATAAATTATTCGCTGGCCAGGCCCATGATAAGTAAATTTTCCTCCTCGTCCTGTATAAATCACTGGAAATCGATCTGGTGTTAATAATTCATCTTGTTTATAATTTGTTCCCGCAGTGTAGGTTTCGTTATGTTCTAGCAAAAAAACAGTATTTGGTTCAAGAGATTTTATTACCTTGTTCAATTGTTCTTCCATCAAGGTTAGACCTTCCTGATAATTAATAAGGCCAGGCACAGTGATCCATTTTACCAAATCTTTATCTCCGACCAAATAATTTCTCTATGTCTTTAAGTTTTAATTCAACATAAGTTGGTCTACCATGGTTACATTGCCCTGAAAAATCTGTATTTTCCATTTGTCTTAACAATTCATTCATTTCTAAAATGGATAAAACCCTGCCAGATCTAATGGCATAGTGACATGCATAGGTTTCTGTAACATGTTCTATTAACTCACTTAGTGCTATATTTTCGCCAAGGGATGTAAAATGATCAGATAAATCATTAATTAGTTTTATAATATTAATATCACCAAGTAAACTTGGTATTTCTGATACAATTATCGATTTCTCACCGAATTTTTCTATTGATAAACCAAGCTCTAATAAAGATTTTTTATTGTCATCTATAACTTCAGCTTTTTCTTTTGAGGATAATTCAATTATTTCAGGAATGAGTAATCTTTGCCTTATTACCCCTTTCTTCTTTATTTGTTCTTTGATTTTTTCATAACCAAGTCTTTCATGCGCCGCATGCTGATCAGTAATAATTACGCTATCTTTAGACTGCGATATTATATAAGTATTATGAAGCTGCGTTTTAGCAGCGCCAAGATAATATTTTTGGTCAGTTATAAGAATTTCTTCTAATTCAGGGTTTCTGTTACTTTCTGTTTTAATATTTGGGAGGTGGTCATGTTCGAACGTAGTTTGCAAGAGATGATTAGAGTTACTTCTTGTAGCAAGACTATAGTCGATACGAAAATTATCTTTGCTACTTCTATGTTTTGGTATCTGAAAATGCGTGGTGCTAGAATACTGCTTTTCTGCTAGGTGTGGGGAGACATTTTGATGTGTCATATAATCTATTGCATCGTTAGATAATGTACTAGAAACTCTTTTACCATCGGATCTCAAAGCTTCTTGTATGGCGCTAATAAAAATTGATCGTATTAAATTTGGATCATGAAAACGAACTTCTGTTTTAGCTGGATGTACATTAACATCGACTAAATGCGGATCAAGTTTCAAAAACAAGACAGATACCGCATGGCGATCTCTGCTCAAAAAATCTTGATAAGCTACTTTTAAGGCTATGTTTAAGATTTTATCTTTGACTGGTCTATTATTTATGAATAAAAATTGTTCTTCAGCAGCAGCCTTGTTATAAGTGGGAATGCTTGTGTAACCATATAATTCTATATCATTTCGTTTGAAATTCACATAAGCAGAGTTTGTTAAAAATTCTTCTCCCATTATCTCATTGATACGTGTATTTAAAATTTCAGTAAAATCTTCTCCTCTCTTTCGAACTTTAATTAAATCTTTATTTTCATGAGTAAGGGTAAAAGCAATATGTGGATTACTGAGAGCAATTTTTTTACACATTGTTGTGATTGCTGCTAATTCAGTCTTATCTGTTCTTAAGAATTTCAATCTTGCAGGGGTTGCAAAAAACAAATCTCTAACTTCAATTAAAGTACCTTTGTCAAGAGTAGCATGTATAGTTTTTTCTTGAACCCCACCATTGATGCTTAAAGAATAAGCTGCAAGGGAATCTTTTTGTTTTGAAGTAATTTTAAATTTACTAATTGCTCCAATAGATGGAAGAGCCTCCCCTCTAAAGCCAAAACTATTAATATTTAGAAGATCCTCTTCATCTAATTTTGAGGTGGCATGTCTTTGAATAGCAAGTTCTAAATCTTCTTTTGACATACCAAAACCGTCATCTCTTATGATGATAAGATTTTTTCCAGCCTGTTCTAGGATGATTTCAATTTTTGTAGCTCCAGCATCAATTGCATTTTCTAGCAATTCTTTTACCACTGAAGCTGGCCTTTCTATAACTTCACCAGCTGAAATTTTATTGATAGTAGTGTTAGATAGTATCTTTATACTCATCCCAAAATAACATGTGCTGATTTTAGTTTATATAGAGCAAATGATATCACTAAAATAGTAACAATAAAATAGCAAAGTGGTAACCAGCTAATATTTGTCTGGTGGTAGAGAAAAGTTGAAATAAAAGCTGTTGGCGCAGAGATAACTATCGATCCTATTGCATGGCTTAAGCTAAACAATCTGTACCTAATAGAAATAGGGATAGATTTTGTCAGAATTACAGCTCCAGGCATTGTTAAAAAAGGAAGAGTTGCTGATGTTAAAAATAGTAAAACAGGACTAAGTTCTAATTTCTCTAAATAGTAACATTGCCCAAAGCTAATTGGTAAAAGTACAAAAGCAGCGATTACAGTGATTTTATACTTGCCAAATTTATCAGCTATGATACCACCAATAATGCTAAATACCAGATATATCATTATAGAAATAGATATATATTCCTGCATTTTGGACTTTTCTACTGTTTCAAGAACTTGAAAATTATAGGTTCCAAAGAAAATTATAATAAATTGATTAGTACTACCTATTGCACCAATTAACAATACACATAAAGCAAACAATTTTTTGTTAGTTTTTACAATTTCATAAATGGACAAATCTTTGAATTTTTCGAATTTAGGCTGCTTGCTGATTTCTACCTGATCTTTGAAATTAGTTATTTTCATAATTATAATCACTATGAATCCTAATACTGAACCTAATAAAAATGCAAATTTCCAATTATAATTTGGCAAATAACCAGAGCTAAAGGCTGTTGCGGACAATGAGGCAACAAGCGAGCCAAGTAACGTAAAAACCGTTGTAATACTTATACTAAAACATTGCATTGAACTTTTGATATGTTCGAAAACAAATATTCTAACGCCGTCAGAACCAGAGGAAACCAGAGCAGATATAACCATTCGACATAATAAAAGTATAAATGCAGAAAATAATCCTATTGCTTCATCAGATGGGGTTATAAAGAGTATAAAAGAAGCTATTGATGTTCCGACAAGACTAATGATAAAAGAGTTTGATCTGCCAGCGAGGTCACCAATTCTTCCAAAGATGATTGCTCCAAGCGGTTTGGCAACCATTGCTATAGACATTAAAAAGTAAGTATTCAATAATTGAATGACAATATCAGCTTTTGGAAAAAAATGACTAGCAATATTGGCTGCTAAAAAACCAAACAAATGGTAATCGTAATACTGAACGAACACTGTAAGTGCTGAAATCGCAAATGTTTTTTTATTCAATGAATGTTTTTATTTTATGGGTTTAAGAAGAAAATAGAATTAAATTTTCTATTACTAAAGTTCAACTCTAAAAAGCCTCTGTCACATTATTTTTGCTATTAAAGTAACTAATGATGTTATTGAAGTTTTACCAGTACCACCATTTTTGTTTTTATAGTCTTTATCCCAAATAATTTGAGTTCCAAGTTCAATGTTTCTCCAAGCCTCAATAGAGTAATAAGCCTGAACTCTGTGTTCTGGCAACCCGCGCCCAAGGTCATTACCTTTTAAATTAACAGCTTGTGTTGATTTTTGATAATTAATTCCAACTAGATTTTGCTTTTCACTAAAAGCTTTAAATTTATAACTAAGATCTAATAACAATGCTGCTGGTTTGGCTCCAGATTCCTTCCATGATATGTCTTTTTTATCAAATTTTGTAAGGGCAGAAGTAAGTTGAGCTGTTGTGTAAAAGTCAAATATTTGTTTTTTGGCAGTAAAGCTAAGTCCTGGAACCGTTTTTCTATATGATTTATTTAGAGGGTTTACACAACACTGACTTGAAGATACAATATAATTGACTGAGCTTGCCATGTTTTTCACCATATCTAAGCTTATTTCTGTCTTGCCAAAATCATCATTACTTATATAACCAGCTTGAACTCCCATATTATTAATTTTTGAGGTTGAATTTTTTTTCACTTTATCAGTAAAACTAAAAACTGAAAAATTTAATCCATTTTCAGAGGGCATATAACCTACTGTAATACCTGGTGCTTGAATTTGCGTAAGTAACTGTGTAAAACTTGCTGGAATAGAATGAGGAGAATATTGACCGTAATTAAAATACTGTATACCAACTTTTGTAAAATATGGTGAAAGATCGCGATTAGCAAATACTATATGCGCCTCATCAATTTTATCATATTTATTAAACCTTGAAGGATCGTTTTTTCCTCCATAACCACATGCCGAACAATCACCAGAACTAGGAGCAAAATTTAACCCAATATTAGCTGTAACCCATTCATTTAAATTTGATACCGCATATAGAGTGATTTTAGGAACACAAAAAGTAGTATATGTATTTTTTTTATTAAATCTGGAGCTTTTATTTTGATCAATATCACTAGCTATTAATTCACCAACAATTAATCCAGAGAAATTTATTCCCTCAACTTTGAATTTATCTCCATAAATAATTGCTTGATTACGACTTATAATTCTAGCGTTTTTTTCGAAAGAAAGATCTTTGTTTTCTGCTAATTCTGTATTTGCGAGCGAAAGAGAAAAAGACAAGGTTATTAAGGTAAAGAAAAAAACATTGATTATACGCATAAGTTATCAAATTCCCTTTAAATATTTTGTGGATGATATTTAAAGGCTAATTAATAACAAGCTAATATTATTTAGACGTTACGAAATTAACCTCAGACAGTGACGTAAAAACACCTATTTACTCTCTATATTTATTCTAAATTTTTATCTTTTATCCTTTATGCTATTTCAGCGTCACGAGGAGAGTACCATAATCTTATTTTCCTTCATCACGGAGGGTATAGCGAGCGAACTTCAGTTTGCGTGGCTATCCAGTAATAATAGATAGCCACGTCGCTAGCTCTCCTCGCCATGACGAATGTTGTCATCACTGTAAAGCTAGATTGCCACGCTTCGCTCGCAATGACGGGGGGCGTCGCTTACGCTCCTCGCCATGAATTTTGAGCTTACTTTATTGAGCAGCTGATTTGATAATTTCAAGACCAGCATCCGCAACTCTTGCTCCAGCTTGTAGAGTAGAAATAGCAGCTAATATACTCTTTAATGCCGCAGAAAACGCACTAGCTGCTTCCACTAAATCAGTGTCTAAATAACTAGCCGCCGCATCTTTCGTTACAGCAATTGCAGATGAAAGCGAAGTTGACGCTGCATCTATCGTCTCACTTTGGCCTTTTACTTTAGACAGTGCTGAGCTTACAGAGTTAAGAGCATTTGTTAAAACCTCTTGCGCTATTTTTGCATCCGCTGGTGTTAACACTGACAATTTACCCACAAAAGCACCGGCCTTATTAAGAAATATCTTGGCAAGACTAACATCTGGAATTTGTACTTTTAAACTATCGTCAAAACCTAGACCAACTCTTACGTCAAGACCAGAACCAGAACTTTTTAGCGCTGCAGTGATAGCTTTGCTCACAGGCGCATAATTCTGAGTGTTGTTCAAAGATACTAATCCTTTTTCACCTATATTAATTGTAATCTCATCACCAGTGGTAGCGCTTACTAGTGTCAAAGCACGACCTTTTACTAACGATTCTGCTGGTACATTATCTAATACGAAATTTGTAGTAGTCTTATCACCATTATCAATTGCAAGTGTAAATTTAACGTGGTTAACTAAAGCATTATTACTAGCTTTATCTACAACAAAGGTAGAAAACTTTTTGTTTGTAAAATTAGTTGAGCTTAAAGACACTGTCATGCCCTCAACACTACCAATACTTCCTCCATCTTCGTTCACTATTTCACCAGCATCTGTATTTATAGTCAAACTCTTAGTTTGCTCAAAAACAGTACCATTTATAAAATTTTGTATAGGAACAGCAAGGTTAGCTTGAGCAGTAGCTGTAGTAGCATCAAAATCAGCAGGAGCACCAAGATAATTAAAAGGTGCAATCTTGATTGAAAAAGATTCAAGAGTAGCTGCATCTGTAAATACAATCGTTTGGCCAGCAAGGCCAGCAGCACCAATAGCTGCATTTGATCTAAATGCCGCGCCTGTGAAAACCTTTCCGTCAATTGTCGTCTGAAGCACAACTGCAATATCACCAGCATTGGCAGCAACACCATCAGCAAAAGCATTCCTTGTTGCTGCTTGGTATGTGGCTCTAGCAGTGATGCCTACATCAACTCTTGTTACAGTAACAACTGATTTTACTCCATTAATAAAACCATCTACATTTCTTATACCCGTAACATCTATCCCACCTTCTACCAAATCAAATGTCGATGTAACAAGGTCAGTAGCAAGACCAGCATCAGTAGTTGTTAGTCTAAGATTAGCCTCTGTACCACTTACTGGGATTGAAATTGCTGGCACAAACCCTAATCCTGCTTTAGCAGTTATTGTTAGTACACCAGCACCATTATTAGCAACATCATATTTCGCCCTCAACACGGGATTATTTTCTATAGCCTGCTGCAAACTTGTCGCAGACTCAGCTTGGTTTACACCAATTCGTGACCACCACCATCAATACCAACAGCTCCAGCAACATACGTAAAAGGTATACCGTCAATAGTTACTTGGTCGCCAACAACGCGCTGATTACCAAGAGCGGCATTAAAGGTCAAAACAAAGTTTGTTGAACCATCTTGAATGGTTGTGTTAGCAACATTACTTGCAAGACCAAAACCAGCTTTGGTTTCAAAGTTTTGTTGAAAAGTAATAGATTGACGCGCGTTTACGCCAGCAGCTGCACTACTATTACCAGATCTAGTTACAACCAATGCTCCTTGATCAATATAGCTCTTAAGAGTAGGATGGTTTCTAATAGCCGCTTCCAAATTGTTCATACTTTCGTTTGCATTAGCACCATGGGCAACCGTGGTAGCACCATTAGCCACTGCTGCAAATCAGTTGCAAACTTTGGGTAGATGGTCTAACCTGAACTATACTACCAGCTACAGATACAGTAGGGTTAAATATAACAGATCCACCAGAGTGAGGGGTAAGAATAACACTCTGCTTAACTACTTTCACTCCATAAGATTGCAGACTCTCTTCACCACTCTTTCTAATTGACGTAGCAAGATTTCGAGCCGTCTCTTCCTCATTCGTCCCTTTAACAACTTCAAAATTAGTGTAATCTGGCGTTCTACCAGCATCAATAAATTTAAAACTTACTCCACCAACTTGTATTCTATCACCAGCATCTCCTGTAAGAATTTGCGCATTATTTTCAATCTTTAATGTCGCAGTACCAGCTCTAGGCTCCCCTAAAAACTGACGAAACCCTGGCGCCAGTGTTCTTACACTAACAGCTTTATTTGTAAAATTACTTCTTACTGATGAATCAGAACCAAGATCGCCACCTAATAATTTTCTACCATCAAAGTCAGCTGTTTTTATCTGAGTTTCTAACTGCTCTACCTTCTGTTGAAGAATATCATTCAACGATCTAATAGCTGTTTCAGAACCACCGTTTTGCGAAGCAAGAGCTAACATATCACTAAGAGTTGTAGCCATAGATGCAAGACTATCTTGTGTTACTCTCAGAACATTAGAACTATATCCCATGCTTTCAAGAACTTTAGATAAAACCTTCGCCTTATCAGCAAGACCATTACCCAAAAAACTGCTCACAACATCAATATTAGCTTTCAAACCAGTGCTTAAGCTTCTACCATTTTCATCAACACCCTTTTTACCTATAGCAATCGCAGGTGGAACTGAATTTACAACTGGATTTCTTAGCGTTATACCGTTACCCATAATCTTTCTCTATATTTATATTAATTAAAAAAATAAACTTATTAAACTTTTGTAGCTCCATAAACGAAACATACACCATGTGCAGATTATACATTAATACAATGATGCACGCAAGTCAAAGCTACGCATGATTTTGCAAGTATCAATTTACCAAAACAAACAAAATCATAAAATCTTAACTTAATAACCATTCAAGCAATATTTATGCCAGTTTTTAAAAATAACTCCTAAAGGTATTTTATTTAAGCTTTATTTCCACTAGCACGCAACATGACACTTCTCGAATACATCACCACCAACACAAGGAGGCATTGTTGCATGGATCGTGATGCCTTGCAAAATAAGGCTCAAACGTCATGGCTGTAAAGGAGATTTGCTCCTGTGGCAATCTAGTAAGAAGTAACCAAAGTAGTATAGTGGTATTTTTTCTGAATAGCCACGCAAACTAAAGTTTGCTCGCTATGACGTTGCTCCCCTTGTGATGACGTGTAAACCCACTCGTGACGGGGGCTCACTACGTTTGCTCACTATGACGATATATGGCTTATAACATAGGGCTATAGATCCATCACGCAACAATGCCACACAAGAAGGCAACACCATTGCCTAACCAGCAAATTACAAATTAAAAATATTTACTACAAGCTTGTAAATATGAATAACCAGTAACTAATGTTAAAATTGCTGAAGTCCATAAAAAAACGTGACCAATTAAATCAAGCCATTTTATTCCAGATCCTACCGATCCAATTATTAACATTGTCATTGAAATCATTTGTATCGCGGTTTTAATTTTAGCTAACCTCGTAACTGGCACACTCACACTCACCTGCGCCAAAAACTCTCGCAAGCCAGCAACTATAAACTCCCTAGCTAAAATAAGAAGACAAGGCACTTCATCAGCTCTCCCAGATTTAACTAACATTACCAAAACACACCCTACCAGCACTTTATCCGCTATCGGATCAAGCATCCGCCCTAAATTTGAAACTATGTTGTATCTTCTTGCGATATACCCATCAAAAAAATCTGTTAAACTTGCTATAGCGAAAACTATCCCACCAATTCTATGAGCAAATTTTGAGTCATCAAAATAAAATGACATAACAATAAGAGGAATTGCTACTATTCTAAGTATAGTTAAATAGTTTGGTATATTTTTATCAATTTGCATTATCTTTTCCGCTACTCTAATCAAGTTTCTATAGAAATAATCGCCTCATTAGAATTCTTAATATAGTTTTTACCAAAAACCAACTAATAACTTGCATGAAATATAGATTTAGTAATAAATTGATGGTTATAAATTATAAAAAACAACTAAGGTAATGGTAAAAATATATAAAACAGCTGCTGAAGCAGTAAAAGATGTTATCAAAGATGGAATGCTAATTCACGCTGGGGGCTTTGGATTATGCGGCATTCCAGAGAATATTATTGCAGCAATTGCTAAATCTGGTGTAAAAAATCTTACTATTGTCAGTAATAATTGCGGAATAGATGATTTTGGCCTTGGTATACTTCTAAAAAACGGTCAAGTTAAAAAAATGATATCTTCTTATGTTGGTGAAAATAAATTATTTGAACAAAAATATTTAGATGGATCTCTTGAACTTGAATTGAACCCACAAGGTACACTAGCAGAACGAATAAGGGCTGGAGGAGCCGGCATACCGGCATTTTATACTAAAACCGGAGTTGGCACTGTGGTTTCAGAAGGAAAAGAGGTTAGAGAGTTCGACGGTAAAAAATATGTAATGGAAAGAGGGATTTTTGCAGATCTCGCTATAATTAAAGGCTATAAGGCTGATAAATTTGGTAATGTTATTTATAACAAAACAGCTAGAAATTTTAATCCTGTTATGGCAACAGCAGCAAAAATTACTATTTGCGAAGTTGAAGAAATAGTTGAAATTGGTCAACTTAATAGCGACAACATCCACACACCAGGCATATTCATTGATAGACTGCTTCAAGGAATTAATTACGAAAAAAGAATAGAAAAAATTACTAATAGAAATAAAGAGGCAAACTAATGGCTTGGACAAGTGATGAAATGTGTAGAATAGCCGCAGAAATGGAAATTAAAAATGGTTTATTTGTAAATCTTGGCATTGGTATGCCAACAAATATTCCCAACTATATACCAAATCATATAAATGTTTGCTTCCAGAGCGAAAATGGCATGTTAGGAATGGGACCGTTTCCTTACTCTGGCGAAGAAGATGCGGATCTTATTAACGCGGGCAAACAAACTATTACCGCCCTCCCAGAAAGCAGCTACTTTGATAGCGCAGCTTCTTTTGCCATGATTCGTGGAGGTCATGTTGACTTAACTATTCTTGGAGCTTTAGAAGTGTCAGAAACGGGTGATTTGGCAAATTGGGCTGTACCAGGAAAAATGATTAAAGGCATGGGAGGTGCTATGGATTTAGTTGCCAATATACAGAGAGTGGTAGTGTTAATGAGGCATAACTCCAAAGACGGACAGGCAAAGTTAGTTAATAAATGTAGCTTACCGCTAACAGGAGTAAATGTAGTTGACAGGGTAATTACTGAGTTAGGTGTGTTTGATATTAAAGATGGTAAAACATATCTAGTTAAAAAAGCTGATGACATTAGCGTAGAAGAAATAATAAAAAAAAGTTCAGCTAATATTTTAATCTCCTGAAAGTCTGATATAAAAAAACATAAAGGTTTATAATTGATAGGATCATGATAACACAATACATAGCTGTGGGTCTAGGCGGAGCTCTGTCGCATCTGTAAATGTAGTTGGAGTAAAATTAGTAAAAGTCATATTTCAGGTGTTATGATGCCATCAACGTTTTAAAATTCTCAAAAGTAGAAACATTATTGCTAGAACCTACAATTTGTCCTTTTTGAATAATACGAATATTCTCAATACCGGTGATAGTGATTTTAGCAGAACGAAAACTTTTAAACCCAAGCATTGGCTTGGTTCGCTTCTTAATAAATCGGTGATCTTGTTCAATAATATTGTTGAGATATTTGTTTTGACGAATTTCAATCTTTTGTTCTTATGGCAGGTTTTCGTTATAGGCGTTTAGAGCACAAGTATTACTTGCGCTCTTGTCGATTGTTACCGAACCCGGAATACCATTGTTCTTA
>JAIFLQ010000093.1 GCA_020048975.1 Rickettsia sp. | reverse complement strand
GCGAAGCGTGGCAATCTAGCTTTAAAGCCACGAAAGTGTGGATCACTTCGCATTCGCTCGTGATGACGGGAAATAATTCACTCGTTATAACAACAAGGGGCAGCAATTAGGCATTTTTAAACCAGTGAACGCTCACGGAATGACAGTGATGGCATTCGCCGTGGAATAACAAAGGAAACTTAGGCGCCATTCCCAAATAGTATTTATTCTACAAACAGCTTTATAATATCATCCTCTAACTTCCTAAACTTAGCAACATTACCGTAGATATTATTGATTACTATTACAAAACTATACAACTCTCCTTTTTGATTATAAAAATAACCTATAAGACTTACTACACCTGTTAAAGTACCTGTTTTTGCATATATTTTTGCATTCTCTGAATATCTATCTTTTAAAGTCCCCTCTCCTTTTGGCACAGCAAGCATGGAGAGAATTTCAGGAAAATTTGGCTTTTTCGAAACAGCTTGCAATATTTTATCAAACTGAGAAACCGTTAAAACATTAACTCTCGAAATACCAGAGCCATCTTCGATTAAAGATGATGTTATATCCACTCCTATATGTTTTTGCACTAATTTTTTGAGTAACCTACCAGCATCACGCCATTCCATTTGCCTATTACCTACTTCGTTTAGTAATCCTTCATTAACAGTACTGGCTTCAGCTAGTAAATAATCAGTAACAAAATTATCAGATTTTTTCATAGCATTGCTGGCAATGGTAAAAAAATAATTATTTTTCATTGCTATGACTTCAGCATTATAAGGTAATTTTGCTACTGATATCTTCCCATTTAATTTTATATTATGTTTTTTTAAGAGATGTTCCAAAGTCAAGCGTACATTATTAAAATTATCACTTGTAACAGCTCCTATTGTTAATAATTTGGTTGATTTATTTAATGTGCCAGAAATAATATATTTATTATCATCAATACTAGTGTAAATTAAATCGATATTACTATCTGGAGTAGTAATTAAGTTATTTTGTATTTTATAAGGTACAGACTCAGCATTCGATACTTTAACTATTTTACCAATGTTTGTTGGCAAAACATCAACCATAGAACAATTTTTGTTAATATGTAATCTAGTGATTGGCCCACTATTGCAATATACTGTATCACCCACTGTCTTTGTTCGTATTAATGCTGGAAGCAGAAATTCTTTGTTACCAATATAAAAATCACCCTTTATAGTGGTTATATTTTTATTTTTTAGCGATAAAATCAAATTTTCCAAATCTTGTGTAGAGAATTCTGGATCATGAATATCTAGATAATAATCATTATTGCGTTTTAAAATTGCGCTATCAAATTTGTAATCACCTCCCAATTCTTCAAGAAGAGTAACAAGAGTAATGAATTTAAGACCACTGGCAAAAGTAAAATAACGATGAGTATTTTGTTGATAAACAACAGTATCAGTGTCTAAGTTTTTGATTTTAATACCAATATTGATGTGCGGATCAGTTTTTTTGATTAAATCTTTGATCTTATCAGTCTTTGAAACAGCTAAAGCTGGAATGGAAACTAATAATATTACTAGTAAAATAATTTTTTTCATATTTATGTATTATTATTTTTGGTTAATTTATATATTCAAAGCAAATTTTTTCCATTAATTTTTGCAAATTTTCTACCACTTCAATTAAATTAAACTTCACTTACCAATACAAAAACTACTAAAAATCTCACCTAAAATCTCGTCAACTGTTATAGAACCAGTAATATTACTAAGATATCTTATAGTCATTCTTATATCCTCCGCAGCTAAAACAAGATCATTTTCAGGATCAAAACTAGTTAAAGCTTCAAGAGCTTGTGATAATTGAGTTCTATGACGTTCTCTAGTAATTTGAGGATTTTCTGAGGGACTCGCAATTTGCTCGGCAATATTATGAATACGCTCCATTAACTGATCTATATTCTTTCCAGTTTTAGCCGAAATGTAGAGTGTTTTATCGTCTGTATTATTTTCTTCTACAACGCTCTTCATTTCATCCACCTTATTAAAAACAACTATAGTGCTGTTATCAACAAAACCCTCAAAAAAATCGGCATCTTTTGTATCAAATTCTAAAGCATCATACATAATAATTTTTATATCAGAATGACTTAAAACTTCCTTAGCTTTTTTCATTCCTATTTGTTCAATTTCATCAGAGCTACGCTCTCTAATTCCCGCTGTATCCTGGATGATAATTGGATAACCGCCTATATCAAGATGCCCTTCTATCACATCCCGAGTGGTGCCAGCAATATTTGAAACAATCGCAGCTTCTCGTTTTAATAAATAATTCATTAAACTTGATTTTCCAACATTTGGCCTGCCAACTATTGCAAGTTTTAAACCATTTCTTAAACGCTCCCCCCTGTTATTATCTTTTAAATGGTTAGATATTTCACTGCATAAATTCTTAACATTATCTTTGATATTTATAAGTACTTCATCGGGAATATCTTCATCAGGAAAATCGATATAAGCTTCAATTAAGGACATGATTTTAAGAAGCCAAGTACGCCAATTTGTATATATTTTTTCTAGCCCACCTCCTAATTGTCTTATAGCTTGCTTATGCTGAGCCTCTGTTTCGGCATCAATAAGATCAACCAGACCCTCTGCAGCTGTTAAATCGAATTTACCATTTAAAAATGCTCTTTTAGCAAATTCTCCAGGCTCTGCAAGCCTTAAATCATCCATAAGGAGCAATGATTGATTTAACAATTTCATCACCGCTATACTACCATGCGCATGTATTTCAACCGACTCTTCGCCAGTGAAGCTTGAATCCGCATTAAAATATACTACCATCGCTTCATCAACTTGAATTCCAGTACGTGGATTGAAAATCTTACGAAAATACATTGTTCTAGGAAGCATTGAACCTATAGAATAACCAATTAATCTCTCTAAAATTGAAATGCTATTAGAACCAGAAATTCTATACACTACAACCCCAGACTTTCCCGCTCCTGAACATTGAGCAAAAATTGTACTCATTAACCTTCCTTAAACCTTGATAGATATTTACATTTCTTATATTATATGCTAATTGGCATATTTTAAAGTTATTTGGAATAATTAATTACATATGAGTAATAATCAAAACAACAATTATCTATCTTTAAGCAAATTAAATTGCAGTATTGATGATTTTAATACCGACATATTAGACCTTGTTAAAATAAAAGACAAAGGAGATTTATACAAAAAATTTGCTCAAAAATTCTTGACATATATTCCAATTGATTACAGGTCAAAAGATAAATTATCCTTATTTGGTGACTTTACCGATGAGGCTTTTCAATTTTTCAAACAAAGAACAAACAACGAAAGAAAAATTGAAATTTCCAAAACTAACTTTCAAAAAAATAATGCAATTACCATACTAATCATAATAGAAAATAGGCCATTTATTATTGATTCACTTAATTGCTTAACTTCTAGACTTGGTTTGCAAACTATTTTCACATTCCACCCCGTTGTTTTCTCAAAAAGAGACGTAAAAGGTAATTTAATTGATATTGTAGCTACTGGCGACGAAGCTTCAAGAGAGTCTTTAGTATTCATTAAAGCCCTTGGGAACTTTAATGAAGAAACAATAAAAATATTAAAAACAGAAATTAATAGAATCATTGACCTTGTTGATTATACCTATAATTCCTGGCAGATACTACTAAACAAACTCATTGGCGTCACTACTGATATAGTACATAATAAGGATGTTTATGAAGAAGCAGATTTACCAGCTGAGGAAACTCTGGATTTTTTAAACTGGTTACAAAAAAATAATTTCACCTTTCTTGGCATGGCTGAATTTGAAGCTTCTTCCCTAAAAATCACTCATGAAAATGGTGTAAAAGATATTTGGCAAGATAACAAGAATGAACTAGATACTATAATAGAGTTCTCTAAAAGCGATTATTATTCTAATAAACTTGCAATGCTTGGCAAGCTAAATAAAATATCTATGAATCTGGTACCATAATTTTTGGACTCTACGGCACTGCCATTTATTATCAATCGATAAAAAGCGTTCCAATTCTACGGGGGAAAATGAATTACGTCTTAGACGAGTCTGGATTCCCACTAAATAGTTATAATTCTAAGAAACTCAAAAATATTATTGAATCACTTCCACGTGATATCTTAATTCAAATTGACGAAACTGATCTATATTGCATGTGTCTCCACATGCTATCTAGTATGCGTAGTAAAAAATTAAAATTATTTATCCAACAAGATTGGTCAAATTCTTTTATTAACGTTATTATTTTTATGCCAAGAGAGCGCTTGACTCCCGAAGTATATAATAATATTAGTAAATATTTATCTGAAAAATTTGAAAGTGAAATTATTACTGATAATATAACCGTTTTAGCGCAAGATTTCTCTCACCTGTTTGCAACTATTCCAATAAAAGATAAAGAAAAACTAAATTTTTCTTCAAAAGAATTGGAAGAAGATTTAATAACAATCACTACTAATTGGTCCGATGCTTTATTAGAAAAACTATGCGAAAAATATGGAGAGTACGACGGAGGATTAAAACATAAACAAATAGAATCAGCTTTTACTGCTGAATATAAACATAAATTTAATTCAGATACTACAATTGAAGACATATACAATCTAAAAAAAGCATCAGATTTAAGCAAAACCGTCTTTAATTTACTACAAAAATCCCCTTCAGAGTTTACTTTGAAAATCTATAGTGCCTCTGTTTTCTTGACTCTGTCTGACACCCTGCCTGCCATTGAAAATCTTGGATTCATAGCAATTGACGAACAATGTTTTGCCATAAAAGAAACCAGTGATATTAAACAAAGCTGGATTTATGAATTTACGCTTGCAAGTCAAACAGATATACAAATTCCATTTACGATTTTAAAGGAAAACATTGAAACAGCACTTGAAAAAATAAATACGGGTGTTTTTTCTAGTGATTTATTGAGCAAATTACTTGTTATATCTGGTATGGATTGGAAAAAGGTTTATTTACTCAAAGCTTTAACAAGTTACTTACACCAAACTGGAATGATGTATGGCAGAACATATGTTAACTTAACTCTAATAAAACATCATAAATTTACCGAATCATTAGTCAATTTTTTTGATTCATTATTTAACCCTGAATCTCATTCGAAAAAATTAGCAAAATCTATTACAAACGATATATATACTTATCTTGATACAGTATCAAATAGCACTGAAGATAAAGTATTAAGAAGCATGCACCAAACAATTGATGCAATCGTTAGAACTAATTTTTACCAGACAAAAAATAATGAAATGAAAAATTACATTTCATTTAAATTCGACTCACATAAAGTCCCAGATTTACCATTACCAAGACCTTATGCTGAAATTTTTATATACTCTAACGAATTTGAAGGAATACATCTCCGTGGCGGAAAAGTTGCGCGCGGTGGTATTAGATGGTCTGATAGAGGAGAAGATTACAGAGTTGAGGTACTAGGTTTGATGAAATCTCAAATGACTAAAAACGCTGTTATAGTACCAGTTGGTTCCAAAGGATGCTTCTTCCTTAAATTTGAACAAGGCATATTGTCTCGCATGGATTACATGGAAAAAGTTATCGGATGTTATAAGAATTTCTTAAGAGGGCTTTTAGATCTTACCGATAATTTAGTTAATGGTAAAATCATACAACCATCCAAAACAGTAATTCATGATGATGAAAATCCATATTTAGTAGTAGCAGCAGATAAGGGAACTGCAACTTTTTCGGATTATGCAAACCAAGTTTCACTTGAATATAATTTCTGGCTTGGAGATGCATTTGCTTCAGGCGGATCAATTGGCTACGATCATAAAAAAATGGCTATTACCGCTAAAGGAGCTTGGATTTCTGCACAATCACATTTTTATGATATGGGAAAAAACATCCAATCAGAACCTTTTACTGTAATCGGCATTGGAGATATGTCTGGTGATGTATTTGGTAATGGTATGCTTCTCTCAAAATCTATAAAATTGATTGCAGCATTTAACCATATGCATATTTTTATAGACCCAACTCCTGATGAAAAACTAAGTTACAAAGAAAGGCAACGTTTATTTAACCTAGCTGGTAGCAAATGGTCTGATTATAATCCAAAACTAATATCAGAAGGAGGCGCGGTATTTGAGAGATCAGCAAAAATAATTAATATCTCAAAAGAAATACAAAATGTTTTAAATTTAGATGTTATTTCTATTACTCCTAACGACTTAATAAAAGCAATTCTAAAAGCTAATGTTGATTTATTGTGGAATGGCGGAATAGGAACCTATATTAAATCATCTTCAGAAAATAATATTGATATTGGCGACAAGTCTAATGATAATTTACGTTGCGACGGTAAAGATATACGCGCCAAAGTAATTTGCGAAGGCGGTAATCTTGGTGTTTCTCAACTCGGTAGAATTGAATATGCAATGCATGGGGGGCATATAAACACAGATTTTATTGATAATTCTGCTGGCGTTGATTGTTCTGACCACGAAGTCAATATCAAAATTGCTTTAAATTTAGCAGTATCTTCAGGAAAATGCACCTTAGAAGAACGCAATACCCTCTTGCAACAAATGACAACTCAAGTTGAAGAATTAGTTCTTCAAGATAACTATGATCAAAACTTAGCGATTACCGTTGCACAAAAAACCCCTGTTTTGAATATTGAAAATTTTGGGCAATTGATACGTGATTTAGAACAAGAAGGTTTACTCAATAGGGAAGTTGAATTTTTACCAACATCATCAGAGATCTCAAGACGAACAGTTACCAAAGAAAGACTGACAAGACCTGAGCTTTCTATTCTACTCTCTTATAGTAAAATGTCAGTAGAGAAACAGCTTATTAACTCAAACATTGCAAATGATGAGTATCTTGAAAAATATTTGCTCCAATATTTTCCACCGTTAATGAGAAATAAATTTAATCACGAAATCATGATTCATCCTCTAAAAAAGGAAATTATAATTACTATAATTACTAATAAACTTGTCAATCAACTTGGGGGACCCCTAATTACTGCGCTAAAAAAAGAAACTGGGGGAGAATTATCTGATATTGCAAGGTCTCATGGTGTTATTTGTGAATTATTTAACCTTGATATACTGTGGCAAGAAGTAAGAAATCTCGATCAAACAATTACCACAGAAATAAAAGTAGATATGTTTACTGATCTTGCCAAAATAATGCGCAGGGGTATTAGCTGGTTTATAAAAAATACAAAATCTCCAATTAACACTCTTGGAGTAATAGAAGATTATAAAGATCAAATTCATAGAATAACAAACTTGATGAACAAGCTTCAAGTTGGAGAAACCAAAACAAAATTTATTCAGAAGATTACTACCTACCAACAAGCTGGCATTTCAAAAGACTTAGCAGCTAATATAGCTTCTCTTGAATTATTAATTTCTACTTTTGATATTATTCATGTTGCTAAAATTACAAATTCTAAAGATGAAGATGTGGCAAACTTATATTTTGAAAGTGGAAATCTTTTAAACATAGATTGGCTTAGAAAATCTTGTGAATCACAAATAGATGATTCTTACTGGAATAGACTATCAATACAGGCGTTGAAAGATGATTTTTATGATAAACAAAGACGCTTTGTTACAAAAATAATAAAAAAACACGAAAATAAAGTTGATTTATCAAATTGGATTAACAACAATACTCAAATCACTAACATTTTTACTAATTTTGTAGCAGAATTAAAATCACAGGAAACTATTAATCTAAATATGCTTATATTAGCTAATAAAAAATTTGAATTATTCTTAAGAAAAATCAAGGAATAAACATGACTTCACAACTAAAAGAAGCAAGAGAAAAAGCTGGATATACTATTGATTATGTCGCAGATAAACTAAACATACGAAAACAATATCTGATAGCTCTTGAAGAAGAGGACTATGAATCTATACCTGGTCAAATTTATATTGATGGTTATACAAAAATGTATTATGAATTCTTAGGTATTAGTTTACAACCAGAACAAAATGATGATTTGTTACCACCAACTCAAACACTAAATAGTATTAATGCGGATATCGGTAGTAATAAATACAAAAAATATATCATTATTTGTTCTGTTATTCTATTAATACTCGTGGTAATATTATTTAACTTTTTGAAATCCCAAAATGGAATTCCTTTTATAACAAGCCAAACAAATCATTTAGACTATGGAAGTAAGCAAGAAACTTTTGATGGATCTGATAAAACAGATTAACACTGATACTGATAATCTTATTTCAGAGTTAAGTCTTAAAAACAAAGAAATTAAAGATTTAAGAATGCAAAACGAGTACTTAAAGGAAAGTAGTCTAGCGACTCTTGATCAAATTAGAGAATATATTAAAGAACTAGAACAAATAAAAACTCATTATGTCGATAGCAACAATAACTCTAAATAACAGAGATTTTAAATTATTTTGTCCAGAAGAAAATCATAAAGAATTGTATTCTCTTACAGAAAAACTAGATCTTGAAATAAACAAAATAAAACAAAGTAACCCTTCAGCCTCTTTTGAGCTTTTACTGGTTATGCTTGCACTAAATCTTTTTGATAACAAACAAAAACAGATAAACATGGATGGTGGAGAAATACTTGAAGATGCTAATAAAGACTTCCAAATTGTACTATCTTCAATATTTGATGAATTAAAAATAGTTGCAGAAAAATTAGAAAAATGTTAGAAATAATGTATAGGAGCTGCTTGGTACGTCAGGATAGATAAAAAACTCCCAGGGCATAAGCATTTTAAAGGGATTGGTCACTTGCGTCGTCGTGGCGATGTAATACTGAACCCACCTTATCTAAAGTTCTCTGATGGTGGACTTTATTCAACGGCTACAGTGGTTCTTTTTATAGTCTTTTAGCTTGAAATCATCACCTGCAAGTCCATTTATGGACTTCTTGACGGAAAATGTTTCACGAGTGGTTTTACACGTCATAATGATCGAATGCGAAGTGATTCATGGCTATTTTTGCAGATATATATATATATATATATATATCTGGCCACGTCGCTTAACCCTCCTCGCCATGACAAACGTCGTCAATCATCCGCTTTTTATTAATTCTCTTTTGTTTCTAGCAAACAAATCTATTTGAAAATTAATAAAATCACTATTTTTCAAGGATTTTGCAAGATTATTTGCTTGTAACAGAATTTTTAAATCACGAGCAAGATCGGCGAAAAAAAATACTGGCTCACCACTTTGTTTAGTACCAAGTATTTCTCCACCACCTCGCAAAATTAAATCTTGCTCTGCAATATAAAAACCGTCGTTGCTTTCACGCATTATTTTAAGCCTTTCCCTAGCCATCCCAGATAATCTTTTTGGGTTATACATCAACAAGCAGTATGATTGTTTGCTCCCACGCCCTACTCTACCTCTTAATTGATGAAGCTGTGCAAGACCAAATTTTTCAGCATTTTCAATGATAATCAAATTGCTATCAGGCACATCAATTCCAACCTCAATAACTGTTGTTGCAACTAAGATCTGAGCAGATCCTTCTTTGAATTCTTGCATAATCTGATCTTTAACTACAGACTTCATCTTACCATGAAGCATTGAAACTTGATTGGGATAGGCTTTATCTAATTCAGCAAAACATGCTGTAACGTCTGAAAATATTATAGAATCTGAACTATCACTATTATCCAATATCGTTTCCAACGTTTCATCTGACTGGTCAATCAAAGGGCAAACCCAGTAGATTTTTTCTCCTGTTTGTAATTTTTTATCTAATGAATTAATAACCTCTATTTTTTTTTCATTAGATATTACAGAGGTTATTATTGGTAAACGATTACGGGGTTTTGTTTTTAACTGCGAGACACTCATATCTCCAAACATAGTCAGTGTCAAACTTCTTGGAATGGGAGTTGCTGTCATCACAAGTACATCTGGATTTGAAGCTTTTTTTATTAATTCTAGCCTTTGTTCTACGCCAAATCTATGTTGCTCATCGATAACTATATAACCCAAGTCTTTGAATTCTACACCTTTTTGAAATAAAGCATGAGTCCCGATTAAAATATCAACTTCTCCTTTAGCTAAATCTTCTTTTATTTGTTTTTGTTGCTTTGCGGGAGTTTTACCAGTTAACAACTCAACTTTTATATTATCATCTCCTAGAGCTTTACAAAAAAATTGATAATGTTGGATAGCTAGTAAATCAGTTGGTGCCATCAAGCTACACTGCACGCCAGAGGTTACAACATTTAAAATAGTTAAAAGTGCAACTAAAGTCTTCCCAGAACCAACATCCCCTTGTAACATTCTCATCATCTGAGTGTCAGAAGATTGATCTTGTTCTATTTCCAAAATCGCCTCTAATTGACCAGATGTTAATTCAAAACCAAGTTTTGATAATACTAATTTATGTATGTCATGGCTTGGAGAAAAAGATCTGCCTCGATCTTTATGCTCCTTGGTTTTTATTTTTATTAAAGATGCTTGATTAGCAAACAACTCTTTTGCTGCAAGCTTTTCTATATTAAGTCTTATTATTGTTTCAAGATCATTTTTTACAGCTTGCTGATTAATTAAATGTAGATTTTTAATTTCATCTAACAATTCATCGATATATTTTTTCTCTTCTAGGGGCTGATTAGCAAATGCTTTTCTTGCGCCGATAGCACTCTCTAAAACAGCAATAGCATCTCTAATATAACCATATAACTGTTTATTTACTATACCATAAGTGAGAGGATAAACTGGCATTACCTGAGCAATTAAACTCTGCTTAAATATAAACTCTGGATGACTTATTTGCAAAGAACGGTCAAAAACTTCTACTTTGCCAGTGATGATATATTTTTGACCCACCCGAAGTTTACTAAAAATAAAGGGATGAATTTTGTTAAAAAAAACTAAGATAATAGATCCAGTATCATTGAAAACTTTGATTTTAAGAGGAGCTCTTCTAGATGAAGGTCTAAGTACATCATCTAACGTTACTTCTACTTGAATTAATTCACCATTTTTTACCTTCGCTAAATCGGGGTTAATCTTAATAAGATTATAACCAACCGGTTTATAAAAAACCAAATCTCTTAAATTATTAATCTTAAGACGTTCTAAGGCTTTTTGTGCTGGCTCATTAATCTGCAAAAATGACGTGATTGACTGGAAGAATACATTATACATTATACCTATTATTTCTAGCTAATTAGTTGTAGAAATCATAATAACATGTTTTTTAGCATTTGACCAAATCCATAACGAAAGAATCTTTATTGATTTACTAAGTAGTTTTATTTTTCTAAAAAAAAACTTGTAGAAAAAATAATTGTATTTGGTAATATGAAGACGTGACTAACTAATGATTGAAACAATGACCTGAATATTAAATCAAAGTTAGTTTTATTAATTAAATAAGGTATTTATTTATGGCCAAACAAAGAGAAGTTCAAGCTCATTATGAACAACGCGGTTATGCTACTAGCGGAGATGCTTACAACAGAGATATGCGAAAAGCCGAAAAAGAAGACAATGCTACTAGTTATTACTCAGCGCCAGCTCATGTAGATCCTGAAATGGCTGCTCGAGTAGACAAATGTATAGGTTGCTGTGACGCCAGTGACTCCGAAGAAGAATGGGAAAACGGTCATAGCGGTTCTTGCTGCGTAATTTTATAATTATCCTTCTTCTCCAAATGCAGTTGTTTTAAAAACTCTCATGGTAAGGAGCAAAGGTCCTTGTTGCATTGTTCTATAAGTCTTATAAACAAAACTATTCCAGCTGCCACGCTTCGCTCGCCATGACTGGGTGCGTCATCACTTCCCACGCAGGTGGGAATCCAGCAATAAACCTAGATCCCCTCTTTCGAGGGGATGACAACATTCGTCATGGCGAGGAGCGCTAGCGACGTGGCCATCCACAAGGCTTGGATTACTTCGCATTCGCTCATGATAACCGGAAATAACCCACTAGTGAGGACTGTTTTATTTTTTCTTTCTTAAGTCATCAATTGTACGTTTAGATCTCATACCTACTAAATCAGTTTTTGGTGGTGTATATTCCTTCATACCATCTTTTGTCCTGTGTTCATTAATCCCAGATACATGTTTATCAACTTCCTGAACAATATCTTGTTTCCTATTGTAAATCTCTTGAAGCGCATTCTGACTATCTCTAAAATCTTTTAATGATTTCGCAAGGATTTCAACTTCATCCCTACTGTCTTTTGGATTAATACTCTTTTCTACATTATATTTTGCTAACATCTCTGGCAATTTTTCTTGAGGAATCTCCATTTTATAATGCTCTTCTAGCTTATTCAATGTAGGCTTAATATTTTCCTCAGCTTTTTGAAGCAATAGTTCATGATTACTCTCCTTGGCAGTCAAAGGATCATCTTTTATTATTTGAGCTTTAACACGCTCGGCCTTATCTATCATATGAACCATTTCAGAATCTTTAGCATATTCTTTCATAAATTTATCACCTCTGAGAACTGGATCATCGCCACTAGCTAATTCCTGGTAAACTTTATTTTTTACCTGTTGTCTCGCAAGATCACTATACACTTCCAACTTTGGATCTTTGTCAATTTTTGCCCTTGCTATAAATTCTGGTGATATCACACTTTCTCCTGCAATCTTACTTAAAGATTCAATTTTCATAGCAACTGGTTGATAAGCTTGTTCTTTTGATCTATCAGCTAGCTGCTCGTTATATGTTTGCATACGGTAATTTCTTGCCTCTTTACTCGTATCAATATTATTCCAAGCACCACCTGCAAAAGTATTACCAAGGGCTTTAACTGTTTCATTTTCACTTCTACCAGCAACTGTTGTAAAGGCGCCATGTTTTAAATTCTCATACCCAGCATACAATTCCTCACCAATTTGCTGTTCTTTTGCTTTTGTAAGCTCTTGTTTAGTTTTAGCTTTATGATTTATCTCTTCAAGTGACCTAATAACAGAACTCTGTTTACCAAGAAGACCTACACCTCTATTCGATAATGCTTGATATGCATCAACATAGCTTTCTGCATATTTCCTTGCATATTCAGCATCAGCAGCAAGTTCTACAAGAGACTTTTTAGTAGTCTCAGATCTTGGTAGAGTTTTTATTGCTTGTTGTTCTTGGCTGTTTAGAGCATCAAAAGACTTGCCATATTTTTCTTTAGCCAGTTGTTCTTGAGATTTACTTGTACCATTAACAATGTTCTTAATATCATTCCTTTGCTGCTCATTCAATTTACTAAGATCTTTACCATATTTAGCTTTGGCGAATTCATTTTCTAATTCTTTTAAGTTTTTATGCGACATTTTACTCGCAATTTCCTTCGCTTGCTTATCAGTAAGACTAGAATCTATATCTTTAATCTGAGTTTTTAACGCCTTCTTAAAATTAGAAGTTGCTCCTTCTTTTACCTTACTATGCTCAAGTCATGTTGATTTTCTAACCTCAGCTGTTACCGCTGAATTTGGATTATCAGACATAGCGTCTTTTTTAAGAGATTTAATTCTTCTTTGATCAAAATACTTAGAAGGTGCTTGTTTTATTGCTTCTAATTGCCCGGACGCCATCTCTTTTATCTGAGTAACTTTCCGCCCAACTTTTGTCTCGGCAAATCTAGCTTTTGCTTTATCACCAAGCTGATCAATTCTCGATTTAATACCATCCGAAGCTTTGTTAGCAACATTTTGTATATTGGTTAAATTACCGGAACTACCTGATATAAACTTAGCAATAGAAACTGCGGTACCGTTAAATTTATCCAACAAGTAAATTGCAACAAAAATTAACAACATGCCGTCAAGCTGTACAAATTTTCCATTCCAAAACTGACTAATTCTTCTTAGATCTCTTACTGGATCTAGGAACGGTAAATCTACATATCTCTGTCCCACACAACCATAAGCTTCACAGAAAGAACCAGCATCTGCACCAGTGATAACATTATCTCCTGAAACAAAATGATCTATTGGTATTGGTATACTCCGCGTTACCCTACTAAATTGCTCACCTTTCATTGGTTGCGGAAACCACCAGTAAAAAATAGAATCACCTAAGTCAAAACCCAAATTCTCTTTTGTAAAATCACTAATAACTTCAGCCCCTCCATTGCTCATTTTAGGAAAAGTGTGTTTACAAATTCTAAAACCAAGGGCACCATATATTTCCTGACGCAAAATCATGGAAATAAACACAAGTCCTGTAAATAATATAATTGGTTGAACTGCATAAGATATAAGCTGTCTTAACCAATTTTCAAACAAAGATCTTGTAATTCCAAATAGCATAAAACATATGAATATTGGTCCCATAGTTATTATCATGCCAATAGCGATTAAAGCTGTTAGATAAATAATAGCTGCATCGAAGAATATTATAATTACAAAATATAAAGCAAAGAAAAAGAGGATAATATAAATAAAACCCATCCAATCAATAAACAATAAAGAAAATAGCTTCGATAAAGTCTGCGGAGCTATCATCATTCCCATTATACTAGCAGATCCTGGACCAGTTGCGCCCGCTTCTATTATCATCTGCAAGATTTGTTCTACACCACCTACAAACCACACAAATAAATAGTCGTTAAAAAAGGTCCAACTATATTCTGAACTAAGCAAAGTCGAAACCACAGCAATTTTCATTACTCTTACTATTAATTCAGTATGTGTGATTTGAACATTTCCAGCTAAATAACTAAGAGCAGTCCACATTATATAAAAAGATAGCAAAGCAGATACTGCCATCCTATATCCAGGGTTATTTACTATACCCTTGTAAATATTTCTTATCAGACCATAGTCACCGTCAGCGCCAAAAAGAAAATTTTTGACTAAATTTGTAACAAATGTAATCGGATCAGGACTAGTATTAGTAATACCAGACTTAATTGTAACACGATATTGACCACTATTATCGTCATAAAATTTATCTAATATTTTAAAATACAACTCCCCATCTTCATATTCTCTTTTTAGAGAATCGTTATCCTCATATTTATAAACTAATCCACCTGCTGTACGAGTATTACCCCTTTTATCAATATCTAACATCTCATACCCCACTGTTGGTTCACCCAAATGAAACGTGATACCTTGTGGATTTTTTTGAGTTGCAAAAGAGTCGTTTGGATCAGTTTCCCTTGCTGCTATTAAGGCATATAACCCCACTCCTTTTGTAAAGATACATGGTGCATTTCCCTTTGGAATCTGTGCATCTTTAGTGTCAGTACACATTATTCCGTCAATAAATATACACTCTTGTAACCTTTCACAAAATCTAGCTAATTTATAACCCTCACCATTTGCTCCATACCAAGCACACCAAGCGGATAGTTCGGAAGAATTATTCCTATCACTTCCTTGCGTCCAACCCCTAACTAAAACCA
>JAIFLQ010000083.1 GCA_020048975.1 Rickettsia sp. | reverse complement strand
TCTTAAAAAGTATAATAACGAGGATAAGGTGGATTCAAAACCCACGGATCTGGCTGAAAAAATTGATGACTATAAAATGTCTGAAAAATATAAGAAGGATTATCAATATGCTCGTGCTTATGACTTAATTCGTGGATTAATAATTAGAGAAAAGAAAAGTAAATAATGTGTTTAGAAATTTGAAAGACAAGGCGCTTATAAAACAATATCTAATATTTTTTAATATAGCTCTGGGGATTATTTTATCTGTTTTACTAACTTCTTGGTTTGCCTATGTCAGGCCTAGTCAGATAAATTTAGCCATTGCCCAAAATCAATATGGGTACTATGATATTAAGAATTTGCCGAATAAGACTGGTGAAGTTGAAGTTGATTATTTTGGCAAATCAAAAATTGTAGATTTAGAAAACAGTAATGATCTTGCTTCTGATAGTGAATATGTGAAGCCATCTTCTCTTGTTAATAAAGAAGAAGAGCTTGATAAAACTAATAAAATTCTAGTATCTTCTGAAGAAAAAAAACAAGAGCTTTTAGGAGAAGGTGGCGAGCCATTATCTTTAACAAGCGAACATTCTACCAGTAAGCCAAAAATTGCATTGATTATTACTAACCTTGGTCTAAACCGCAAGTCAACTGAACTTGCTTTAACGTTGCCAAGCGAGTGTGCTTTAGGCTTTTTACCTTATACGAAAACGTTGAAACCATTATTAAATAAGGCTCAGAATAAAGGTCATGAAATTTATTTATACTTACCATTGCAGACAACTAAGTCTTCCGATAATCATGGTAAGCATGCCTTGACCACCTCATTAGCACCAGAAGAAATGGCTTTAAGACTGCACTTAATATTAAATTCTCATATAAAATATGATGGAGTGTATTCAAATTATAAAGAAGTTTTTACTGATAATATAAAGGCATCAACGAGTATTTTTGATCAAGTTGCTGATAAAAATTTATTTTTTATTATGGGAAAGGGCAGAACTGATAAAGTAGAAAGGCATTTTAAAATGCATAAAAATATAATACCTTCAAATCTTGTTTTAGATGAAGAAGTTGATAAAAAATCTATTAAGATTAAACTAGAGGCTTTGGCTAGTTTAGCGGAAAAAAATGGTGTAGCTTTAGGTTATTCTCAAGGATTTGTTTTAAGTATTGAGATGATTAGAGACTGGTTACCTTCACTCCAGAAGAGAGGTATTTTAATAGTTCCTGTGTCTAGCCTTGCAATGGAGCGAAAATAACGATGTTAGGAAAAAAATTAGAGAATTCAGAATATAATCTACCTTTCAGGCCTGGTGTGGGTATGATGATTATTGATAAAAGAGACCGAATTTTTGTAGGTAAGAGGGTGGATTCAAAGTCTAATGGGTGGCAAATGCCTCAGGGTGGAATAGACTTGGGAGAAACCCCAAGTGCAGCCGCTCTCAGAGAAATGGCAGAAGAGATAGGTAGTGACAAGGGAAAGATAATTGCTGAGAGTAAAAGATGGTATAGCTACCGATTGCCAGAGTTTTTGGTTCACAAACTTTGGGATGGTAAATATTGTGGTCAAAGGCAAAAGTGGTTTTTAATAAGATTTACAGGTCAGGATTCTGATATCAACGTTAAGACTAAGCACCCAGAGTTTGATAGCTGGCGATGGATAGAAATACACGAATTACTTGATAATATAATTCCATTTAAACATAAATTATACTCAAGAATAATTGCAGAATTTAAAGAGTTTATTGTTTCAAAAGAAAGATAAGCTATATAGCTTTATTAGCTTTAATTAGCATATGCTAATTTTGCAAGTTTCGTCTGTGCTCACGTATTTATATACGCTTCGCAGCCTCGCTTTGAAATTGACATATACTAATTCAACTACTTTCGCTGTAGTAAAATACTTACTTATTTGGTGCTTTTGCTTTATAGTCATTTAATTTTAGCAGATTCATCCCCTTTAAAGGTCACAATTAATTAAAACTGTCCACTATTGTGATTAAATTGCTCACATGACGTTATCTAGTTGATCTAAGCTAGTTATTTAAACTTACATCTCGAAACTTAGGCTATCTTTTCCAGATAGTTCTGATTCACATTGATCACCCCATAAATCAGCAGGAAATGTAAGTTTTAATTTAGTGTAAATAGGAGAATCTTGCTCTGAAGAAAGTAACGAAAGATCTATACGACGTGAAGATGAATCTCCAGGAAATTCCTTAGTCTTAGTTGGGGTTGTTGGATGTGAACGTGAATGCATTAAAGATCCATCGACAGGTAGAGGTTCATCAGTATGCGGAATAATAGAATCGATGTCTTCTGGGATTATAAGAAGTGGCAAGGTTTTAGATATATCTTTTGATGGAGAGTCTATAAGAGGTGTAACAGGAAATAAATATTTATCTTGTACTTGATCAAGTGGTGTTAATTTTCTTTTCATACTATCCCTCAATAATTTTGTTTATAAGTTAATAGTAAGTACCATTATGACAAGACTTTGTTAATAAAGAATTAACTCTAGTTTTAAGGGGAGATGGAAGTATTGAAAGATAATGGTTTATCGAATTACTGATTGAAATGCCTTAAGCTTGAAAAAAGGTAACATACCAAGAAGATGCTCAAAAATATTAGCTTGAATTTCCTCGTAATTAATCCATTTGGTATCTTTGGTAAAGACATAAAGTTCTATTGATATTCCGTTGGGAGTTGGGTCAAGTGTGCGTATTAAAAAAGTGAAACCTTCTTGATGAATATTTTTGTTATCTTTTAGACATTGCCCTATATAATATCGAAACATAGAAAGATTAGTGGTTTGATTTTTGTTGTCAAATAACGATTCATTTTCTTTGGCAAAATCATTCATGTAAGGTAGATTTTTTATGTTAGCTAGTTCATTCTGATCGCATATTTTTATGGTGTCCATATCTATACTAATTGCTCGTTTGATTCTACGACCACCAATTTCGAACATTGGACGCCAGTTTTTTACTCCACTTGTTAAAAATGCTGAGGTCGGAACCGTTGTATAAGTGTTATCAAAATTACGAATTACTACTACAGTTATAGTGATTTTTACAATATCTCCGTCTGCATTATATTGGGGCATTGTTACCCAATCACCAATTTGAATAATATTTTGGAAGGTTACTTGTAAACTTGCAATTAATCCAAGTATTATATCCTTAAAAACAAAAGTTAGTAATGCAGTTGCTGCGCCTATGCTAGCAAATAAGGATGAAATAGAAATACCAACAACTAAAGAAAAAATAGCTAATATTGCACACAGAACTATGAAGATTCTGAAAATTTGAGTGTGTAATTCAATTGCAATTTTTTTGTTCAATCCTCGGTTATTATATAAATCTGCTGTTATATTTATAATAGTTAGTATTAATGACGTAATGGTAAATATAATATATGCTGTAATTACTACATCTTTAATCTTAGTAGTTACACTAGTCATTAAATTAGACTTATCGAAAATATCTGCCCAAAATACCATGTAAAGTGCTAAAAATACTTTTATAATTTGATTAGATAATTTGTGTTTACTTAAAAGTTTTGGATAAAGCTTATCTTTGACTCTTATTAATTTGCCCATTAGAGGCAATAATATATTTTTCGTAATTAGAAAGAATGGATAGAAAGAAATAACCATTATAGAAAACATTATTAACAGTTGATATTCTATGTATAATGTGTAAATATTTTTTATAGTAAATAGATTTTCCATGAATAAATATACAAGTTTAAGTAGGTAAACAAAAATCCTATTAACAGGATTTGATCAGAAAGATCTCTTTATAATCTTGGTTTAAGATGTAAGTTTTAAAAATATATCATATATAGTATAATTCCTAAAGCTATAATATAGTCTGAAAGATTCTAAAAAATCTTTGCATCCTAATTTATTTAGTTGAGATGTTCAAAATATTTGTTATTCTAACTTTAATAAAATTTAAGGAAACAAGAGTTATGCGAGTTATTTTTAAGACTAGCTTTTTATTATATTTGATCTTTTTTGGTACATGTCAGTGTGTTTTTGCTGCTAATAAACCAGCAATCAATAAAAAAATCAAAAATATAAAAACAGAAAAGATAATAGAAGAAGATGCTAGTAATATTATTCAATATCCTAACTCTACAGCTATTACGCTAAGAGCAAAGCAAGTTTTAGTTATTGATTATTCCACAGGTAAGATTTTGTTAGAAAAAAATGCTTATGAGCGCATGGCTCCTTCATCTATGACCAAAATCATGACTTCTTACATTATTGAAGAGAAAATCAAAAAAGGTGAGCTGTCTTTAGACTCTGAATTTATCGTAAGTGAAAAAGCTTGGAGAATGGGAGGATCAAAGTCTTTTATGCCATTGGGTGAGAAAGTACGTCTTGATGATATTTTGCGTGGAATTATAATTCAATCTGGTAATGATGCTTCTATTGTAGCGGCTGAGGGACTCCATGGAAGTGAAGAAGAATTTGTCGATGTTATGAATTCGAAAGCTCAAGAAATGGGTATGAAAAATACCAATTTTGTTAATTCGAATGGATGGCCAGATGAAAATCATTATAGCACTGCTTATGATTTAGCTCTTCTTAGTAGGGTTTTGATAAAAACTCATCCAGAGTTTTATCCTATATATAGTGAGAAGAATTTTACTTTTGGCAAAGACCAAAAGGGGAATCCAATTACTCAAGGAAATCGTAATCCTCTATTATACAAAGATCTAGGGTGCGATGGTATTAAAACTGGTTATACAGATTTAGGAGGGTACGGTATAATTGCATCTTTTGTTGATAAGGATAGACGTTATATAGCTGTTATCAATGGCTTGAATTCGATGAAAGAAAGAGCTAATGAATCAGCAAAAATAGTTCAATGGGTAAAACAAAATTTTGTTAATAAGAAATTTTATTCTAAAGGAGATGTAGTGGGAGAAGCTAAAGTATGGCTTGGTGTTAAAGACAAAGTTCATTTAGAAGTTTCAGAAGATGTAGTAGGCCTTGGGTTACGTTCTAAGCAACAAAATGAAATAGATACAAAGATTGAAGTCCCATCCCCACTTTCTGCTCCTCTAAAAGCTGGAGACCTTGTAGGTAAAATGGTTGTAACTATTGATGGTGAAGTGCAAGAAATCCCAGTGATTGTTAATGAGTCAGTGGAGAAAGTTGGGTTTTTTAGACAAATTATAGCGTATATTGCTTCAATATTCTAAGAAATTGTTAAATGTATCTGCTGGTGCCCCTGGCTCCAAAATGGTTAATTAGACAAACAAACCATCACTGACTGTGTTATTCCCGTTATCATGAGCGAATTTACTACCCGCCTCGTCGTCATTGCGAACGAACATATTGAGTGCGGCAATCCAGCAGTAATACATGGCCACGCTTCGCTCGCTATGACGGGGTTTAAGCCTCTCTATTTGTCTTATTATGAGCAGGTGTGAAGTGATCTAGGCCTTTTATAGAGAAGAGCCACTTCGCTTCGCTATTCGCAATAAAGATTTTTTAAGCCAACCCCTTGAATCAACAGATATGTTAAAATATTGTGAGTATTAGGTGGTGCGGTCGAGAAGATTTGAACTTCCACTCCTTATCAGAACAGCGACCTCAACGCTGCGCGTCTACCATTTCGCCACGACCGCAAAAGTTAACAGTTTTATAGCAAAAAAATCAGTGTAAATCAACTAAGAAGTTGGAGGTTCACAACAAATTTATCAACCAGAATTACACAAAAATTTGCTTCCCTCACCTTTTATAAAACCCAATAACCTCAAGTTCTAATATTTGGAGGAGAGAATATTCTATGAATCGAGATTTATGTTATCTATAGCATACTCTAAATTTCCTAAACATTCAGTGGGTTGATTTTGGGAAATAAGGAATGATGCAAAGGGTAAATCATGAACACACTTTTTTTCTATTTCTAGAGGAAGTGGTGATAGAGGGTTGTGAGCTTTGCATACACCAGAAAGAAAGAAAAAGTTTTTGTCGGCAAAATCTTCATATTGATTAAACTTTCCTTTGCATTGTTTTAAGAATTTGGCAGCTAAAAGTAGATTTTCAAAATTGATATCATTTTCCTGAACAGAGTCTAAAAAATATGATTCAGAAAATTCTGGAAATTTGTTTTTGAAGTAAGACATACAGTAATTAAACTTAATTTCAAGATTAATTAGGTTAAGCGTTTCTATAGCCTTTGGAGATTTTGTCCCAATACTATTTAGATCAATATGGGTTAGGCTTGTATTATTATGTAGACTTGATTTTACTAATTCTACTAAATCGTCTTGAAAATCTGTAAAAGAAGTTTCTAGAAAAGTATTAGGATTCTCGTCTTGAAAAGATTTGTTGGAATTCCAAAGAATTTTGCGACTAATCACAAGATTAGTTAGTGTTTTATTACAATTTAGCATCTCAAAAATATCTTTTGGTAATATACCACCACGCTGTGCGGACAAAATCATACCCCATTCAGTATCATGATTACCATATAGTTCGTCTTCTTCAAAATCTCCACAACCTTTTATTGTAAGCTCCTTAAGCTTATTATTTGTACGTAATGACTGAAAAATCATACCCATTTGTTTTGATCTTGCCATATCATAGCTCAATACCAATTTCTTGCTTGAATCTAAGTCGTTGATTACTTCTTTTACGTTGTTTTCATCTATACATTCCAACTCTTTCACTTGGACATCTTTATCTAAAAAACCTGACTGTGAATATAAGTGGTCAGAGGGGTTTCTCCGCATATCTACTTGAATATGTTGTTGTCTACTTGGCGCATCATTTTCATTAATTCTTTTCATAATCTTCTTCTTCATTATTAATTTTTTCTTAGTTATAGCAATATAACCATCGGTTATCAAGCAAAATTAATATATACCCTTGGTATTGTAAATTTGATGCAAAAAAGTGTTGTCAGATGTTTTTTTATAGAGAATGTTTAGCAACTCTTGTTTAGGTGATATTAACTAATCTATATATAACTTATAAATAAGCCACTTTTATTGAGTAAGTTTATAGTTTCTGTCGGTTTAACAATAATTACCCTTGCTTTTTCTATGGCAAGACCATTGTAGCCGTGTTTTGCAAGGTAGAAAATAGTATCAGGGCCTATTGTGGGTAAATCAAGACGCATATCCTGACCTAATTTTGCCATTTTAACTAAAACACCACCTTTGTTATTTTTTCTAAGAGATTCACAGCGCCTAATTAGATTATCAGTTCCTTCTGCTGCCTCAATACCGAGTACATAACCATCTGAGACAATAACTGATTGACCAATATCAAGATTGCTAAGGGATTTGAGGGGTTTTATACCTAGTTCAGTATCTATTTTATCTTGCTTCGAAGGTGTGGCGCTAGTTTTATGAAATCCATCATAATTACTTAATTCTAATAATTTTGTAGGTGATATAACTTTAAAACCTTTTGATTCGATAAAATTAGATATTATTTTCAGGGCAGTGTCGTCACCCAAAAATTTTTCTTTTAAAATTTTTGCTATTAAAAAAGAGCCAGTCACATCAACTTTAATTGATTTTAAATCAGGTCTTGTTATAGCGCCGATAATAATTACTTCTTTTACGTTGTTTTCAATAAAATACTCTAGCAATGCTCCGACTGATCCTATGGGAAATTGTTTGTACGTATAACTAGTAATTGATGAAATATCAGTTTCTCCTTCAAGAGCTGCGATAAAAACCTTGCCAGCAAGCTTCTGATGTAAGCTTGCTATTTCTGATGGTAGCAAACCTCCTCCTGCAATAATGCCAAGATTTGGAGGTTGGTTAAGATTTTTTTCTTTATTTGAAAGCACAAAAACTCCTATTTTTGTCAGCGAGAAGAAATTTTACTATTTCTTGCACAATTTTATTTTGTGGATATTTTTCTTTAGCTATTTCTATACGTTTAGTGAAAACATTTTTAGATTTTTCATCAAATATTTCCTTTATTACTTTGGTTGCTTCTAGAGATTGTTTTTTATCAAAACCGCGTCTATTCATGCCAACTAAATTAAGACCTTCAAGATGAGCCCTGTCGCTCGTTGCAAGACCATAAGGCACAAGATCCCTAACTACCGCAGATACTCCGCCTATCATTGTGTGAGGTCCAACTCTTACAAATTGTTGCACAGCAGATAACCCTCCAATAATCGCAAAATCGCCAACCTCAACATGACCAGCAAGGCTAACGTAATTTGCAAAAATGACATTATTACCAACGGTGCAATTGTGAGCAATGTGTACTCCTACCATAAATAAGCAATTATCGCCTATTATGGTACGCATTGAACCATCTTGGGTTCCGTGTTGTATTGTTACATATTCACGAATGGTATTGTTTTTACCAATTATAATTTCAGAATCTTCTCCTTGGTATTTCAAGGTTTGCGGATAAGATAACGACGCAAAAGGATAGATAATCGTTCCCTCGCCGATCGTAACTCTACCTTCTATCACAACGTGCGATTTTATTTCTACATTATTGCCAATAACAACCTTATCACCAATAATGCAAAATGGACCTACTCTTACATTTGCTCCGATTTTAGCACTCTTGCTGACTATAGCACTTTTGTGAATCATCTAGTTTAACCTTTATCTTTAACCATTGCAGTGAAAGTAGCTTCTGAAGCAATTTTATCGTTTACTTCTGCCCGAGCTTTAAATTTCCAAACGGACCCTCGATTTTGAATTATACTGGAATACATGACCAAACAATCACCAGGTTCAACCACTTTTCTAAATTTCGATTCATCAATAGACATAAAAAACACTTCTTTATCTTCAGTGCTATCCATTGATTTAGCAACCAATACTGCTGATAACTGTGCCATTGCTTCGATAATTAAAACGCCTGGCATAATAGGTCTTGAAGGAAAATGCCCAGTAAACTGTGGTTCATTAGCAGTTACGTTCTTGATCCCAATTATCGATTTTCCTACCTCTATTTCCCTAATTCTATCAACCAATAAAAAAGGATACCGATGAGGTATTATTGACATTATTTCATTTATATCCATTGATGTATTTTCTTTTGTACTCATTTCTTTTTTTCATTAATTAATTTTCTTAACATTATGGTTTGTTTATGCCAGTCCCTTATTGGAACTGCAGGAGTTCCTCCCATAATGCCTGGTTCTTTTATATCCTGAATTACCCCACCTTGGCCAGCAATTTGTACGTTGTCTGCAATAGTAATATGACCAGCAACACCTACTTGTCCTCCAAGTGCACAGTAAGAACCAATCACACTACTGCCAGCTATACCAACTTGGGCTACTAGAATTGTACCTTTTTTAATGTGAGCATTATGACCTATCTGAACCAAATTATCTATCCTGCATAAATCTTCAATTATTGTGTCATTCATAGAGCCACGATCAATAGTTGAATTAGCCCCTATCTCAACATCATTACCAATCAGAACTGTTCCAGTATGATATATTTTTTTATGTATTCCTCGACTCGTGGCAAATCCAAAACCATCTTGTCCAATTCTAGCACCAGATAATATAACTACATCATCACCTAATATTGAGTAAGAGATAGATACACTAGAGTCAATTCTAGCTCTATTACCTACTTTAACACCGTAGTCGATCAAACTACCTGATTCAATAATACAGTCATCACCTATTTCAGCATTTTCTTCTATTACAACGTTATGGCCTATATAACAATTTTTACCAATTTTGGCAGATTTAGCTATAAAAGCAGAAGGTGCTATCCATGCCCTTGTTTTTTTTGCACAGGTATAAAATAAATCGACTAATAATGCATAAGAATAATAAGGATTTGGCACTTTAAGTAGAACAATATTGCTATTAGGGTTTGCTACAAAATCTAAAGGTACAAGGCATGCAGCAGCTTTGCAATTTGCAACTTCAGAGATATATTTTTTGTTACTTAGGAACGTTATATCAGTATCAGTTGCTTCTTTTAAAGATTTTACATTATGTATTAAAATGCCACTTTGATTATCTGGCACGCTTGCGCCAATAATAGGGGCAATTTCTTCTAATTTAAATGGTCCTAGATTTTTATAAAAACGTCTTGTGGGCATGTCAAAAACTAAATTCTAATTATATAAATTGATGTTAAGAATACTAGAAGCAAGATTCTAGTAAATACAATAAATGTTATTTTTTGTTACAAAATCGTAATATATAATTATGTCGTATGTTTTTGCAACAAAAGGTTGTAAAATTTAGCTGGTTAAATTATTATCAGCGATCAAATTTAATTATAGTTTATTTAGTTGTTAATTAGAAAATATGAAAGAAATGAGTATAGTAGAGAATTTTCAAGACATTAATATAGAAAGTTCAAGATTTGTTCCTATCGAGGCTAGGAGTATTTCATGTTCTTTGCCCACAGCCTATTGGGATAATATTGCTAAAAACAGTTGTTATGTTAGTTGGAAAGATATAGCTGTCCAAAAAGATTCTTTGCAAATAGTAGCTACGCAGCAATTGATACAGGAATTACAACCAAAAACTATAATCGAGTTTGGTAGTTTTAAAGGTGGCTCTGCTTTGTGGTTAGCTGATATACAGGAATCTTGCGTTCTGAATGGAAAAGTAATTAGTCTAGATATAGATTTGGGTAATGTTGATTTTAAGGTAAGACATGATCCAAGAATCGAATTTATTCAAGGGAACAGTAATCATATAGAGGTAGCATTGCCTATTCAAAAAATTAAGGATTTTTTACATCCAATACTTGTAATTGAGGATGCTCACATAAACACGATAGGTATCTTGGACTATTTTCATAAAAATCTTTTTAAACCAGGAGATTATTTTATAGTTGAAGATACCAATATAGATTATAACAATGCCTGTTACAAAATATGGCTAGAAGAGTTTGATCATTCTTATTGTAATAGCAAACTTGAAAATCTAAATAATAAAATTGTTAACTTAAAAAATTGGTTACAAACTAAAGATTCTAGATATTTAGTAGATACAAAATATGTAGATCCATTTGGTCTAGTTAATGCTACAAAAAACTGGAATTCAGTAATAAAAAAAGTGAAATAATTCGTTAGTTTTATTTTTATGCACAAGTCAATGGCTAAATGCAAGTGAATATTTATTTAGATGATATTAATATAGAGGATTTGTCTTTAGATAAATTCTGTATGAATCCTATATTATTTACAAATTATTTTAAAAAATATCTCGAGAAAAAGCATCTGTCTTTTTCTCGCCAAGTAACTCAAGCTATAAGAAGCAATGCACCACTGCTACATATAAAAAACACTACTATAAAATCATATAATGTAGCCACACCTTATTGCGGAAAAGTGCAATCAGATACCCCAAAAGATTTGCTATCCAAGATGGTTGCTTTGATTGGTATTATTGGGACATATCCTTTCAATTAACCTTAAGTTTTAATTGACGTTGTGTTACAATTCACGACTGTGAATAAATAAGTAAAAATTATGTCAGTAACAAGT
>JAIFLQ010000026.1 GCA_020048975.1 Rickettsia sp. | reverse complement strand
TTCCATCAATGATTCAGAAGGCCTTGGATGTCCGCAACAACTATTTGTCCATAGTCCACCACTATGATATTTTCCTAAAGCACGCTTTTGCATCAACAACTCCAAATCTGGGTTTTTACGCAAAACAAAGATAGAGAAAGCTCTGTGTAAAAGCCCAAGCCTGTGAGCATTAAGTTTTTCTTCTACCCCTATTGCATTATCATCTTTATCAACCAAAATTACTTGCTCTAACATTTTTACCTTATTTAGATGAAGTTTTTCTAGATAATAGCCATTTTGATACCATTTGGGCAAAATCTTTCTGACTTACTGGCTTTGATAGATAGTCGTCCATTCCAGCTGCAATACATTTTTCTTTATCTCCTTGCATTGAATTAGCTGTTAAAGCAATAATTGGAATATGCTTCTGAGCAGCTGTGTTTTCCTGTTCTATTAACTTAGACGTCGCTTCGAAGCCATCCATTATAGGCATTTGACAATCCATAAAGATTAAATCAAAATTTCTATCAGTTTTTAAAATTTCGCAAGCATTCCTTCCGTTAGGCACTGTTACAACTTCACACCCCAATCTTTCAAGCATTTCCTTAGCAATTTCAGCGTTAATACGGTTATCTTCTGCCATTAAAATCCTTATATGCCCAGTAATACCAGGATCTAAAGTTATTTTTTGTCTAATGTCGATATTGTCGGAAATATTATTATTGCTAGCAATATCTAACAACATCGTAAAAGAGAAAGTAGTACCAATATTAACTTCACTCTCAACACTAATTTCACCACCAAGTAAAGTTACAAATTTTTGGCAAATAGCAAGACCAAGACCTGTGCCACCATATTTACGAGTAGTAGAGCTGTCAGCCTGAACAAATTTGTTGAAAATCAGTTTTGCTTGTTCTTTTGTCAGACCAATACCAGTATCTTTTACCGATATCATGATCATAGATTTTCCTTTAGGGGCAGCGTACAATGGATTGTTACCAACGATTATTGTTATTTGCCCGCTCTCAGTAAATTTTATGGCATTACCAATCAAATTATGAAGGATTTGCTTTATTCTCATCGCATCTCCAACTAAGAATTCATTCACATGATTCTGAAAATTGATAGATAGCTCTAGACCTTTTTGATTAGCTTTTGGCGATAGTAAATCTACTACATCTTGAACTGTTGTTTTCAGATTGAATGGTAACATTTCAAGTTCCATTTGACCAGCTTCCACCTTGGAAAAATCAAGAATATCATTCAAAATCTCTAAAAGATTTTCTGCAGACTGAAGCAGATTATCAAGATAACGTTTTTGCTGTACAGTAAGTTTTGTATCAAGGATAAGTTCTGTGATTCCTATAATACCATTCATTGGAGTTCTTATTTCATGGCTCATAGTAGCTAAGAACTCCGATTTCATCTTAGTTGCTGACTCTGCCTCTTCCTTAGCTTTTTGCAATTTTCTTTCAGTGTACTTACGGTCACTAATGTCACTAATTGAACCGGTCATTCTTTTGATACCAGTATCAGAATTTATAGTTAACAAGCCTTTTACTTGAAACCATCTATAACTACCGCTTTTGTGCATTAACCTACATTCTATCTCAAATGGCTTGTTATGGTTAAAATGCTCGTCTATAGCTTTCAGAATTTTAGGCTCATCATCTTGGTGCATAAGTGACATGAAATCTTTATATGAAGATTCTATTTCTTCGTTTTCGTACCCTAATAATTTAAAAAATTGCGGCGACCAATACACTTCATTTTTTTCTACATCTATCCAATCCCAAATACCATCACGGGTACCTTCAACAGCCAACTGAAACCTAGTTTGGCTTTCTTTTAGATCTTTAGTTTTTTTATTTACTAATTTTTCTATGTTTTCAGAATAACCAGTTATTACCATTGTCAGGATAGCTGATATAGCAGTGAATAATAATCCCGCAAATAATAAATACCATAAGTGCCATTCTTTATGGATTATAAGGTACTCTGTTTTTTGTTTAAATATACCTTGCCAATTTTTATCTTCAAAACTAATAGTAGCAGTAGCATTCAGTGAATATTGGTTTTTATTATCAAGTGATTTAATAATAGTAGTTTTATTTTGAGAATTATTATCCAGTAATTCTATTTCAATACCCTTCTCTTCTAAACCTTTCACGAAATCATGAAACAAATCTTTTACCCTGAAAGTTTCAACAATAATACCTTTTATGTTACTTTGGTTACTCTTTGAAGGATCGATTAAGTTATTGTCAAATACAGGTTTAAAGAACATAATAATACTAAGAGCATTTTGCATATTAGTAAACTTTAAAACATCTGAAATTTCCAGTTTTCCTGTGCTAATGGTACGCTCTATATATTCTAGCAATTCAGGATCAGAGTATATATCATAACCTAAATCATTATATGTAACATCACAAGACTCAGAATAATATACAGGAAAAAATATAGTATCATCTTTTTTTCCGTACAAAGGTTTTTTACCAGAATATTTTTTTATAGTATAATCAACGCCATCTTTTTTAGCTTTGTCAATAAACTCATCTTTAGAACTCTCATCCATTTTAGGTGCCCACTGTAGACTATAAAGCTCAGGAGATTTTCTTAAAATATTACCAATTAAATATTTGAAATTCGACCTATCTGCACGATCATAAGCAAGATAAAAATTACTGATAGCAGAAATTTCTTCGATATAAGTAGTTATCTTGTTTTCCAATTTAGTTATTGCGTTACTTACTTCATTTTCAAGTTCTTGTTGTAATTTTTTATGCTCCCAAGAGCTGGCATTTAAAAACAAAATAACCACTATAGTAAAAACAGAAACGAGTGGTATAGATATAAGTATTTTCCGTTTTATGCTGATATATTTGGTTGGAGTAAACATAGCAACAAGTATGGGAGTACATACAATAATACCAAGGCTGTTTCCTATCCACCAAGTCCACCAACAATAAAAATAATTATTAAGTGGTATTATACCTTTAATATACAAAGCTGTTACTCCTATAGTAGGAGAAGGTATAGAGCCAACCATACCAGCGACAACAAATAAAATCAGTATATCGCGCCAATGAGAAAGGGAGCTTGGGTATCCTATTAATTTTTTTATAATGAAAACAACAGTAAAAGATTCAATTGTTGCACCTAGCGCTATCCAAGAAGTGGTATCAATGAAATTCAATACTTGAGGGCTTAGCATCTGTGAAACAGATAAAAAATTATTCAGATTTACTATTACTGAACCAAGAAAAACACCTGGTAGAGCTCTATAACCAAAAAAAACTACACCAGCAGCTGCAATACCAGAAGCTGGCCATATGGCCGTTGCATTATCAGGGGGAAGCGCTATAAGAAATCCTAGTTTTGCCGGAACAAAATAAGCAAGAAAAACAACGAATATAGAAAATAAATTATTGAGAATTGATTTTACCATGAAAAGCTTTCTTTACCTGTTTTATCTACTATGGCAACTACCTGATTCCCCTGCTTATTGTACTCAAGAGAATCAAATATCATATTGGCCCTGGCAATTCCTCTGCCGTGATTATCAAGAGCACGTGATGGGTCAACAACGATAAATTTTTTCCAAACAAACCCTTGTCCTTGATCCGTAATTTTTATCGTATATTTTTCACCTTCTTTATTAAAAACAATGTCTACAAATTTATTTTTATTTTCTTCAAGTGTTAATCTTTTTTCTATTTCTTCTTTCCAAGTTCCTTCAGATATCAATTTTGATTTTTCATCGTAAAAGATTTGACAATTTCCATGCTCAATTGCATTAACTATAAGAGCGGCAACACCAGGTAAAATTTTACTAGGTTCCGGGAAAGCATTGGTTATAAAACAAGCAACATCTTCAGCCTCTTCTATAGTACGAATCTTGAATGAAGCATCCATTAACAATTTAAAACCATTTCGGTGCCTTTTTAATTCCTGAGTCAATAGTTTGTGTTGTTTTGATTCCCTAACAGCAGACGCAACGACTGATTTAAGAACAGGTTCTTGTATAGGTTTTGTCAAATAATAAAAAACTCCTTCGTCAATACCTTCTTTTACTTGTTCTGGTCTATCCAAAATCGTTAGCATTATAATTTGTAATGTTGAAATTTTCTTATTGTTATTAATCCATTTAACAACGTCAATTCCATCCATATCTGGCATCATCCTATCAAGCAAAACAGCATCTATTTTTTTATGATTTTCAGTAATAACCTGCTTTGCCATTAGACCACTTAAAGCCGTAATTACTTCATAACCATTTTTCTTTAAAAGCGCTTCAATTATAGTTAAAATTGTTCTATCATCATCTACTACTAAAATTACACTTGGAGTATTCTTCATTATTTTTCTAGAATGAAATTATTATTTTTAAATTAAACCTATCCACCCTAAACTACCGCTCTGTAAAAGCTGTAGTAACAGTAGTATGAATTGGTTTTAGTAAATATGCTAAAATAGTTTTAGTACCTGTTACTATATCTGCCTCTACAGTCATACCAGGTATAATTAAATTTCTAGCAGAATCTTGTCCGACATAGTTTTTTTCAAGAGATACTTTGCCCAAATAATATCTAGTGCCATCGTCATTAATAAATGTGGTTGCTGAAATATATTCTAATTTACCACGAACAGTCCCATATCTTGAAAAATCGTACGAACTAATCTTAACCTTAACCTCTTGGCCAAGTTTTATATGACCAACGTCTCTTGGCTGAATTTTAGTCTCAACTACCAAATCTCCCTCAAGTGGCACTACTTCTAGCATTACTTTTCCAGCTTCAACTATTCCACCAATAGTTTTGACCTTTACTCCTTTAACATATCCATATGATGGAGATTTTATATCGAGTCTTTCTATTTGACCTGATAACTTATCAATCATTTCATCTACTTGAGCTAAGTCAGTATTTACTTGATTTAGCTCTTGGTAAGCTTCATCAATAGCTTTGGCGCTCAGAGAATTAAGGCGATTTTGATATTCAGTAATTGTATTTTTTGCTTGTGACATATCAGAATCTACTCCATTTAATTCGCCACGAATTTGATTTAACTGTTTTTGTATATCTAAGAAATTAAATCTACTTAAGTTCCCCTTTTCCATTAATTTCTTTTTCAAATCACGTTCCTCAGAAACTAATTTAATATTCTCATTTAATGTTTTATTTTTCTCTTCAAGCCCTTCAAGGGATTCTTTTTTTTGGGCAATTTGTTCTTCAATAACTTTTCTTTCACTTTCTTTCGCCTTCATCATACTTTGGAATGCTTTTAGTTGCTCTCCCTCCATCTCTTTATTCCTTCCTTCCTTAATTTCTTTAAAAGTGGGAGTTGTCTGATTAATAAAAGATTTAAGCCTAAGAGATTGATATTGTAGTGATAATTTTTTTGCTTTTAAACTGCCTAAATCTTTCTCTAAACCAGATCCATTCAACCTTATTAGCACTTGGCCTTTTTCAACTAATTCTCCTTCAGAAACATTAATTTCAGCTACTATTCCACCCTCCAAGTGTTGAATTGACTGGATGTGTTTACTTGGCAAAACTTCTCCTTCAGTAGTTGCTATTTCATTAACATAAGTAAGGGCAGACCACCCTACTAAAACAAGAATAATTGTGCTTATAATCATTAAAATAGTACGCACTATACGGGGTGCAATAGTTTCCTCAACTAAAGCCGTTTGAGATAAATATCTTAATTGATCAATTTTGGCATGAGAGTTTATTTGCGGATAAAGAACTCTCAATATTTTTTTAAAACTAATTGAAGTTTTTCGTAACAACACTTTTAATATCCCTGTTTTTTCAGAAAAATCTTCTATTTTCTTATCTAACATCTATTAGTTCCCATATTGATTGATAAATCTATCTGTTGTCATAACAACTGGCCTAGTACCAGGAATCAAAACAATTACTTTGTCTGCTATTTTTATAAAATCATCTCTTTGACTAACAAAAAAAACAGTTTTTTTACCTTTAGCATCTTCTATTAACTTTTTATAAGCTAAACCAATATCTTCGTTTAACGATGCATTAGGCAGCTCATCAAGTAAAATAATATTACTTTTTTTTAGTATAGCTCTAGCTAAATTTAGTACATAATTGTAGCTCGATGGAATAGGAGGGTTATGACCATAAATAATGGTATCAACTCCTTTTTCCATGTTTTTTAGTTCTGGAAGTCCAGTTGCTTTTTCAATTGCATTCATGATTTCTTGATCCGTAGCTAGAGGATTAGCAAATAACAAATTTTCTTTTATAGTGCCTTCAAAAAAATTAGGTACCTGAGAAAGGTAACATATGTAGCTTCTGAGCTCTATCGGGTTCAGTTGTCTTATATTGACTCCATCAATTCTAATAGTTCCTGTTTGCGGTTGATATAAACCATTAATCAATTTTAGAAGAGAGCTTTTACCAGAGCCATTGCTGCCAGTAATAGCAATTACTTCTCCAGCCTTAGCTTCAAGGTCAAGACCAACGAATACTGGTTCAACATCTATTGCATAACGAAGACCAACGTTGGTAAGCCTTATATTTCCCACAAGTGATTCAATAGGTCTTTTTACTACTGTTGATTGGTGTTCAACATCTATATTTACTAACCTATTAATCTGTTCAATACTATTCCTCAGCTGTTCGATCCTAGGAAGCATCGAGCAAAGAGTTTGTAATGGACCAAGAATTCTCCATATTAACATCATGGTCGCAACCAGCGCTCCCATTGTTAGAGTGTTCTCCCAAACCGAATGAATACCAAAAGTAACAACAGCTACACCAGCTAGTATTGACATAGTATGTGCGGTAGTATCAATTATGGACGACATCATGTTTGATTTAAAACTAGTTGTTGAAGAATGACTAAGCTTATCTTTGTAACGTAGCCACCAACTTCTTGCCATTCCATTTTGATGCAGTGCATTCATCTTTATAAAAGTTTCCATGCCAAATTGTTGCCTATTCGAGCTAGCTCTTGCAGCGGCCCTCATAGCCACTCTTAATTTTGATTGATAATACATTAGTAATAGTAGAAACAGAACCATCACAACTATTGGGATATAAACGAGTGGACCAGCTACAAACCATATAGCAGCTAGCAGGATAAGCGTAAAAGGTAGTTCAACTACAACGGTAAATAGCGGACCTGTAAAAAATTTACGAACTGATTCAAAAGTCTTGATCCGAGAAATTTGCGATGAAATTGAAGCACTTTCGGTATAAGACGCCTTCATAAGTAACAATTTTTCTAGAATTGTATTACTAACTATATTATCAAGCCTAACACCAAGCCAAACTATTAAACGTACCCTTATCATCCTAAGGATTCCTTCCGCAGTAATTGCTATTGCCACCCCAACTACTAACTGTAATAAAGTTGCAGTTGATCCAGAACCTATAACACTATTGTAGATAGACATTATAAAAAATGGCATCGCCAACGCCAAAAGATTTATAAATACACTAGTTAAAACGATCTCGTGAAGAATTGGCTTGAATCTACCAAAAACGATACTAAACCAAGTTAGTCCAGCAGCTTTTTTTGTTTCTTTCTCTTCTTCTATTTCTTCCAGATTATTTTTTTCAAAAAAGTAAGCTTTTCCTATAAAATCTTCTTTAGCAGTAAACTCTACAATTTCCCTTTTCCTAGCATGAAATGCAGAAATATTCGCTCCATCTTTTGTTAATATGACAAGAGGTGAGGCGTTCAATTTGTGAGGTATATAAAGACATGGGATTAGTCGCTCATCAATGTCGTTAATATTAATAACCATCTCATGGCTAGTAAAACCAAGATTTGACATAGTATTTACAATATCAAGTAAATCTATAGCCCTACCTTTTACGTAAGGTAGAGAATCAAAAAGATGTTTTGCGTTACCATCCCATTGTAATGAAACTAACAGCATAGCCAAAGAATTTGCAAAAAGGTGATCATCCTCAGACAAATTAGGTAGGAGATTATGCATCTCAAATAATGACATCAATTCGTCAATTTTATCAGTCTTAATAAAATTTAACTTTCCACCTTCTGCTAGATCAGCTAAAGGAATGCTACTCTTCATATCTTCAACTCTTTATAAGGTTTTACACCGTAAGTATTACTATCTTCTCTTTCTATATCAATTAACTTACCGTCTTTTAAGAGATATTCTTTATCAACAAAAAGATTTATGTTATGGTCATCAGTTACTATAATCATAGTGGTATAACTATTAAGTAAAGTAAGGAACTTAATTAACAAATTATACCCTTCTCTATCTAGCCCCCTATCTGCGTTGTGAAACAAGATTATTTTTGGTTTATGCAGCAATGCTCTTGCAATTGCGATGCGCTGTTTTATTCCAGGAGCAACAATATCAGCGATTCCATCGTTGACTTTTGTATCATAACCCTTAGGTAGAAGAGCAATCTCTTTGTCTAAATTCAGCATTTTAGCTATTTCCATGGCCTGATGCTCCATCTTTTCGTCAAAAGTTGTGATATTTTCTAAAATTGTTCCCTGAAAAATGACGCTATGCGAAGAAATATAACCAACATGTTTTACTAATTCCTCAGAAGTGTAGCTAGTAGCTGGAATACCGTCTATTAACACTTCTCCACTTGTTGGTTTAACAATACCAGCAATTAAACGCATTAAACTAGCTTTTCCAGAGTTATTATCTCCTCTTATTCCAATGGTATTAGGGATCTTTAGATCCAAATTAATATTTTCAAATATTAATTTTTCTCCATAACCAAAAGATACATCTTTTAAATTCACTGTCCCAAGAATTTCAGATTTGGTTGCATCTATTTGGTTACGTTCAATTTGTTCAATAGAAAACATTTTTTCAGCTTGCTTATTGGCTATCCTATATTCTTGGAATTGAGTCCAAAGAAACAATGTTTTTTGTATTGGTTGCATTAATCTTCCAGTAAGTAGCACCGTAGCAACAAGCGCGCCGCTGGTAAAATCACCATTAATAACCATAGGAGCACCAAAAGCAACAACAGCAACAACAGTTAATTCATTAAATAGAATACCGAATGCGTACCCTTCTGTGCTTATCAAAGCAGTTTTATAATTATGAACGCTAGAATCTTCTTCTAATCTAGCATAACGTCTTGTAAAAATAGCTTCTAAACCAAGTGATTTAATAGTATGAATACCCTGAAGAGCCTCTACAATAAAATTATATCTTTTATCGTCTACATCCCCTTGATCCAAAAGCGCTTGTTTTAATTTATTACCTATAAACCAAGTACTGATTGTAAATATAGCAATCAAAACTATAGGTACTATCACTAGCTTACCTGTTAAATAGGAAATTAGTACTAAAAACGTAAACGCAAAAGGTATATCTACAATATTAATAAGCGTTTGGCCGCTATAAAAATCTCGGAGCTTAGAAAAGGTGTTAAGATTCTGTAGTTGCTGACCAGTTCCTTCTTTTTCAAGCTTGATCGGATTAGCATTAATATGTAGCCTCATAGCATTTGCTGCCATTGTATATTCATACATCATACCAGCCCAACTGGTAGTATAAGCTCTAGCTATTCTAAGTATTCCTTCCAAAATAATTGCTATAGACACGCCAATTGCTAGAACAGCCAATGTACCTATGCTATGATTAATCATTATACGGTCATAAACTTGTAAAACCATTATTGGCAATGCTAAAGAAAGGATGTTAATGGCTAAGCTTGAGAGAACAACTTCGGACTTATCAAGACGAAACTTACACACAGGGTCGTTAAGTTTATATTTATCTATTAAGTTCATAGCCCTAGCCCTAGCCCTAAATTACAACTTGCACATTATATAGAATAGTATTGATCGCATTGTAATTGCAATCAATACTTGCAACTACCGATAAAATGTTTTACTGATAATGCTGTTTATAGGTTACTTAACAACATTGTATTAAATATATTTAAGCTTTTTTACCGTCAGATGTGATTCGTTGCAATGGCTCTTCTTCAAGCTCTATCATTTCAGATTTGCCTGTAATTAATTGATATCTTTGTAAATGGATTTGTTTTTTATCAAGATCAGATTCTACCCCTAAATTAGATATATTTTTTGCTTTTGATAAGAAATTTCTATTGAACGAAGCAGCAAATTTATCATAATTACTTACTAGACTTGAAATGTTAGAACCAAGTTTTGTCGAGTGCTCCGCTAAAGAAGAAACTGAATTAATGAGCTTTTTTACCTCTTCAATAATTTCTAAATTATTATGAAGCATTAAATTTTCAGCAATTTGGAATTTAGCAAATGAGAGCATATTCATAAGCCCAGCAGGCCCGACTGGGAAAATATTCAAGTTCCAAGCTCTATTTAAAAAATCACCATCAGCCTCAACTATTTTTTCAATCGCATGCTCGCTGGGCAAAAACATCAAGGTTATGACATTGGCACAATTCACTCTCGTTGCTAAATTAGCTGCCAATTTCATGCCTTGAGCATAATCCTTACTTGCTAAAGATTTTAAATGCAAATTCATTGTTTTAATTAGTTTTTCAATTTTTTCTGACTCGTCTATCAAAAATTTTGAAGCTTTAGCATCGATAATCATAATATTATTCGAAGGAAGGAAAATTACGGCATCAGGCCTTAGTTTATTATTATTCTCAGCATTAAGATTATATTGCATCGAAAAATCCAAACCATTCTTTAAACCAGACGCTTTTAATATATTTTCCAAAGTAATCTCTGCTAATTTTCCAGCACCAGATGGGGAAAGCAAAGAATTCTTAATTAAATCAACCGTATCTTGTGATTTTTCAATACCGCGTTTAAGAGATCCAACCATATTAACCACCCTCTCGAACTCAGTATTGAATTTCTCGGAAGTAGCCTTAATATTTTCTTCTGATAACTTACGGCTTCCTTCTGTTTCTGTTTTGTGAATCTCTATAAGTTGTTTTGATAAGTCATTACCTAGTTCAAACAAAGCTGCCTTTGTCAGTTCCTGAGATTTTTTAGTAATATTCTCGAAGTCATTAATTAATTTTTCCTGCTGCTGAAGTTTTACTGCTATTTGCTCAATACACCTGATATTTTCTATTTTCTCATTAAGAGCAAAATCATATTTAATGTTTAGCTCTTCGATCGATTTGTTTTTTTCATCCAACGAGATTTGCAAAAAACTTATTTTTGATTTATTGACTACCTGTTTGTAAAACAGGAACATAGATAGCAATATAGATATTGCTAATATTGGAAAGATCATTGTCATATTTTTCCTAATTCAAAATACCTAAACTAAAGTCACTGCTGCGGTGACAAGAACCATAAACATTGATAATATAACTTAAAGACTAACTTCTAGCTCCATTTACAGATTGAAAAGAATCTAGGAACCTTTTAAAATCATCCATTAGTAACTTAGAACCCTCTATATTTAAATGATGACTATCTCCATATATAATATTATTTTTTTTACCATAACATTTATCATGATCACAAAACGCAGAAGTAGGATCATATAATAACAAGTCGGGAATCTGCTGTTTTAGTTGTTTT
>JAIFLQ010000040.1 GCA_020048975.1 Rickettsia sp. | reverse complement strand
AGTTGAAACTAAGCACTAAGTAATTAAAACACAGGATAAGATTCCAATAATGCCACACCTCCTTATTCATAAATTAGCGTTTAAAGACCAATGGTGGCTGCAAAAAGTTCCCAAAGTTTGTATATATTTGTACAACCACCACTTTTCGCTATTGACTTTTGCCAATGCGCCTAAGAAAATTCCGATCTTAGGTTTAGGTATAATTGCGTATTACACCTAGAGTTGATTTTAGCATTAACATATTAAGATGTCCAGACAAAATATCATTTGCAACAAATATATTTTTCAATTTGAATTATAGTCTTTTAAGTTGGATTAGATACTAGGCGCGAGGAACCGAAGCCTATGAATATTAGGTGAGTCACGAGCAACAAAAGGAATTTTCTCTAAGAATTAGGTAGTAAATAAGTTTTTAAGATGGATTCCCACTTTCGTGGGACCCAAAACGCACTGTTAAAATAGGCAGCAAACAACGTAACTATTCAGATCCTCAGTTTAAAACTTAAAGACTTTCAATAATTTTTCTATCTCGAATTTGCGCTTCTTTTTTAGCCATATTCATGTAAAAACCCGTTCCAGCTGGTATCAACCTACCAACAATTACATTCTCCTTTAAACCAACCAATTTATCAAGTTTCCCAGCCACGGCAGCTTCCGTTAAAACTTTAGTTGTTTCCATAAAAGAAGCGGCAGATATAAATGAGTTCGTTTGCAATGACGCCTTAGTAATACCTTGCAAGACCGGTTCGCCGCGAACGATTTCCTTACCATCTTTCAGAAGTTTTTCATTAATATCTTCAAGTTCTATAGCATCAACTAATTCACCTACTGTAAAAGTAGTATCACCAGAATGAGTAACTTCTACTTTCTGCAACATTTGACGAATTATAACTTCAATGTGTTTATCATCAATTTTTACACCTTGTAACCTATAAACAGCCTGAATCTGTTCAACCATATATCTTGCAAGAGCTTCGACACCCATAACTTTCAAAATATCTTGAAGAACAGGATTGCCATCAATAAGCATATCTCCTCTTTTTACAAAGTCACCTTCATTTACGACAACGTGTTTTCCTTTAGGTAACATATATTCGATTGGCTCAGATCCATCAGATGGATGTAAAACAACTCTTCTCTTTGATTTATAATCTTTGCCAAATTCAATACGCCCATCTACTTCTGCAATCACTGCATGATCTTTAGGCCTCCTTGCTTCTACAAGTTCAGCAACTCTCGGTAGACCACCCGTAATATCTCTTGTTTTCGTTGATTCTCTAGGAATACGAGCAACGATATCTCCAGCAGCTACTTCTGAACCATCAGTTATACTAAGCACCGCATTTACTGGTAAATAATATTTAGCTTCTAAACCATTTGATAATTCAATTTTTTTGCCATTAGAATCAAGCAATTGTATACGTGGTCGTAAATCAGCGCCTTTTGAATATTGTTTAGATTCAATAACTACCTTACTTGAAATCCCAGTAGTATCATCCATAACATCTCTAACTGACAAACCTTCTATCATATCGGTAAACACAACTTTACCTGATTTCTCTGTAATGATTGGAATAGTATAAGGATCCCATTCAGCCATTTTTTGCCCTTTTTGAACGATATAACCATCATCAACCATCAACCTTGCACCATAAGGTATTTTATTTCTTGAACGTTCATTACCTTTATCATCCACTAACAATACTTCACAAGCACGGCTCATAACAATCTGACGTCCTTCAGAATTAACAACTAAATTACGACCTGTAATTTTGACCTTTGCATCATAAAAAGCTTCCACGGAGGACACTTCAGCTCCTTTTGTAGCAGCCCCACCAATATGGAAAGTTCTCATGGTAAGCTGAGTACCTGGTTCACCAATAGATTGCGCAGCAATAACACCTATAGCTTCACCTATAGAAGCTATTTTTCCTGTTGATAAGTCACGACCATAACATCTAGCACATGTACCAGAACGTATTTTACAAGTAAGAACAGATCTAACCTTAAGAAAATCTATTCCAGAAGATTCTATAGTTTCTAATTTTTCTTCATCGATTAACTGACCAGCAGAGATCATCAGTTCATTTGTCACTGGGTGATAAACATCAACTGTCACTGATCTTCCTAAAATCTGATCAGCTAGAGATATAACAACCTCACCACCATCAATTATAGTTTTTATTTCTATACCATCTGTTGTACCACAATCGTATGAAGTGATAATACAATTCTGAGCTACGTCAACTAATCTTCTAGTCAAATATCCTGAATTCGCAGTTTTTAAAGCAGTATCAGCAAGACCTTTACGCGCTCCGTGTGTAGAATTAAAATATTCTCTAACAGTTAGCCCCTCTCTGAAATTTGAAATAATAGGAGTTTCAATGATTTCACCAGAAGGTTTCGTCATAAGACCTCTCATACCAGCGAGCTGTTTGATCTGAGCAGCAGATCCTCTAGCACCTGAGATAGCCATCATATGAATTGAGTTTAACTTTTGTACATTATTTTTGTGTGCTCCAGAAGGTTTTGCAATGTCTTCCATCATATCACCAGCAACCTTATCAGTACAAGCTGACCAAGCATCAACTACTTTATTAAACTTTTCTCCAAAAGTAATTAACCCCTCAGAATATTGCTGTTCAAATGCTTTTACTAAAGCTGATGTTTCTTTTATATGCTTTCCTTTTGAAGTCGGTATCACCATATCATCCATACCAAACGAAATACCAGATTGACAAGCATATCTAAAACCTAATTGCATCAAATGATCTGAAAATATTACCGTAGCCTTCTGTCCACAATAACGATAAATAGAATCAATGGCATTAGAAATTGCCTTTTTTGTCATCTGCTTATTTACTAATTTGAAATCAATATTCAAATCACCCCTAGGCAATAATTCTCCAAGAATCAATCTACCAGGCGTTGTGTCTACTACACTCTCAACGTACTCCCCTTCTGAATTAATAATTTTCATACGGAACTTAATCTTAGAATGCAAAGTAACTACTTTTTCATGAAGAGCAAATTCAACTTCAGCCATATTAGCGAAAATCATTCCTTCACCAGGTTCATTTGCAAGCTCAAGGGTAAGATAGTATAAACCAAGAACAACATCCTTATCCGCAGAAATAATAGGCTTACCATTCGCAGGACTCAATATGTTGTTTGTGGACATCATGAGCACTCTAGCTTCAAGCTGAGCTTCTATAGACAGAGGAATATGCACAGCCATCTGATCGCCATCAAAATCGGCATTGAACGCAGCGCAAACAAGTGGATGTAATTGAATAGCCTTACCTTCAATAAGCAAAGGTTCAAAAGCTTGAATTCCAAGTCTATGTAAAGTTGGAGCCCTGTTTAGCAGCACTGGATGCTCACGAATCACTTCCTCTAAAATATCCCAAACTTCTACTCTTTCAGCTTCTACAATCTTTTTAGCTGCTTTAATAGTAGTTGCTATTCCATAAAGCTCAAGTTTTGAATATATAAAAGGTTTAAATAATTCAAGCGCCATTTTTTTCGGCAAGCCACATTGATGCAATTTTAGCTCTGGACCAACCACAATAACAGAACGCCCTGAATAATCTACTCTCTTACCAAGTAAGTTTTGTCTAAAACGCCCTTGTTTCCCCTTTAACATATCGCTTAAAGATTTCAATGGACGTTTGTTTGGGTTTTTAATAACTTTACCACGACGACCATTATCAAATAAAGCATCAACAGACTCTTGTAACATTCTCTTTTCATTACGAATAATGATGTCTGGAGCTTTTAATTCAAGCAATCTACGTAAGCGATTATTTCTATTAATAACTCTTCTATATAACTCGTTCAAATCAGATGTAGCAAACCTTCCTCCATCAAGCATTACAAGAGGTCTGATTTCAGGAGGAATAACAGGCAATACATTAACTATCATCCATTCAGGCTTGTTACCAGACATAAGAAAATCTTCAACAAGCTTTAAACGTTTAATTAATTTTTTCTTTTTAGTTTCAGAATTAGTTTCATGAAGTTCGACTTGCAGTTGCTTACTTAACTCTTCTAAATTCAGTTCCGAAAGAAGACGTTGCACAACTTCGGCACCTATTAAGGCAACAAAACTATCTTCACCATATTCATCTTGCGCCTTAATATAGGCATCATCACTTAACAAATCGCCTTTTTGTAATGGCGACATACCAGGTTCAATAACTACATAATTTTCAAAATATAGGATTTTTTCTAAATCCTTCATCGCAATATCAAGCAGAGTGCTTATTCTAGACGGAAGAGACTTTAAGAACCATATATGAGCAACAGGCGCTGCAAGCTCTACATGACCCATTCTCTCTCTTCTTACTCTTGAAGTTGTAACTTCAACACCACATTTTTCACAAGTAATACCTTTATATTTCATGCGTTTATATTTACCACATAAACATTCATAATCCTTTACAGGACCAAAAATTCTAGCACAAAACAACCCTTCTTTTTCAGGTTTAAAAGTACGATAATTAATCGTTTCAGGTTTTGTCACTTCTCCAAAAGACCAAGATCTTATCTGCTCTGGACTTGCAATATTTATTTTGATTTGATCAAATTGCTGAGTACTGCTCAATTGACCGTAAAAATTAACTTTCGTTGACATAATAGTTCTTCCTCAAACTTAAAATCTTGCGATCTTGCTTTTAAAATTAAGTAATACCAGTAAAAACAGTACACATCAAAACTCGATGTGTACTGTGATAGCTAAACTTATTCTGAAGTTTCTTCTAGTAATTGTACATTCAAACAAAGAGATCTAAATTCTTTAATCATAACATTAAATGACTCTGGTATACCCGATTCAAAATTAGTATCACCCTTAACAATAGTTTCGTAAATTTTGATTCTTCCAGCAACGTCATCCGATTTAACCGTTAACATCTCCTGCAATGTATAAGCTGCCCCATAAGCTTGCAAAGCCCAACATTCCATTTCACCAAATCTCTGACCACCAAAATGAGATTTACCGCCTAGAGGTTGTTGTGTAACTAAACTATAAGGACCGATAGAGCGAGCATGTATTTTATCATCAACAAGGTGGTGTAGTTTTAAAATATACTTATAACCAACTGTTACATCACGATCAAAATATTCACCCGTTCTACCGTCAATAAGTTTTACTTGACCAGAAGGATCTTGATCAGCCAATTCTAACATCTCCTTAACATGCTCAACTTTAGCTCCATCAAATACAGGAGTTGCAAAATGAACTCCTTGTTTGATTTTGTCACAAAAATCAACGAACTCTTCTTTCGTCAGTTTTTTAACCATAGAAGTAATATCACTATGGCCATAAATTTTATAAACAAAATCTTTAATTGCATCAATTTCTAGTTCGTTTTTGTTGTAAGCATTTAACATATTACCAACTTTAAAACCCAAATTCTTTGCAGCCCATCCTAAATGAGTTTCTAAAATCTGACCAACATTCATCCTAGAAGGTAATCCAAGTGGATTTAGCACCACATCAACAACAGTACCATCTTCAAGGAAAGGCATATCCTCTTCTGGCATGATACGTGATATCACCCCTTTATTACCATGACGACCAGCCATCTTGTCACCAGGTTGTAACTTGTGTTTTGTCGCTATAAACACTTTTACTACTTTCAAAGCTCCTTGAGGCAAATCATCGCCACTTTGAACCTTCTCAACCTTGCTAGTAAATCGTTTATTCAACTCATCTTTCTTTTCATCATATTGCGTTTTAATCTGTTCAATTTCACTCATCACGACGTTATCTTCAACAATCAACTGCCAATATTGCCCCTTAGACAAACTAGATAGCAAAGCTTTATCAATCGTGGCACCAGCTTTAACAGATTTAGGACCAGATAGTATTTTCTGACCTTCTAAAATACTCTGCAAACGCATAAACACAAAATGATCAATAATAGCTACTTCATCATCCCTATCTTTTGCTAATTTTTCAATTTGTTGTTTTTCAATTGTAATCGCTCGCTCATCTTTCTCTACACCTCTACGCGAAAGAACTCTAACTTCAACAACAGTACCAGAAACTCCAGGTGGAACATATAAGGAAGAATCCCTAACATCAGAAGCTTTCTCACCAAAAATTGCTCTAAGTAATTTTTCCTCAGGAGTCATCGGAGATTCGCTTTTCGGAGTTACTTTACCCACTAGAATATCGCCAGATTTTACTTCGGCTCCAACATGCACAATACCAACTTCATCTAAATTACGCAGGTTTTCCTCACCTACATTTGGCATATCTCTCGTAATCTCTTCAGGCCCAAGCCTTGTATCTCTTGCAACAACCTCAAATTCTTCAATATGGACAGATGTAAAAACATCATCTTTTACTATACGTTCAGAGATTAAGATTGAATCTTCAAAGTTGTACCCACTCCACGAAAGAAACGCAACTAGTACATTTCTACCAAGAGCAATCTCACCATTGTCAATAGCAGGGCCATCAGCAATCACTTCACCACGCCTTACTTGATCACCAACATTAACAAGAGGTTTTTGATTAATACAAGTATTATGATTTGATTTCCGGAACTTGAGCAATGAATATATATCCACCTCTGGCGCACCATTTTTCTTACGTTCCAAAGTCCTAATAACTATACGTGTAGCATCTACCTGCTCAACAATACCATCATTCAATGCTACTACCGCAGCACCAGAGTCTTCAGCTACAACCCCTTCAATTCCTGTACCAACAAGGGGAGCATCAGTTTTTATTAATGGCACTGCTTGTCGTTGCATATTCGAACCCATAAGAGCCCGATTCGCATCATCATTTTCCAAAAATGGAATCAAAGATGCGGCAACTGAGACCACCTGCATAGGCGTTACATCTATAAAATCAACCTGAGAAAGTGGCACAGTTACGAAGTTTCCCGACTCAACTCGACAATTAACTAGTTCTGATTTAATCCTACCATCTGGTTGAATTTCCATATCAGCTTGAGCAATTTTATATCTCCCCTCTTCAATAGCAGAAAGATAAACAACCTCATCTGTTACAAACCCTTCTACAACTCTTCTATATGGACTTTCTATAAAACCATGTCTATTAATTCTAGCATAAGTAGCCATAGAGTTAATCAAGCCAATATTTTGACCTTCCGGAGTCTCGATTGGGCAAATACGCCCATAGTGAGTAGGATGCACATCGCGAACTTCAAAACCAACACGATCACGACTTACACCACCAGGTCCAAGGGCTGACAACCTCCTTTTATGAGTTATTTCCGACAATGGATTAGTCTGATCCATAAATTGAGAAAGTTGCGAAGTACTAAAAAACTCCTTAACAACCGAAACTAAAACCTTAGAATTAACTAGATCATGAGGCATAACCGCATCAATATCAACTACCGACATTCTCTCTAATATAGCCTTTTCCATCCTGACTAAACCAATTCTAAATTGATTCTCTATCAGTTCACCAACGGATCTAACCCTTCTATTACCTAAGTGATCTATATCATCTATAGAGCCCTTACCATCTTTAAGATCGACTAACAACTGTACAATAGTTTTTATATCATCCTTAGTCAGACAAGTATTTTCTTCGTTTATAGCCAGATTAAGTCTAGCATTCATCTTAATTCTGCCGACTTCAGAAAGATCATACCTGTCACTATCAAAGAATAAACTATTGAACAAAATACCACCAGCTTCAACAGTGGCCGGCTCTCCTGGTCTCAAAACTCTAAATATATCCATTAAAGCAGCACCTTGATCCTGATTCTTATCAGCAAACAAAGTATTTCTTATATAAGCATCACCTTGATTAGAAACTTTCAGAACAGAAAGAGTTTTTATACCAGCGCTATCGACCGCAGCTAAAATATCTTCAGTTATCTGCACCCCTATTTTCGCTAATACTTCGCTACTTGATTTATCAAGTAAATCATTACCTAAATAAGTACCAAGCAAATTACTATTTGGTACAACAACCTTTTTCAGCCCATCTTCTGCAAACTTTCTAGCAAGTCTTGGAGTGATTTTTTGACCAGCTTCCAAAACTACTTCATTATTTTCTGCATTTACAAGATCATAGTTCAATCTTTGAAGAGTTACCGTTTCTACCTGAAAATCTGTTACCCAACTTTTCTTTTTTAATTCATAGCTTGTGGTTGCATAATAACTGGTCAATATTTCAGAAGATGACATACCAAGAGCTAGAAGCAGAGTAGTAACAGGCAACTTTCTTTTTCGGTCAATTCTAAAAAAAACCGTATCTTTTGCATCGAATTCAAAATCCAGCCACGACCCTCTGTAAGGAATGATACGAGCAGAATGCAAGAACTTTCCAGAGGAGTGAGTTTTACCATCATCGTGATAGAAAAAAACACCTGGAGATCTATGCATTTGAGATACCACAACCCTTTCGGTACCATTAATAACAAAGGTTCCGTTGTGAGTCATCAAAGGGATCTCTCCCATGTATACTTCTTGTTCCTTAATCCCTTTTATTTCTTTAGCTCCTGTTACTTCATCCACTTCCCATACGCTCAGACGAAGCGTAACCTTAAGAGGCGCAACAAAACTCAAACCTCTTTGTAAGCATTCTTCAACATCATATTTCGGAGCATCAAAATTATATTTTACAAAGTCTAAACTTGCTGTGTTTGATTGATCTTTTATTGGAAAAATTGAACATAGAACCGACTGCAATCCTTTATTTTTCTTGTTGGATTCAGAAATTCCAAGCTGCAAAAAACTATCTTCGTAAGATTTTTTTTGTATTTCAATCAAATTAGGTATCGAAGCGACTAATTTAATTTTACCGAAGTTTTTTCTAAAACGCTTACTTGTTTGTAAGGATTGCGCCATATGATCTCCAGATATTTATATAATTTTTGTATATTTCCATCAAAAATGAATTGCATTATCTTAAATAAGTACATTTCAAAATATTAACAGAATCAGTAATTTCTTTCTTATAAAGGTAATTTTAGTAACAACACTTCTAAACAACTGTTAACCAAAATGTGGTTAAACAAATATTTGATCTAACTTAGACTTTAATTTTTATTTTACATCAGCAAATAAATTTAAAAATATCTACAAATTAACCTTGAATTTTAAGTGTAATCACCTATTTAGTTACATTTATCTTTAACTATACGCCAACTTTCAAATAAACATAATTTTGTTTATTTTTACAACCAACACAAAGCTATCAATCTAAAAATACTACAAGTCTAAAAACAAGTTTTACTGATTTATTGAATATTTTAGAATAACTTTGATATCGCAACCAAAATACCCCCCAAAACTTTTCTTAACTTCTGACGAACAAGTATAATAAATAGACTGATATACTTGTTTGTCAATAAGTTTAAATAAGTAAAGCCTTGAGGCCTTCTTAATTACTTCATTTCTACTTTAGCACCAGCAGCTTCAAGTTTAGCTTTAATATCATCAGCTTCCGCTTTTGATACAGCTTGTTTCACAGGAGACGGAGCACCATCAACTAAATCTTTAGCTTCTTTTAAACCAAGATTAGTAATCGCTCTAACAACTTTTATTACTTCGATTTTCTTTTCTCCAGAACTTACTAAAATCACGTCAAAGTCTGTTTTTTCAGCCACCGCTTCAGCAGCTGACACAGGAGCCGCAGCTGCTACTGGAGCCGCAGCAGACACACCCCATTTTTCTTCTAAAAGCTTAGAAAGCTCTGCAGCTTCCATTACCGTAAGAGCAGAAAGCTCGTCTACTATCTTTGTTATATTAGCCATAATAAATTACCTCTTTTGACTTTGTAAATTAAAATTAATTATTTTTTTCTGCATAAGCACGCACTACTCTAGCAAGAGAACCAGCCGGAGCTTGAACTATTCTTGCTAAATTTGAAGCTGGAGCCTGTAGAATACCGACAATTTTACCTCTAAGCTGATCAAGCGACGGCAGTTTAGCTAACTGCTGCACTTCACTTACACTTAGAATTTTGTCATTCACTATACCACCAATAACTTTTAAATTATCATTAGCTTTAGCAAATTCAACCACCCCTTTCGCAGCAGCTACTGGATCTTTAGAATAAGCTATAGCTGTTGGCCCAGAAAAAATCTCTGGATTGTGCTCTAGCTTAGCATTAGCAGCTGCTATTCTTGATAGTGTATTTTTTATTATTTTAAAAGACGCACCATTTTCTCTTAAGGATTTACGCAAATTCGTAACTTGTAAAACCGTAAGCCCATGATAGTGAGTAACAATTACAGAACTAGAATCTTTATAGATTTGCTCTAACTCCGAAACAAAAGTCTTTTTTTCTGATCTTAACACCTTATATTCTCCAAAAATTTCTACTGTGACACTGTTGACAAATCGACCTTAAGAGACGGCCCCATAGTAGAAGATACATGAATCTTTCTTAGGTAAGCTCCTTTTGCGCCAGCTGGTTTCGCCTTAACAACAGAATCTATAAAAACCTTAGCATTTTTCAGTAAATCACCTTCTGTAAACGATATTTTACCAATCCCAGCATGAATTATCCCGCCTTTTTCAACCCTATACTCCACTTGTCCACTTTTTGCATTTTTTACCGCTGTTGCAACATCTGGGGTCACAGTTCCAAGTTTTGGATTTGGCATCAAACCTTTAGGACCAAGAACCCTCGCTACTTGACCAACTACACCCATCATATCAGGCGTTGCAATACAAATATCAAAATCTATCTTACCTGCTTTTATATCATCTATAATTTCAACAGATCCAGCAATATCAGCACCAGCAGCTTTTGCTTCAGCAACTTTATCTTCTTTGCAAATAACAGCCACCCTTACATCCTTACCAGTACCAGCAGGCAAAGAAACCATACCTCTTACCATTTGATCCGAGTGCCTTGGATCAACACCAAGATTAATCGCAATATCCAAAGTCTCATCAAATTTAACAAAGTGAGACGATTTAGCTAAAGCTATTGCCTCTTGCAGAGCATACTCTTTTGTTTTATCAATTAATTTTTTTGCAGCAGCTATTTTTTTACCCATAAGATTTTTTCTCAGTCCTTAATTATATATCACCTTAGATTTTATTAGTTTTTTATTACTTCAATACCCATAGATTCGGCTGTTCCTGCTATAATTTTTGCAGCAGATTCTATATCATTTGCATTTAAATCCTGCATTTTAATCCTAGCAATCTCTTCGCAATCAGCCATAGTAACAGTACCAACTACAGCATCTTTTTTTGTAGCTGAAGAGCCTTTTGTTACCTTTGCAAACTTTTTCAAAAAGAAAGAAGCTGGGGGAGTCTTTGTAATAAAGTCAAAACTCTTATCAGCATACACGGTAATAACTACAGGCAAAGGCGTTCCAGGCTCCATAGAGCTAGTTGCAGCATTGAAAGCCTTGCAAAATTCCATAATATTAACACCTTTCTGACCAAGAGCTGGGCCTATAGGAGGCGCAGGATTAGCCTTACCAGCAGGTATTGTTAATTTAATGTAACCATCTATTTTCTTTGCCATTTTATCACTACCTTAAAAACTTATATCTTCAATTAATTATACGCAATTTTTATTTCTTACACAGGTCGCTATTTTTTTATCCCACAAACACTAAACACGCAAACAAACTCACTACCCCTTCTTTACTTGATTAAAACTGAGCTCTATAGGCGTAGCCTTACCAAAAATAGAAACAGAGATTTTTAATCTTTGCGCTTCAACGTCAATCTCTTCAACAAAACCCGAAAAACTGTCAAAAGGACCATCTATAACCTGAATCTTATCACCAACATTATACAAACTCGAAGATGTAGCATTCTTAGTCTCCGATTCTAATTGCTTAAATATCCTCTCAACTTCATCTTCACTCATGGGATTTGGAGTAGTTTTAGTACCCAAAAATCCTGTTATCTTTGGTACACTTTTTACCAAATGCCAAGATTCATCCGTCATCTTCATTTTTATAAGAACATAACCAGGCATAAACTTTTTTTCAGTTACAA
>JAIFLQ010000030.1 GCA_020048975.1 Rickettsia sp. | reverse complement strand
ACCATTTATAGAGGGATGCAAAAATTACAGAATATAACAGATATGTATAAAGCTATGGTGTCAATTAAAACTTAAGGTTAATTGAAAGGACATATCCTATATTGTATGAAGATGAAAATGACAATATTATTCGAGTAGTGGCGCCACGTAAGGATTCTCATAATGAATCTAGTTCACAATCGCCATTTACAGATTTAGACTGGCATGTTGACGCTGCTTATAGACCTATGTCTAAAGATGCTATGTTATCACCAATGCCTGATTATCTTGTTTTTGGGGTTATTCATCAAGGTCAAGAACAGTTACCAATAACCTATGTGGCTCTCGAAAATGTTATAAAAGAGCTAAAACCCGACGACCTTGCTATTGGTCTTAGCCCAGAATTTACTCTTTTGAGTGCAGATTCTTTTAAAGATAGAGTTATAAGTAAAAATGTCTCTCTATTATTGAAGGGTGACGATGGTTTATTTTATAATCGAATAACACTGCAGAACACTATACCACAAACCGAAAGAGCTGAATATTTTTTGCAAAAAATTAGATCAATATTAGATAAACCTTGTATAAGAAATGTAGTTAATGTTGAGGTTGGAGACGTTGTAATACTAAACAACAAAACTACTTTACATAAGAGGGACAGTTACGAACCAAAATGGAACGGTACAGATCGATATTTTATACGAATTTACTCTGTCAAAGACTTGAATCAAGGAATATTAAGTAATGCTGATAAACCATGGGAATGGCGGTAGTATAGCTTTGCAAGAAAATTTTCGAGCTAATTAGCTTTTTTCTTAAAAATGGCTAATTGCTGGACCCGTCATTGCTGTGAGCTAATAACTTTGTAGGTCATCACTGTTTAGTCTCATTTTTTCCACCAACAAAATGTTTTTATTTTATCTTACATTTTGTCAACGAATTATCTAACCTTTACAGCAATGACTGGTTTTTCGTCTTCTAATAATAGATGGCCACGTTTCTAGCGCTACTCGCTATGACGGAGTAAGCGTTCACTGATTTCACAAAAGCGAATTTCAATATCAATCATGAATCTTTAAATACGTTTTTTTATATTTTCTAATAATAATAATAACTTTGGAGCTAAGTTGAACATCTGATTTAAATATCTGGCGGTAATTTCTGGATGATCGGGGTATTCATGAGTTAAGTGATTCCTTATCTCTCTCATTTCGAGCCATAAATTTGCGTCATCAATAATATTCAATTTCTCTAATTTATTGATTTTATCAATCATAGTCATATTATTGATCACCTCTCCTTGGGATTCTAGAAAAGCATCAGTAAGTTTTGTTCCTATAAAATCTTGTAATTTTGAGAATCTACTAACTAGTAATTCAATCAATAAAAAGTTTTGTTCTAGCGTTTTGTCTATAGTCGATCCTGATATTGGGAATAAATTAGCTAATTGATCTAGTGCGTAACGCACTCTTGAAGCGTGTATATCAGCAGTTTTTATAAATTCTGCTAAATTATTCATACAAGACGAACTCCTTGCGATTTTGCTACTTCATAAATTGGAAGGTGGTGATCAGAAGACATAATACGCAGTACTACATCTATTTTTTGATCGCCAATTTCTTTCTTTAAGTTTGATAAAAAGGCTATTTTTTTATCAAAAGCAATATCATAAATATTGATATTTGTCTCAATATATAAGTCAATATCACCTCCCTTTTTGCTACTATCTACTCTTGAACCAAATAACCATAATTTATCGGTTGGTAAGAAATGTTCAAGGAACTTTCTTGATATCGTAGCAATTATATTAGTGGATAATCTTACTTTTTGATCTATTCTCATATTTACTTACAGCCGACTAATAAAGATTTTATCGTAAAATAAAGTCTAGTTTATTACCAAGCATTATATCAATATTTTCAGTTGATGGAGGTACTGGTACTTCTGTGTTAATACTAATGCTTTGTGAAGGAGAAAGATTGATGTTGCTATGATCATCAATTCTTGCATTTATCACTCTGTTATTTTTGTCAAATAATCTAATTCTCACCAGGGGCATTTTTACATTTTTTGTAGATGAGTTAAGTACTTTGTAATTAACAATTATTTTACCAAGTTCCTTATTATTGGTTATTTGGAGGTCTCGAATGCTCAGTTCTTTATCATTTAAAACAGACTGAAGTCCAAATGAATCTTGAAATAAGGTGATAGTCATAAAAATAATCATACCTATAAGCAAAACGGGTAAGCCATATAAATATGCTGGGATTTTTATTGGTAATAAGGCAGGCAGATTGACTCCTTGACCAAGTGGGGTAGGTTTTATGACCACCGGTTCTAATATTGGTTCAATTTTTAAATGTTTGTCAAGTCTTTGGTGCCAAATATGCGAACACTTTGAGCATTTGACTTTTCTACCGTGCGTGCCTATTTGTTCTGGGGTTACAACAAATCTAGTGTCACATTCTGGGCAAGCAATATACATATTCTCTTATTTCTTTAAAAATTATAATTCATTAATTGTAAAAAACAATTTACCTAAATAAAAAATAAAGCTATTCATTATTTTATTCAATGTTTATTTAGGATAGGTGATGCAGAATTATATTACAGCAATAGAAGAACTTTGGCAAATAAGAGATTCGATAAGTGAGCAAAATCAACTATATGTAAATGCAAAAAAGCTTATTGATGAAATAATACAGCAGCTTAGCGACGGAAAAATAACTGTTTGCACAAAGGACAATGTCGGTTGGCAAGTTAATGAATGGGTAAAAAAAGCTATATTGCTCAATTTTAAAGTTTCTAAGATGAAACTTTATGATAGTAATTGCATAAAATGGTACGATAAGATCGATCCTCGGTTTTTAAATTTTTCTGAAGAAGGTTTTAAAAAAGGAGGTTTCCGTATTGTGCCTGGTGCTTTTGTTCGTAATGGTGCTTATATCGGAAAAAATGCTGTGGTTATGCCGTCTTTTATCAATATTGGCGCTTATATTGGTGATGGTACGATGATAGATAGCTGGGCCACCGTGGGGTCATGTGCATACATTGGTAAGAATTGTCATATTTCTAGTGGCGTTGGTGTTGGTGGAGTTCTAGAGCCACTACAAGCAAAACCAGTAATTATAGAAGATAGTTGTTTTGTTGGAGCAGGGTCACAAATTGTAGAAGGTATGATAGTTGAAGAGGGGGCGGTGATCGGCACAGGGGTATTTATTGGATCATCGACAAAAATTGTTGATCGTAGTAATGGTAAGGTAATGTACGGTAAAATTCCTGCGTACTCAGTTGTTGTGCCGGGGGTTCTTCCAGGTGCAAGACAAGATTTGCCTGGAATTTGCTGTGCGGTTATTGTAAAACAAGTTGATAAAAAAACTAGGGAAAAAACAAGTATAAATGAACTTTTAAGAGATTAATAATATGATAGAACAAGTTTTAGAAACTCTTGCTAAATTGGTTAGCTTTAAATCTGTTACACCAAAAAGTGGTGGAGCAATAGAGTATATTGCGGAGTTGTTGACTAGCGTTGGATTTGCTTGTGATATTCAGATTTTTGGAGAAACGGAGGAAGAAAAAACTGTAAATCTATATGCAAAATATGGTACAGATTCGCCCAATATATGTTTTTCTGGGCATATAGATGTTGTTCCGCCGATGAACGAAAATCTTTGGGATCATAACCCTTTTGAATTAAAGATAGTTGGAGAAGAGGTGTACGGTCGTGGAGTTGTTGATATGAAAGGATCAATTGCTTGTGCTATAGTAGCTGCTTTGAATTATCTAAAAGAGAATAGCAAACAAAATGGTTCAATTAGTTTTTTGCTAACTAGCGATGAAGAAGGTTGTGCAAAATATGGCACGAAACCAATGCTTGAATATTTAGTGGAAAAAGGTGAGAAAATTGATTTTTCAATTCTTGGTGAACCAACAGCAAGAGTACATTTTGGTGATACTGTTGCCATAGGGCGTCGTGGTAGTGTTAATTTTACTCTCGCAGTTACTGGTAAGCAAGGCCATGTGGCATATCCTTATACCGCTGTTAATCCAATTACTATTTCAGTAAAAATTGCTATGGATTTAATGAATATAAAATTTGATGAGGGTTCTGAATTTTTTGAAAAAACAAATTTAGAAATCACCTCATTTGACGTAGGAAATAGCGTGGTTAATATCATTCCAGAGCAAGCTACCCTTAACTTTAATGTGCGTTTTAATAATCTGCATACTGCTAAAACTATATTTGGAACTGTGCTTGAAACAATAGCAAAACATGAAGTGATATTTGATCTACAATACGAATCATCTAGTGAAGCGTTTATTCAAGAATATTCGGAGAAAATGAAAAAATTTGCTAATATCGTAAAAAATCAATGTAATATTGTTCCAGAAATCGAGACTAATGGAGGGACTTCTGATGCGCGCTTTATTCACAAATATTCAGAAATAGTAGAATTTGGATTAAGCTTTGATCAAGCTCACAAAATTAATGAACACACCAAAATTAGTGATTTACAAACATTGTATAACGTGTATTATACTTCACTGGTTGAATTCTTAGAAAAATAGCTTGAGTATTTTTAGCTAATTTAATGAATTCATAATGCGGGTGTGGCGGAACTGGTAGACGCGCTAGATTTAGGTTCTAGTACCGTGAGGTGTGGGGGTTCAAGTCCCTCCATCCGTACCAAAATAACATTTATAATTTTATTTATATCAATTTTTCACTAAAGCTTTAGGTTCAATATGAAGATTACCGAAATAAAAAATGCTAATACTGATTTACATCTTAGAGTAACTATTCCCTCAAAAGACCTATCTTCTGAAGTTGACCGAGAGTTAGCTAAGTTAGCTAAGAGCGCAAAGATTGACGGTTTTCGTGTTGGAAAAGTACCAACATCTTTTTTAAAGAAGAAATATGGAATTTCTTTGAGAGCTGATGCTGTGCGGAACAAAATTGTCAAAGCTATAAGTGATATTACAAAAGATAGAAAATTAAGGGTTTTCACTGATCCTGAAATTGAAGATATAAAAAATGAAGAAAATAAGGACTTAGAATTTACTTTAAAATATCAGTTGATTCCAGAAGTAACTATGCCTGATTTTAAAAAGATTTCAATTGAAAAGCCAGTTTTGGAATTGAAAGATAAGGATATAGATGAGCAGATGGAGAAATTGATAGGTGCTGCAAAAGAATATAAGAAGATCAGTAAATCAAAAGCCAAAAATGGTGATCAAGTTACTATAGATGCCGTCGGATATGTGGATGGAAAAGCGTTTGCTGGCGGTAAATTAACTTCTCATAAACTAGTGCTTGGTAGCGGGGCGTTTATCCCTGGTTTTGAAGATCAGTTAATTGGAGCTAAGGCTGGCGATGATGTCTCTGTACAAGTTGACTTTCCTAAAGAATATCATGAAAAGACTCTTGCTGGAAAACCTTCTGAATTTAAAGTTAAAGTTTTAGAAGTTCATAACGAAACTCCAGCTAAGCTTGATGATGAATTTGCTAAGAAGTTTAATTTCGAGAATGTAGAAAAATTGAGAGAGCAGATTGAAAAAAATGTGCGTTCCAGTTACGAAGAGCCTATTACAACAATGATGAAAATGGAACTTTTTAATAAACTAGAAACTGTGTTGAAATTTGATATTCCAAAATCATTGCTTGACAGAGAAATTAGTGTTTTGGAGAGGCAAGCTCCGCAAATAGATGACGAAGAATTTAAAACTAAATCACAAGAAAATAAAGAAGCTTATTTTAAAAAGCTGGCAGCAAGAAGAGTGAAACTTGGCTTAATGCTTGCAGAATATGTAAAATTACAAAAATTAGAAATTGATAAAACTGATATTCAAAAAGCAGTTATGGATCAAGCGAGAAATTTCCCAGGGAGAGAAAATGAGATTATTGATTTTTATTTAAAAAATGAAAATGCCCTTGAATCTTTGAAAGGCCCTATTTTAGAGGATAAAGCAGTCAAGATTATTTTTGAGAAAGAAGTGAAGTTAGTTGAAAAATCTTATACTAAAGCAAAATTAGAAAAGTTGTTAGAAAAAGATAATCAGGTTCATTCTCATGAGCATAGTCATGATGGATATACTCATACTCATGATCATACTCACAACCATTCGCATGATGATCATGTGCATGATGAGAGTTGTAATCATGACCATAAACATGATAATGAATATGATCATGATGGTTATACACGTACTCATAAAAAAGATCATATTAATAATCCTGAGATATCTCATGATCACACACGTGACCATAGCGATAGGAGAGATCAGAAAAAAGCTAAGCCTAAAAAATGAGTTTAAATAGTTCTCGAGTAAAAGCTATGGCGGGTGATATTTTTAGATAATATCTACCGTGTAATAGATTGCTGCCCTTTGTCGTCATGGCGAGGAGCGAATAGAGACGTGACTTCTATTTACTATTGCCACGCTTCGCTTGCAATGACAAAAGGTCGCGGAGATGACGCACTGCTAAAAATAATTAGCACCTAATACTAGATGATGTGCTATAGCAAAAGTAGTTGAATTAGCATATGTTAATTTCAAAGAGAGGCTTCGGAGCCTATATGAATAGGTGAGCACAGACGAGACTTGCAAAATTGGCATATGCTAATTAAAGCTAATAAAGCTATATATCTCAACCTAAAAAAACTATACATGTCATTATTTGAATTATTAGTTATATTTGTAGTTGCGTTTCTTGTAGTCAAGCCAGAAGATCTTCCACAGATAGCAAAGAAAGTCAAAGAATTCTACAAGTTTTTTACAAAAACTAAAACAGAAATTCTCTCGTATTTTGACTTGAGTCATCAGAATAGTGTTGCAGTGGATGATGATATAGATCAAATAAATTTTTATTTAGAGAAAATCACGAATCTTGGTGGGGAGTATGAAGGTGAATATTCTTTAAACAAGATTAAAAATTACTATCAAAGACTAGTTGATCAGTCAATCAAATCTAATATACAATCTTGTAAAAAAACTCAGAAAGAAGAGTCGAAAAAATAAGCTGACCATCTGTTTTAAAAATACTGTTGTTTATGTTTGAAGTGGGTAAAGTTTTTATACTCATTATAGTAATTTTAAGTTTATTCACTTATTAAGTATATGTTATCATAGCTATTGTCTAAATAATTGATGGTAGTCTATGTCTAAATCACCTGATGAACTAAGTAAAAAAAAATCCGAAGTTTTTGAGAAGGTAACAAAAAAAATCGCTGCCGTTGCGGATAAATTTAAAGACAAAACTGATAAGAGTATTAAGGAGCAACGTAAGTATAAAGACAAAGAAGCGCGTAGAATGAAGCGTAGGGAACGTGATAATGCTCTTAGAACAAGAAATCCTGATGTGAGCGGTCAATTTAGTAGGGAGCTTAGCGCGTTGGAAAGGGCGCAGTTGATGGGATATGATAAATTAAGAGTGATTAAAGAAGTAAAGCCAAAGGCAGAAAAAGTTATAAAAAATACAAAAAATTATGTAAAAGCTAAGCTTAATGATAAACTTGTGGATGAAGATATAGATAGACTGCAGAAGACATCATCCGTAGCTGCTCCTTTGCTACCGCAGACGAATGCACAGATGGCTTCTCAGCCAGTGTTGCCTGTGGATAGTAGTCGTGATGAACTAAGTAAAAAAAATGCTGAAGTTTTTGAGAAGGTACACAAAGTTAAAGAAGATAGGTCGATGCAACCAGATAGTCTAAGAGTCATGTCAGCACTTTCTACTTCAGCGACATCAGTAGAAGATACACAGAAAGACAAAAGACAAACTAGCATAAGAGCAGAGCGTGAGGTGAATCAAGCTGAATGGGAGGGAACAAGGCAAATTCTACCTACTAAGAAAAGTCAAATAAATATTGGTGAGCATAGAATAGATAGTGGGCTTATAGATAAAGAAGATGGGTTGATGCAACCGCAATCAAGCCCTAAGATACAATCTCCTATGGAGAAGCCAGATATAACAGGAAGTAAGTTAACGTCAGAAGAGCGTGTGGAAGATAGAATGATGCCACCAGATAGTCCAAGAGTCATGTCAGTACTTTCTACTTCAGCGACATCAGTAGAAGATACACAGAAAGACAAACTTCGGGAGCATAGAATAGATAGTAGGCTTATAGATGCTGCGCACAATATTGAACATATGCTTGAAGATAAAGGGTTGGTTAGTCACAAAAGCCACGAAATGGAAGCAAGGCCTGTTTCCTCGATTTCATCAGCGGTCGTTAAGACTACTCATCCCGTAGCTACAAAGCAACATTCTTTGACGCAGGAGGTAGAGCACTTGGAAACAATGCCATCACAGGTGGCGCGTGCACACACATCTGTGCAATCATTGCATCAAGAAGTGGGTCAAGCTCAGCATGGTCTTGAAAAACCTAAAAAACCAGCTCATCCAGGATGGGCGCTTGGAATATCTTTTGGGGTTGCTGTGACAGCTGTAGCGTTGGCGGGTCCGGCTGGTCTACCAATAGCTGCAATTGCTTTATCAGTGGGGAGCGGTGTTGCTATATATAACGGTGTAAAACGATACCAAATAGAAAAAAAATATCAGAAAGATCTAGCTGTTGCTGAGCAGTTGAATGTATCCGAGAAAACTGGGAAAGTACATAACCAAGAGCAATCAAAAACGCAAGAGTTAACGACTCCAGACACACCTTCATTACATATTCAAAAGAAGCATAGCAGGTAACACGTATTTGAGTGCTAGGATAAATAATGCTAATCGTTCACGGAAAATAAAAAATCATGTAATTGGTACCTCTGGCCGGATTTGAACCGGCACACTCTAGGAGCAACAGATTTTGAATCTGTCGTGTCTACCAATTCCACCACAGAGGCATTAGAAATAAATACTTAAAGCAGCAGATTATACAGGTGATGAATTTTTGTCAATTTAAAAATCGCCTGCATTAAAAACTTATACTAGGTTGAAGGATTATCTTTAAAAGTAAAATTTATAGTGTTAAAGTTTAAGAAATGAACATTTTTTTTATTATGTAAAAAGGGGGAAGAGATGGATAATAAATCAATGATTGAGGCTTTAAAAGCGTTGTTAATTGATAGCTATGCTTTATATTTTAAAACACAAAATTACCATTGGAATGTGCAAGGCCCAGAATTTAGCTCTCTTCATTTACTTTTTGAAGAGCAATATCAGGATTTAGCTACATCAATAGACACTGTAGCTGAGTTGATTCGTGGCTTAAATCAAAAGGTACCAGGATTGTTTGCGTTAAATTCTCCTTATCCAAAAACAAGCATTAACCCTCCAAACGAGCATGCTCCGTCTAATCAGATGATCACAGAGCTTATACATGACTATCTTGCTATTGAAAAAACATTAAAGATGGGTTTAGCAGAGGCGGAAAAAACTGATGATCAAGTAATAGCAGATTTTATGATAGAGCGTCTTACAGTATGCCGTAAGTCACTTTGGAAACTAAAAAGTAGTTTGTAAAATTATTAGAATATTTAGTAAATAAATTAATAAAAAACAAAAATTATGGCCAAAGAAAAAACTGATATTCCAGAAGTAGAAGATCAAGCAAAAAAAGCTAAGTCTAAAAAGGCCTTTACAGCACTAGAGCATATCTTTTCTGGAAAAGAAAAGGGGTTAATAGATAGTGTTTTAAATGATTATGCTCCTGTAACAAAAATAGTTGATGGTCAAGAAGTTACAAAGGCTCCTGGTTTAAGTTTTGGTTCATTTTTTAGAGCCGTTGGTTTTGCTATAAGGCATCCTGGGCATATTAGTAGCTTATATGCCTTATATAAATCACCAGAAATAATTCAGGCACCAGCTTTTCAAGAACAGCTACTAAAGAGCGATAATACATGGAAATTTGTAGGGTATGTAGGAGAGAAATTACCCCAAATTGGCAAAGTTCTTGATTACTTTCAATTTCCAGAATTTGCTGAAGGAGGTATACTAGATAACAAAGGGTTAAAGTCTTTAAGTGTTGTTCTTACCAATCCAGAAAGCCGTGACCAATTAAAGGAAATAGCTCTTGAATCAAGGAAAACAACTCCTGATACGAATAAAACAATCAATAATATTTTAGATTTAATGCAAACCGAAGGGTTTGCCAATTATATGAGTAGCAAGGGAGGGGCTTTGCAAAGTTATATAGTTAAATCGCTGCAAGGGCAGAAAGATATGGATGTTTGGTTAGATGCTTATGGTTTAAAACCAGAAAATTTACAACAAATTACCAATATAGTTCCGTTACTTCTTGATAAACCCAAAGCTTTAAAGAATTTTTACGGTCAATTTAGCGAAGGGCGTTATACTGACATGGTTAAAGAGCTTTTGGTATTATCAAAGGATAATCCTAAAATTAAAGAATATTTTCAAGAGAATCAAGATTTATTTGTTGGGGTTATTGATAAAATTGTGAAAACAACACCTGGACTAGATGGGTATGATCTTAAAGGTGATCTGTATAAAATAGTTCCTAATTTGCTAGAACACCCTGATAAATTAATTAGCATTATTAATCTTTACGATAAGGGTAAATATTCCGAGATAGGAAAAGAGTTTTTAGGACTGGTTCAAGAAGACAAAAATATAAAACAATATTTTACAGATAATGGTGAACTATTTAAGCGTATTTTAGTTGATAAAGCCATGGGCATGAAAAGCTATGGTGTGAAGGATGAAGTAGCTGATATATTTAAGCATGTTATGAGTGACCAGAATATTCCTAAAGTAAAAGGTCTTTTAGATCAATACGAAAAAGGAAACTGGTTGGGATTAATTACAGACACATGCCGTATGATTGAAGATGATCCTAAGTTTGCTCAGTATATGAGAGATAATAAAGAAAGTTTTGGCAAAATCGTAACAGCAATAGTTGACTCTTATCCAATAATAAAAACATATACAGGTAATGTTGATGTGGGGACGCTTGCGTCTAACTTGTTAAAAGATCCTAAATCAATAAGAGAAGTTTTAGAAAGTTACCAGGCTGGTGGAGTTAGTATGGTTGCTCAAGGAGCAAAATTCTTGGCTAAAAAAGCTATGGATGGAGAAGTAAGAGGAGTGGTTTTAGGAGCAGTTAGTAGCTGGATATTTGGAGATGGAACTGGTAAGCAGGAAGTGATAAATCGTATTCCTGAAGCGTTGATAGAAACAAGTGTAAGCCAGGAAAGTCGTGTTTCGTTAAATGATGCTGCTAGGATGGTTATTGAATCTGGAGATGACGGAATTAAGAAAAAAGAACTAATTAAATTGATAGATAGAAATATATTATTTGATGGAGTAACTATCGGTAACTCTCAAAAACAAGTTAAGCTAGAACATTTAGATATAAATAATAGTTTTGTTAATAGTAAATTTAACAATGTTTCATTTCAAGGTTCAAAGTTTATTAATGCTAGTTTTACAGGAGCTACTTTTGTTAATACTGATTTTAGCAAAACTGAAATAGATGGGGCAACACTCAGTAGTTTGGTTCCAGCATTAAAAAATGGTACGATTTCCTTAAATGGAGCTAAGATAGTTGGTGCTATGCCAGCTGGTCTTGATTTATCAGATATTTCACTTAAAGGAGTAGATTTATCAGCAGTTACATCGATGAGTGGTGTGAATTTGAAAAATACTGACTTACGAGGAGCAACCTTGCCAAGTGATCAAACAATATTGAGAACTTCATATAACTTGACTTCTGCTCGTTTTGATTCTGATATGTCTGTGCTAAAAGAACAAAACCAAAAATATATGATGGATTTGATTACCGACTCCATTATATCAAAGGCAGAATATTTAGGCGAGCCATTATCAGATCCAGTATTACTGCGTCAAAATATAGAGAAAATATATATGAGTGATTCGCTAGTTGGAGAGGAATTAAGAAAATCCATTAGTCAAAATCCGGATAGTATAAAGTATAAATATTTTCCAGTAGCGTCTGATAGTTACAAGAATACTTCAGATTTATCAACAACAAGCGCTGTGATGACGGTACTTTACGAGAATAGAAATGATAGCGACAATATTCAGGTCAAATTAGCTGCTAATATTATTGCTGATCAAGTGACAGAAAAATTATTTGATCAAGGTAGTGGTAGAGGTAAAGATGGCCGTATGATAAGAGAAGCATGCCAAGTGGCTATTCAAGATTTCCTAAAAGAGAATCCTGGTATTGCTGCTCATGACCTCCTAAACAGTAAAAATTTACCAGAATTAGTAGATGAATTAGCGATAGATATTCGGAAAAAAACAAAATATACAACTGTGGGATTGGCGTCAGGAGGTATATATTTGCCAGAAGGGGCAATTACAGAAGAATTAACCACCAGAATGACTAAGCAAATAAATAATTCTTATTTATTCAGTAAATCTGAGTTAGAACAAATTCAGGGGATGACAAAAGAAATTGCTCAGAATTTATTTCAAGGTGGAGAAGAGGGGAGGCGTAAGGAAGATACAAAGCTAATATTTGAAAGTTTGAAAGATGTTATCTTGGAAATAAAAAAAGAACGTGGTGGAATTGACGTTACAGATGTTTTAAAAGAAAAAAGGGAGGAGCTAGTTGGGAAAGTGGATGTGGGGTATTTTTCAACTTCTAGAACTGGTCTTACTGAAAAATACTACCAAAACACAAGTTATACAACAGTAGGATTAGCTTCTGGAGGAGTGTATTTGGATTCAGCAAAGTCAAAAAATCCTATATTTTTATCAGCTGTAAAAGAGTTTATAACGACCTTAATAGGTGAAGATCTATCTAAGCAAGAAAAATCAGTGCAAGCAATATCAGGTAAACCAAAAAGTCTAAAGGGAATGGTAGATGAAG
>JAIFLQ010000002.1 GCA_020048975.1 Rickettsia sp. | reverse complement strand
TAGCAAAATGCTATGGTGGTGATATTACTCGTAAACGTAAATTGCTAGATAAACAAAAAGCTGGTAAAAAAAGAATGAGAAATATAGGAAATGTTGAAATACCTCAGTCAGCTTTTATTGCAGCTTTAAAAATCGGTGATAATTAGTTTGATTAAGAATAGATCAACTACTTTTGCTATAGTGTTGTGCAATAAAAGATGCTTAATTCTTCTTGCAAATTTAATATTTGTTTAATACTCTTGATTGAGCAAGGTTGCAAATGAATATAATTAAATAGGTTTGAACAAATGGAAAAAGTTATAGAAAATTTTTTGTTTGCTAGTCGCTGGATTATGGCTCCTTTTTATATAGGTCTAGTTGTTGTGCTCGGGATCTTATTGTTTAGTTTTATGCAGGAATTGTGGCACTTTATTACTAGTATGCCAAATATTGAACAAAATGACGTGGTGCTTGGAGCTCTTGCATTAATAGATCTTGCCCTTGCTGGTAACTTGTTATTGATTGTAATTTTTTCTGGTTATGGAAATTTTGTCTCAAAAATGAATTTTGAAGAGCATGAAGATCACCAGGAGTGGCATGGATCAATTGATTTTTCGGGGTTAAAGCTAAAGCTTATTGCCTCTATAGTAGCGATTTCCGGTATTCATTTATTAAAAGTTTTTATGGATGTTGACAAGACTTCAGATAGGAGTATTAAATGGATGGTCGTTATACATCTAGTTTTTATAGCTTCAGGTGTTTTGATGGCAATTATGGATAAAATATCAACGAACACAAAAATTGTGAAAGCGAAATAGAATACACTTTTGTCATGATTGGTACTACTACACAGAAAAGTAAATGTTAATTTTCTTCTTGAAACAAGATGTCTTGAGAAAATATTTGACTTTTTGGTTTTGGTAGACCGAGATGCTCAAAGGCGTTTCCTGTTAACATTCTACCTCTAGATGTTCTTTGTAGCAGGCCTATTTGAATTAAGTATGGTTCTATTGCTTCTTCTATAGTGTCACGTTGCTCGGAAAGGGCGGCAGCTATAGTTTCAACTCCTACTGGTCCTCCATTATAGTTATCAATAATAAATTTTAAATAACGATAATCATTACTATCTAGACCAGCTTTGTCTACTTCTAGTTTATTTAAGGCTTTGTCGGCAATTTTACCAGTAATTTCAAGGTTATTATCAACTGATGCAAAATCGCGCACTCTTTTTAATAATCTTAGTGCAATTCTAGGAGTGCCACGAGATCGGTGAGCTATTTCTTTTGCGCCATCTTGCGTGATACTAGTGTCTAGCAACCTTGCTGCTCTAATCAGAACGCTTTCAAGTTCATCAGAATTATAAAAATTAAGACGAAGGGGAATGCCGAATCGGTCACGAAGTGGGTTGCTTAACAATCCAAGTCTAGTAGTTGCCCCAATCAAAGTAAATTTAGGCAAGTCGATACGTAGTGATCTTGCCGCTGGTCCTTCTCCTATTATTATGTCCAGAGAGAAATCTTCCATAGCGGGATACAATATTTCTTCAATATTGGTGTTTAGTCTATGAACTTCATCAATAAATAATACATCATTTTCTTGTAAATTAGTTAAAATGCCAGCAAGATCTGCAGCTTTTGATAAAGCAGGGCCACTTGTTGCTTTGAAATTAACACCCATTTCTTTTGATACTATTTGGGCAAGAGAGGTTTTGCCTAGTCCAGGAGGGCCATAAAAAAGCGTGTGATCTAGGGATTCGCTACGATTTTTAGCGGCTTGGATAAATATTCCAAGATTTGTTTTTAGTTGTTCTTGGCCAATAAAATCCTTAAGCAGACTTGGTCTTAGATTAAATTCATGGTCTGTTTCTAATTTTTCCCCTTGCAAGATTTCTTTATTCATAAATTATCCTAGTGTATCGTTTTTTAGAGCGGCTTTTATAAGTTCGTTTAAAGAACTATTTTTATCTTGTGCTAAGAGTGTGATTACTCTGTTTTGTGCATCGGTTCTGTTTACTCCTAAGGCAACTAGAGCTGAGATTGCATCGAGAGCATTGCCCCCTAGTGTAGCTTTGGTAATGGAAGTTTCAGTAATGTATTCGGATGAGTATTTATCTTTGAGCTCTGTAATTATCCTTTCTGCTAATTTTTTGCCAACTCCAGAAACTCGGTTGAAAGCAGTTGTATCTTTTGTTGCTAAAGCATAACTAATTTCTTCTGGGCTTAGAGTTGACAGAATTGCTAAAGACATCTTGGTGCCAACACCTTTAACTGACTGAAGTAGAGTGAACGTGCTTTTTTCTTCGCTACTATAGAAACCGTATAGATGGATATGATCTTCCCTAACATGTGTTTCGATTAGCAGCATAACAGCGCTATCAGGATTTAAATTTGCTAGGGTTTTACTCGAGCAAAATACCAAATAGCCAATGCCATTAACATCGATTATAGCATGATCATGATAGCACGAATCGACTATACCTTTAAGTTTGCCTATCATAGGAAGAGAAATTGATTTATTATTTTTTATTAGATAGCTATAATAACAGCTGGAAATTTTTTAGCAAATAAATCGTAGCAATAATTATTTTGCGTATCTCAGACAAAACTTCATACCTAATAGCATTCTGTGCAACTATTATTCGTTATTACGATTATGCTCTATTTGGGTTGTCAGCATCTGTTATTGCGAGTAATTTTATGCCAGGTGGAGGAAGTAGCGATAAATTACTCAATTTTTTTATAGTATTTAGCATTTCAGTAGCTGCAAGACCTATTGGTTCTATTATTTTTGGTCGTATTAGTGACAAGATAGGTAGGGTTGTATCGGTTAAGATTACCACAATAATTTCAGCGTTATCTGTTACTGTGATTGCTGTATTACCTAGCTATGAGGTGGTTGGTTTTTTTGCAACTATGATTCTTACCTTATGTAGAATGGTGTTTATTATGAGTTTAGCTGGAGAAGTTGATGCAATAAAAGTGTATATAGCTGAAAAAATTGGCAAGAAATCTAGACATTTAGCTAGTAGTTTAGTCTCGTTTTCAGCTCAGTTGGGAGTTTTGATAGCAGCTTGCATGTACCATTTTACACTTAGTATTGCAGAAATCTCTTGGCTTTGGAGGGTTAATTTTGTTATTGGTGGGGTGTTTGGTTTTTTAGTATTCTTCTTAAGAAAGTCCTTGCATGAGAGTAGTTATTATATAAAAAATAAATTAAAAAATGAAGATAAAGGTGGTTCTAGTTTAGTTAAAATACTATCTCAAAATAGATTAAAATTTTTATTAGCATTACTACTCAGCGGCGGTATCGGTGCAAGTTATAATTTTCTCATTATTTTTCTCGGTACTTTTGTTGCTGATGTTTTGGGTACAATTTCTCGTCAGGATGCTGCAAAAAGTAACATAATTTTAATTATTGTTTATGCAGTTTCTTGTTTGATATCTGGATTTTTGGCGGACAGAATGTCTGTGTATAAACAGATATTTGTATCATTGTTAATGATTATGTGTTTAGTTTTTACAATGCAATTATTTAGTTTGGATAATATGTATTCTTTTCCTCTGCATATAGTGTTAGTTTTTTTTGTGCCAATTTATATGATTCCAATACAAATTAAATTGCAATCAATGTTTTCGGCGGATATAAGAGTTAGGTGTGTCAGTTTAGCGCATTCACTTGGAAGCATGTTTTTGTCTTCAACGATACCTTTTATTTGTATGTTGTTATGGAAATATACTGAAAGTTTTTCTGTAGTGTGTCTATATTTTATGGGTATAGTATTGTTAATTATTGGTTCGGTTTTTATGACAATGCAGGCTGATTACAAGAATATGTTTGAAATATAATATTTGACTAAATACAAAATTAGATGACTAAATGTTTTTTTGCTGTTATGTTGAGTTTTTAGTAAAAATTATTTCATTTTAGGAACTTAAAATTTACGAATAAGATATGATTGATCAAAAACTTGTTAGAAATTATGCTTCATGTTTGTTTGATAATATTAAATCCGACTCAGAGCATCAAAAAATCTTAGAGCAAATATCTTTGTTTAATCAAGTGTTGTTAAGCTCTGAAACGCTTCGTTTTGCTTTATATTCGCCTGTTATTTCTAAATCTGATAAATTAAAGTTAGTTAAGAGTTTTGTAGAAAAATTTGGGTTTGAAAAGATAGTAAGCCAGTTTTTTATAGTGGTAGTTAAAAATTCTCGCTTTGAAATATTATCGTCTGTGGTTAGACTTTATAAAAGTTTGCTTGATGATAGTAGAGGAATAAAATTTGTTACATTGGAATCTATAACAAATGAGCCAAGCAAAAAAGTTATAAAGATTATAAAAGAATATTTAGAAAATAAATTAGAGAAAATTGTTGAATTTAATACCGTTCAAAATCAGTCATTAATTGGTGGAGTAATCATAAAACATGATAGTTTATTGTATGACTACTCCATTTCCGGGGCTTTGGACAGGACTGCCAAGCTTGCCAAATTGGCAAAAATATAAACATAATTTTGATTAGTGAATAAGTTTATTATAAATATTTATTTAAGGAGTTTTAAGAAATGAAGCTAAATCCATCTGAGATATCTGAGATTTTAAAAAGAGAGATAGGTGATATAGATCAAGTTTCTAAATTACAAGAAGTTGGATATGTCGTGGCTGTGGGTGATGGTATTGCTAAAATTTATGGTATGGATAATGTTCAAGCTGGCGAGATGGTTGAATTTGCTTCTGGTGTAAAAGGTATGGTTCTTAACCTTGAAACAGATACTGTAGGCATTGTGATTATGGGTGATGATAGAGCCGTTATGCAAGGAGATATAGTAAAAAGAACGGGTGATATTTTAAGCACTCCTGTTGGACCTGCTATGCTTGGAAGAGTTGTTGATGCGCTTGGAAATCCAATTGATGGAAAAGGGCCTATTGACACTAAGGAACGTCATCGTGTAGAAACAAAAGCTCCTGGTATTATTGCTAGAAAAAGTGTCCATGAACCAGTGCAAACAGGTATTAAAGCAATTGATACTTTGATACCTATTGGTAGAGGGCAGAGGGAATTGATAATTGGTGACCGCCAAACAGGAAAGACTGCAATAGCAATAGACACAATAATAAACCAAAAACATGCGCATTTAGATAATGAGACCGCAGATAAAATTTTCTGTGTTTATGTGGCAATCGGTCAGAAGAGATCAACAGTAGCTCAAATAGTAAAAAAATTAGAAGAAGCTGGCGCTATGTCTTATACTGTAGTGGTAGCAGCGACTGCTTCTGATCCTGCGCCATTACAATTTCTGGCTCCGTATACTGGTTGTACAATTGGTGAATATTTTAGAGATAATGGGATGCATTCTCTTGTTGTATATGATGATTTAACAAAACATGCGATTGCTTATCGCCAGATTTCGCTTCTTCTTAGAAGGCCTCCTGGGCGTGAAGCTTACCCTGGGGACGTGTTTTATTTGCATTCTAGATTATTGGAACGCGCCGCAAAGCTTTCTGATAAAAATGGTGGTGGTTCTTTGACTGCTTTACCAATTATTGAGACTCAAGCTGGTGACGTTTCAGCGTACATTCCAACTAATGTGATTTCAATAACTGATGGTCAAATATTTTTGGAAAGTGAATTGTTTCACAAAGGTATTAGACCAGCTGTAAATGTTGGTATTTCAGTGAGTAGGGTGGGTTCAGCTGCTCAAATTAAAGCAATGAAAAAGGTTGCTGGTTCATTGAAATTAGAGCTTGCGCAGTTCCGTGAAATGGAATCTTTTGCTCAGTTTGGCTCAGATCTTGATGCAGCAACTCAAAAATTAATACAGCATGGTTTGAAACTAACAGAAATTCTTAAGCAACCACAATATTCGCCTTTTGTTGTGGAAGAACAGGTAGTTACTCTTTATGCTGGTGTACGTGGATATCTTGAGAAGATAAAACCTTCTGATGTAAAGAAATTTGAACATGAGTTGCTATCCAATATTCGTTTAACTGGTGACGCAATACTGAAGGCTATTAGACAAGAAAAGGATTTAAGCAGCGCAACTGAAGAAAAGTTAAAGCTTTATCTTGAGGAATTTTTAAAAGAATTTTTAGATAATAATCAATATTAGTATGTCTGGTTTAAAACAGCTTAGAAATAGAGTTAAAAGTGTAAAATCTACACAGAAAATTACTAAAGCAATGCAAGTGGTATCTGCTGCAAAACTTCGTAGGATTAAGGATCATGCTGAAGCTTTAGATGATTATTCATCTGTTCTTGTAAAGATTATGAATGATATTAGATTAGATATTAATTTTGTTGATTTAAGTCCACTCGATAGAAAATTTTTTAAAGAGGATGTTGAGGATAAACCATTTTTATTTTTGGTGATGACTTCAGAAAGAGGGTTGTGCGGTAGTTTTAATTCTCAAATAATAAGAGCTGTAAAACGGGATATTGCTAAATTTACAGAACAAAATATTAAGGTAAAGTTGATTGTTGTTGGTAAAAAAGGTTATGATGCGTTAAAGGGTGGATACTCAGATCTCATCGTAGAATATTATCATGTAATAAAAGATAATTTTCTTCCAGTTACTTTGCAAATTAAGGATAAAATTATTAACTTAACGGAGCAAGATAAAATAGGAGCCTGTTATTTGTATTATAATGAGTTTAAGAATGCTTTAACACAAGTTATGACTAGAATCAGTGTTTTTCCAGTTGAACAGCTAGAGGAAACTCCGCAAACAAATAGTGAAGTATCGGTTAGTTCTAGATGTGAGTATGAAGGTTCTAATCTTGTAAATATTTTGATAAACTTATACATTACTGGTGTTATAAAGTACAGTTTTTTACAGAATAAAGCTAGTGAAGAGGCTGCAAGAATGACCGCGATGGACAGTGCTACTAGGAATGCAGGAGAATTAATAGAAAAACTGACTTTGAAGCTTAATAGGTCAAGGCAAGCGATGATTACAACAGAGCTTACAGAGATTATTTCTGGAGCAGAGGCTTTGTAAATAAGCCTCACTTTTTGAATTGATGGTTGCTTATTAGGTTTAAATATGTTTGTGGTGGTAAATTAACTTAAATATATAAATAATATGCCGATTGTACAAATTCATTTAATGCATGGAAGAGATAGTATTAAAAAGAAACAACTTGTAAATAAGGTGACTCAAGCTATATGCGAATCTTTAGATGTAGAGCCTAAAAATGTTCGTATTATCTTGTCAGAAATGATGCCTGAAAATTATGCAGTTGCAGGTGAATTAGTTCGGGATCAAAAAGATCCTTTTGGAAAGAGTGCTAAATAATAGTAAAGGTTTAAAATGACTAAAAAACAAGGAAAAATAACTCAAATTATTTCGGCAGTAGTTGATGTTAGATTTGAAGATGGTGAGAAGCTACCAAATATTTTAAATGCACTTGAATGTATTAACAATGGTGACAAGCTAGTGCTTGAGGTTGCTCAACATATTGGTGATAGTTCTGTTCGTTGTATTGCGATGGACTCAACAGATGGTTTAGTAAGGGGAACTCTTGTTAAGGATACTGGTAAGCCGATACAGGTTCCAGTAGGAAAGGGTACTTTAGGGCGAATTATGAATGTAATCGGTCAGCCCGTAGACGAAATGGGTGAAATTAAGACAACAGAGTTTTCCTCGATATATAAAGATGCTCCAAAATTTGAAGATCAGTCAACAGAAAGAAGTATTTTAGTAACTGGTATAAAGGTTGTTGATTTATTGGCTCCTTACTCTAAAGGTGGTAAAATTGGTCTGTTTGGTGGGGCGGGAGTTGGTAAAACAGTGATTATTATGGAATTAATTAATAATGTGGCTAAAGCTCATGGTGGTTACACTGCTTTTGCTGGTGTCGGTGAAAGGACTCGTGAAGGTAATGATCTCTATCATGAAATGATTGATTCTGGTGTAATTAATAAGGATGATTTAGAAAAATCTAAAGTTGCACTTGTGTATGGCCAAATGAATGAACCTCCAGGAGCTAGGGCTCGGGTAGCTTTAACAGGACTCACTATTGCTGAGTATTTTCGTGATCTTGACGGTGGCCAAGATGTTTTGTTTTTCGTTGATAATATATTTCGTTTTACTCAAGCTGGTTCAGAAGTATCAGCAACACTTGGGCGTATACCATCTGCTGTTGGATATCAACCAACATTGGCAACGGATATGGGTTCCTTGCAAGAAAGAATTACCTCAACTAAGCGTGGGTCTATTACTTCTGTACAAGCGATTTACGTTCCAGCCGATGATTTAACTGATCCAGCGCCAGCCACTTCCTTTACACATTTGGATGCAACAACAGTGCTTAGTCGTCAAATTGCTGAGCTTGGTATATATCCTGCTGTTGATCCTCTTGATAGTAACTCACAAATTTTAGATCCAGAGATCGTTGGTGAAGAACATTATACTATAGCAAGAGAAGTGCAAAGAATTTTACAAACTTATAAATCTTTGCAGGATATAATCGCTATTCTTGGTATGGATGAACTCTCAGAAGAAGATAAGTTAATTGTTGGTAGGGCTCGGAAAATTCAAAGATTTTTATCTCAGCCTTTCCACGTAGCTGAGGTTTTTACTGGGATCAAAGGCAAATTTGTTGAGCTTAGCGATACAATTGCAGGGTTCAAAGGGTTGATTGAGGGTAAATACGATTATTTACCAGAAGCGGCTTTTTACATGGTTGGTACTATTGAAGAAGCTGTAGAAAAAGCTAAAAAAATGGACAGCAAGTGAGTGTAATTCTATGAGTAACAATATTTTGGTGAAAATTATTATGCCTTTAGATGTTGTGTTTGAAGCAAATGCGACAATGGTTAACATTCCTGGAGGAGAAGGTGTTTTCGGTGTGTTACCTGGACATAGCAAATTTATTTCAACGGTAGCAACGGGTTGTATAAGTGTTTTTTTAGATAGTCAGGAAAAGAAATTTTTTGTTTATGGAGGAGTAGCTCGCATTACTCCTAGTGAGATAGATATAGTTTCTGAATTTGTTGTTTCTTTGGAAGATCAAAAGAAAAATGATGTTTTGAATAAAATTGCAAGTTTAAAGCTAGAACTAGATGGTTTAAAAGAAAATAGTTTTGATGCTAACATATTAAATGCTACACTTGTCAAGTATGATTCTTTACTTAGTTTTGTGAGTAACTAATTTGTGGTAGAGTGTACTAGAAGGATAGAATTTGATGCTGCTCATCGTGTTGTCGGGCATAAAAATAAATGTAAGTATTTGCATGGTCACAGATATATTCTAGAGATCACTGCTACTACTTCTAAATTGGATGAAATTGGTATGGTTGCTGATTTTGCCTTGCTGAAGACAATTATGAAAGAGTGGATTGATAATAATTTTGACCATAATGTGATTCTTAATATAAGTGATAAGAATTTGGGTGAGTATATTGCAAAATGTACAGGTCAATCAGTATATTATTTAGATTCAAATCCAACAGCTGAAAATATTGCTTTACATCTACTTGAAGATGTTATACCTCTATTATTTGCACAAAGTTTATTTCAGATATTAAGAATTAAGCTTTATGAGACACCAAATTGTTATGTAGAAGTGAGATGAATACAGAATGTTGTCTTATTATAACCTCTACAGATAATTTAAAAACTGCGAATGAGATTATATCTTATTTAGTTGAAAATAGGCTTGCTGCTTGTGTTCAACTAGATAAGGTTTCGAGTTCATTTTACTGGGAGGAGCAACTTTGTAAGTCAAAGGAATTTCGTTTGATGATAAAAACTTTGTCTAGTAAGTATGATGATGTTGAAAAAACTATACTTGAATACCACAACTATAGTTTACCAGAAATAATTAAGCTTGATATTACCTCTGGATTACCCCAATATTTGGATTGGGTGAAAGAGGGGCTTAAATAAATTTAATATATAATCAACTCTAGTATAAAGCAGCTATATGTCAATATGTTGTCTGTTTGGACTGTTGTTTAGTCGGTTGATTATAAAAATTGTAATTTTTAAACTAAGAATAATAGATGAGGTTTATTTATGAAACTTTGGCATAAAGTTACCCTTGGATTGATTTTGGGAGTGGCGTTTGGTGTATATTTACCTCAATATTCTGAGGATGTGAAACCGATAGGAACCATATTTTTACGATTAATTCAGATGATAATATTACCATTAATATTTTTTAGCCTAGTTTCTGGTATTACTAGTATGAATGACCCAAGTTCTCTTGGTAGAGTCGGAATGAAATCTGTTTTAGCATTTCTTGGGACTACATTTTTTGCAGTTGTCTTTGGCTTAGCTGTCGCATCTATCTTAAAACCTGGGGTAGGTGTTGTAATAGATTTCGGAGTTCCTCAAGAAAGGAATTTTAAAGAAGGTGGGTTTGATTTGATTGAATTCCTAATAAATATTGTACCTAATAATATTGTTGGATCATTTGCTGAAGGTAAAACATTGCAAGTAGTATTTTTTGCTATTTTTACTGGTATGGTTTTAAATTCGATGGGTTCGGTGGCTGATCCTTTAAAGTCTTTTATTCACTCCATGGCAAAAATGGTGCTAAAAATGATTTCTAAAGTTGTTCAATTATCGCCTTATGGCGCTTTTGCCTTAACAGCTTGGGTAGTTGGAACTCAAGGACTTGAAATTATGGTTAGTTTATCAAGATTGGTATTTGCAATAACTACTGCTATGGCATTGCAATATTTAATCTTTGGATTATTTATTATAGTTTTTTGTAGAATGTCGCCCATGCCTTTTTATAGAAAAAGTTTTGAATATCAATCAATAGCGTTATCTACCGGTAGCAGTAAAGCTAGTTTGGCTACCACTATGCAAGTTTGTCGTCAAAAATTGGGGATTTCTGAATCAAGTACTTCGTTCGTATTGCCTCTTGGGGCTTCTATTAATATGGATGGTATGGCAATTAATTTGTCTTTGACTACTTTATTCTTTGCTCAGATGATGGATATAACACTTTCTATTAGTGATTATATGGTAATAATACTTACAGCAACTCTTGGTTCGATGGGGGGTGCTGGGATTCCTGGAGGGTCAATAGTTATGTTGCCAATGATTTTATCTGCAGTAAATATGCCTATAGAAGGGGTCGCAATAATAGCTGGTATTGATAGGGTGCTTGATTTGTTACGTACTGCTATAAATATTACTGGTGATGCAACAATTACTTTGTTAATAGATAGCAGTGAAGGTACTCTAGATAGAGATTTATATAATTCGGATTGAGTGTAATTATTATGAAGAAGTTAAAGTTAAAGTCTGTTATTTGTTTTCTTTTTATAGTAAGTATTTCTTGTAACTCTGTTTTTGCTTCGGAGGATCTAGATAAAAAAGTTATCAAGATTGCTGCAGGTAGCATACTAGAGGGGTATTATTTTATTGGATTAAGGTTATGTAGATATATAACAGAATCTAACAATGGTATACGTTGTGAAGTTGTGCCAACAAGTGGTACTCTTGAGAATATTGGACTTTTACAAAATCAAGAAGTGGATTTTGCTTTTGCGCTGGGGAATCTAGCAGTAGATGCTCATAAAGGAAAGGGGTATTTTGTTGACTCTAAACCATTTGATGATATAGTGCAGCTTCTTAGGCTTCATGATGAGGCTTTTACTGTAATTGCTAAGGACAAAGATAAGATTTTTATGTTTGGAGATTTAGATGGTAAGAAAATATCTAATGGACCTAGAAATTCAGATAGTACAGTTGCTTATGTGGCTCTCTCTTCTTATTATGATTTTAAACAAGAACCAGAAGATATAGAAATGTCACACGAAGATTATGCTAACCAATTTTGCGGTGGTAAGATTGATGCTATAATTTTGATGACCGGTCATCCTAATGCTTTGGTGAATCATATTACTCATTCTTGTGAATCTGATTTTGTTAGTATTGAAAGAGATAAAATTGAGATGTTAATCAAGAATAATGCAGCTTTTAAAGCATATACTATTGATGAAAAAGGTTATCCTGGGATAGATAGAAGCGAACAAACGGTTGCTGCGTCTGCTGTCTTTATTACAAGAAAATCGGTACCAAGAGAAATAGTTTCTAATCTTATGTCTTATTTAAAAGGTAGAATTGATCAGTTTAAATTATCAGATCCTTTGTTGTATGATTTAGATAAAGATCACTTTACTTCTGGCTTTGTTTTACCAGCTATTAATGATAAATAATTTAAAAAATATTAAGTATTACTAAAGATGTATAAAAATATAATTGTTCCAATAGATTTATCAGATAAACAATCGATAAAAGCTATTTTTCCGCCTGCGCTTAATTTTGTTAATGCTTTTGGAGCAAGTTTACACCTTGTACATATTATTCCGGACTTTGGTACAAAGTTGGTGGAAGATTATTTACCTAAAAACTGGATGAGTGATCAAAAAGAAAAATATAATAACCAGTTGCAAGACTTGGTAACAAAGTATGTACCTGAAGAGATTCAAGCAAAATGTTATGTTGGTCGTGGTGCTATATATGATGAAATAATAAATTATTCAAATAAAGTAAATGCAGACTTAATAATTATATCTGCTGTTAGACCGCAACTGCGTGATTACATGCTTGGTCCTAATGCTTCAAAAATAGTTAGACATTCCTCCGTGTCTGTTTTAGTAGTACGCGAAGAATAGAACATAGTTGGTTTATTCGGATTCTGCTTATTTTATAAGTTTTTGTCTATTCCTCTCAGTCTTCTTTCATGGCAACAAGAAGCCATGTATGATTTGTAAGATAAGGCTTTCAGACCTTCATCACGAGCGAATGCAAAGTGATCCACACTTTCGTGACTTTAAAGCTAGATTGCCACGCTTCGCTCGCAATGACTGGTTTTTCATCTTCTAATAATAGATCTCCTCGTCGCTTAATCTCCTCGCCATGACTGAGTTTAAGACGCTCCATTTGTCGTCATCAATGACCTTTTTTAAGCCAACTCCAGAATTAGGGGGATATTATG
>JAIFLQ010000080.1 GCA_020048975.1 Rickettsia sp. | reverse complement strand
TATAATTATTAAAGACTTGTCAGGACATGATCGTATAATTAAAGCAACCTTTATAACACCATTTTAGGATAAGGAATTTACAGTTATTTACAGGGATTCTGAAAGATATGAAAAATCATTTGCTGCAATTTAACAACAAAATGTTGAAACAATGACTATGAATCCAACAACTACACTCTATGCTGCCCTTGCTATCATATATTCGGCTCCAAATGAGTATAATGTTGCTTTTATTACTTGACCAACACTATGTTCACCATCAAGTTTTACTGGTATAAAATTCTCTGTGTGAGCCATGTTATTTTTTTCAACTAGAATATTTACGTCTCTACCAAGATTCTGATTAAAGAATTTATGTAATTCTTTAATGCCTTCTGCTCGCAAAATTGCTGCTCTTTCTTTTCTAATTTTTTTAGGTACTTGAGGCATTCTAGAAGCTGGTGTCCCTTCTCTTTCAGAATAAGGGAAAATATGCAAATATTGAAGTCCAGCTTCAGCAATTAACCTTTTTGTATTCTCAAACATCTCGTCAGTTTCTGTAGGGAATCCAGCAATGATATCAGCTCCGAAAGATACATCTGGCCTTATAGATCGGAGCTTATTACAAAACTCAACTATTTGCTCTCTATTATGACGGCGCTTCATTCTTTTCAAAATCATATTATCTCCAGCTTGAAGACTGATATGAAAATGTGGCATTATTCTTTGATTATAAGCAATAAGGTCAAAAAGATCATCATCTATTTCCGCAACATCGATTGAAGAAAGCCTGAGTCTTTGTAAACTAGGGACCAGAGCTAATATCCTTCTAATCATCTGAGCAAAAGTAGGGCTACCTGGTAGATCAGCACCGTAAGCAGTCACATCTACACCTGTTAATACTATTTCATGATAATTTTCTGCAACTAACATTCGAACTTGCTCAGCAATAACTCCTATTGGTACAGATCTACTATTACCTCTTCCATATGGTATCATGCAAAAAGTACATCTATGATCACAGCCATTTTGCACTTGAATAAAAGCTCTAGCCTTACCTTCAAAACTTTTTACCAAGTGATTTGCCGTCTCTTTAATTGACATAATATCATTAACAGCAACTCGTTCTTCTCCAATAAAATAATTAGCATCTGAGAGTTTTTCTTCATTACCGAGAACTTTATCTACTTCACTCATCGACGCAAACATTTCTGGAGTGTTTTGAGCCGCGCACCCAGTAACAATTATCGTCTTAGATGGATCTTGTCTTTTAATTTTACGGATGGCTTGCCTTGCTTGCTTTTCAGCTTCTTTTGTTACTGCACAAGTATTAACCACTACAACATTTTCAAGCTTTGATTTTGCTAAATTATTTTTGATAATCTCACTCTCGTAAATATTTAATCTACAACCAAAAGTCAGTACTTCTTGGTTTTTGCTCATAAATAATATTCCCCTATAAAAACATAAGATGCTGGACCAGTCATCAAAATCTGATTAGCTTGTTCATGCATTTTTAAAGTGCCAAGTGTAAAAGCTACCTCTGCTTTTTTATCAACAAACCCTAGTTTGCTTGCTGCTGCAAAACTAGCAGATGCGCCACTACCACAAGCCATTGTAAAGCCGGCTCCTCTCTCCCAGACTTTTAAACTTATAGTGTTGTCTTCAACTTGAGCAAAATTTACATTTACTCCATTTATAAATAACTCATGTTTTTGTAAATTTTTACCAATTATTTTTTTATCTTTATCGCTTAGTTTACTAAAAATCACGAGGTGAGGATTCCCAACATCCACACAAAGCATTTCCTTTGGTTCTACCCTATATTTTTCAGCTAATTGCCATAATTTTTCCTGTGAGGGCATCCAATCAGCTGCAAAGCTTGCTACTCCCATATTAACAGTTATGTTTTGTGGATCATAATATGTAGTAGTAATCTTTTTATCTCCGATACTTATTACCGAATCTTTAATTCCGTGCTGATCAAACATTAAACGAGATAGACACCTAGAAGCATTACCGCAAGCTTTTGCTTTTGAACCGTCTTGATTGAATATATTCATAGAAATAAAATGATCATGCTTCGTATAAGTTATAAATTGATCACAACCAATACCAATTTGACGATTTGAAATACTAATTATAAATCTTTTTATATCCTTAACGCCTGAAAGTAGCGAATTTTCAATAATGACAAAGTCGTTACCTAAACCATGCATTTTAATAAAGGCAATTTTTTTCATAACTATATTTTTTAAATAAATAGTGCTGCTATTTTGTTTAGCATTATAGCAAATTTTTATAAAAATCACAGCTTTTTAAAAAGTGACAATATTTTTAAAATATAATATTTTTTCAGATTGATTATTCATTTGCAAAAAATTAGTTTTTCAAAGAAAATAGAATTAAAACTAGAAACCCTTCTATGATAATTACTATAAAAAAAGCACTACACAACTTTACTTGGATTTCATTATTTCAACTTATAGGATTTTGCCTTGGGCAGATAACTAAAGCAAACATGGAGTGGTATTACTCAATTACAAAGTCATCACTTACACCACCAAATTTTGTTTTTTCTTTGACTTGGATCGTGTTATACGTAATCTTAGCATTAATGGGGAAATTTCTTTGGGCTAACAGGAAAGAACACAAAATCAAATTAATATTAACATTATTTGTAATTCAGCTAATACTCAACTGGATCTGGACTCCGATCTTTTTTAGCATGCATCTAACTGGCTTAGCCGCAATAATAATTATTATTATCGCCATAATTATCATATACATAATAGTAAAATCATGGAGCGACTACCAGCTATTGGCTTACGCTATGATACCATACTTTTTATGGTTAACTTTTGCAGCTTATCTAAATTTGGTAATATGGTACGAAGAAACTATTGCGGTCTATCAATATTAGTTAAATGCCAAGCTGGATCAGAGCTTAAAGCACTTTTGGAAAAAGTCCATTCCTCGTGCAGGTCTTTAATTTTTTCAGTAACATCAGTACCTAGCAAAAGCACCTTTATAAAAATATTATTACCAAACATGTATATTTCAGATATTTGCACTGATAGTTTTTTAGCATTTTCTGTCAGTTCGCCATAATTTACTGCTATTGATTTAAAATTATCAATATATCTTTTATCAACTAATTCTTCCAACTGGTTATCATCCCCCTGTAAAGCCGCTTCTATAATCATTTGAAAAGCTGATTTTGCTCCAGCAACAAAACGTCTTACATCAAAAGAAGGTGATTTTCCCAACACTTCTTGCAAACCTTTTTCAACAGATTCTTTATTTTCTGACAACACTAAATCTTTAATATCTAGTTTATTTACCTTTAAAAAGCTAGGTTTTAGAACGTTTGCGGACCCAGTATAAGTAACATCTTTTAGAGTTTTGGTCAAATTCTCTCCAAAAAAACTCTTGTTTTTTGCGGGGTCATCACTTGATGTACTTCCCAAAGTAGATATAAGCTTATTTATTATAAAAAAAGCAATCCCTGCAAAAATTATAAGCTCTAAAAGCTGACCTGACATTATTTAACACCCCTATAAATAGTTGATATCATTATATATCTAAAAGATTTTTTTTGCAAAGAAATTTAACCAACAGGTACGTAATCCAATACTTGAATTAAGTACTAATTAATAATACATGTCAACAAAAACACACTTTTGGCACTAATTTTAACCAGTTAGTACTTCTTTAAACATTATTTTTTGATTTTTAAGCCAAAGGCTTATAGTACTTAATTTAAATGGAACAAAATAAATAATTTATTATGACTACACAAATTTTTGCTTGGGGCGTCTTTATATCAGTAATTATTACGCTTTTAATCATTGATTTAGGTATTCTAAATAAAAAAGATGAAGTGATTAGTTTTAAAAAAAGCATCTATATAAGTCTTTTTTATATAACTATATCATGTATATTTGGGTTGTTTATTTTATATGAATTTGGGCCCGATAGAGCAAGTGAGTATTACACAGGGTTTCTTTTAGAAAAAACTATGGCACTTGACAATATATTCGTCATGTCAATGATTTTTACTTTTTTTAAAATTCCCATAAAATATCAGCATAGAGTTTTGTTTTGGGGAATATTAGGGGTAATCGTTCTTCGGGCGATAATGATTTATCTTGGAGCAAAACTGCTCCAAGAATTTGCATGGATATTATTTGTTTTTGCAATCTTTCTTATTATTACAGGCTTTAAAACTTTATATATGATTGACAAACCAGCCAAAAATATCAAAGATATGTTTATATATAGATGGCTTAGCGGTCATTTAAACATTCATCCAGAATTGGTAGGTAATAAATTTACCATTAGAAAAGATGGTAAATTATTTTTTACACCTTTGTTCATGGCATTAATTACTATTGAATTCATGGATCTAATATTTGCTATTGATAGTATTCCTGCCATTTTTGCAATAACACAAAATACCTTTATTGTGTACAGCTCAAACATCTTTGCAATTTTAGGGCTTAGAGCTTTGTTTTTCTGTCTTGTAGATATCGTAGAAAGGTTTAAATATATTAAACATTCTCTTGCTATCATTTTAATCCTAATTGGAATTAAAATATTCGTCTCTCACTTTATAGAAATACCAAAACTTGTTCCATTGTTGCTAACTATAATTTTAATATTAATAGGAATTTTAGTTTCAATAATTAAAGGAAAAAAAAAACAAGCTAAATGAAAAAATGCCATATTTTAGCTCCAATTTATCAAGGGTTTTAATTCAAAAAACCTTCTCTAAAATTATGTCTTTTAAGTTGAGCTTGCTTAACAAACTCGTCCACTCTCCTAGATTTCTAGGCTTCACTCCTTTGAGCCTAGCAAAACAAGTTCAATATAGTTACTACTTAATTCTCAGATATAAAAAAAAGCCACTGTAAATTCTAGTGGCTTTGAGTAGAAAATAGACTAAATAAAATATTATTATTTTGAAACTGCAGTCATTGAGGCTAATTTTACTTTTTTCGCAAGCCTGCTTATTTTTCTTGAAGCTGTATTTTTCTTAATTAAACCCTTTGACACTGCGCGCATCATTTCTGATTGCACAACAACTAAGGCCTTATTTGCTTCATCACCTACAGAAGCAGATTCAACAGCCGTTACAACCTTCTTAATATAAGTTCTCACTCTAGTTCTTCTGCTCTTATTAATAGCAGCTTTTTTCACTGTTTTTCTTATAGCTTTTTCCGTGGATGAATGATTTGCCATGTTCTAATTCTCTTACTCTTGATTTTCTTGTTCTATTGATTTTTGAATCTTAGGCGTCATACAACCTTTCGCATTTACATCTCTATCAACAAATTCAATGTAAGCGACTGGAGCCGCATCCCCATACCTAAAGCCAGCTTTAACTATTCTAGTATACCCACCTGGCCTCTCTTTATATCTAACAGCCAAAATAGAAATTAGTTTCTCAGCTGCTACCTTATCTTTAATTTTTGATATAATTTCCCTTCTAACCGCAAGAGTTCCACTTCTTGCTTTAGTCACCAAAATCTCAACAAACGGCCTTAACTCTTTAGCTTTTGGCACAGTAGTTTTGATTTGCTCATTCATAATCAAAGATGTTGCCATATTTGCAAACATCGCCATTCGATGACTACTAGTTCTATTTAACTTTCTTCCCTTTAACTTATGACGCATTTTTTTTATACCTAATGTTTCAACTTGATATCATCGCAATTATAACAACTAATACACTCTACTCTTGTAACTATCAATACGGATCTTCGTGTTTCTTAGCTAACTCTTCAACATTTTCAGGAGGCCAACCAGAAATTTCCATACCAAATTTTAAATTAAATTTAGATAAAATTTCTTTTATCTCGTTTAGAGATTTTCTGCCAAAATTTTGAGTCCTAAGCATTTCGGCTTCTGTTTTTATTACAAGGTCACCAATGTAAACAATATTGTCATTTTGCAGACAATTCTGAGACCTAACAGACAGTTCAAGATGACTAACCTTTTTAAGTAATACAGGATTAAACTCTAACTCTTGTAAGGTTTCAGCTCTTTCTTCTTCCTCTTCTTCAAAGCTTACAAACAGTTCTAATTGATCTTGAAGAATCCTAGCAGATAGTGCTATAGCCATTTCTGGAGTAATAGTGCCATCTGTTTCAATTGTCATTATTAACTTATCGTAATCAGTCACTTGACCAACACGCGTGTCTTCTACCTTATAAGAAACTTTTCTTACAGGACTAAATAATGCATCAATAGTTATAACACCTATTGGCAAATCTTTTTCCCTTGCACTACTAGCTGGGATATACCCCCTACCAGTTTCACAATAAAACTCGATCTCAAGCTCAGCATCTTTAGATAAAGTGCAAAGTTTTTGATCTGGATTTAATATTTCAACATCACTCGATGTTTCGATCATACCAGCAGTAACAACACATGGTCCCTTAACATTGAGTCTAACGATTTTTGTCTCAGAACTATGCATTTTAATCGCTATGTTTTTTACATTCAGAATGAGATCAACCAGATCTTCTTTAATACCTGATTTTGCAGAAAACTCATGCACTACACCCGGAATTTTCATCGCAGTGATTGCAGCTCCTTGCAAAGAAGAAAGTAAAATTCTTCTCAAAGCATTTCCAAGCGTTAGACCAAAACCTCTTTCCAGCGGTTCAACTACTATATTAGCAACATTACTCCTGTCATCACCAGACTCAATGTAACTAATTTTTGACGGTTTAATAAGCAAATTCCAATTCTTATTTAGTGATAGCATATTTTTACCTTTCTCTAATGTTTTCTGCTTATACCCTTCTTCGTTTTGGCGCTCTAACACCATTATGGGCAACACTTGAAACATCGGTTATTGAAGTCACAACAAAATTTTGACTAAATACCGCCCTCATAGCAGCTTCACGCTGTGATCCAGCACCTTTAACCCTTATAGACACAGTCTTCATACCATTATCCTTAGCATTTTCAGAAGCTCTATCTACTGTAAGTTGTGCAGCATGAGGAGTTGCTTTCTTAGCTCCTTTAAAACCATGTGATCCAGCTGTAGAGATAGCTATTACATTACCTTGAACATCTGTAAAAGTTACAATAGTATTATTAAAGGTAGCTTTAATATGAACAACCCCGAGCGAAATATTTTTCTTTTTTTTCTTAATTTTACTAATTGGACTCATTTATCTATATCCTAAATTATTGTTTCTTTCCAGCGATAGCAACACGTTTTCCCTTTCTGGTTCTAGCGTTAGAATGCGTATTCTGACCACGAACTGGTAATCTTCTAATATGTCTTAAACCTTCATAAGAACGTATATCTTTTTTCTTTTTAATATTAAGATTTACTTCCCTTCTCAAATCCCCTTCTACCTGGCAATTCTTATCTATAATAGAACGAAGAGTGATTAGCTCCTGATCCACTAAATCTTTAACTCTTTTACTTTCCGAAATACCAGCATCCTTACAAATTTTTTGAGCAGAAGTCAGTCCAATACCATAAATATATGTCAGACTAATAACTAATCTTTTATTTGCTGGAATATTTACACCTGCAATCCTTGCCACAAAATTTCTCCAAATTTTTATAAATAATTAGAATCAGAATAATATAAAAATATCTGATAAAGTCAAATCCTTTTTGCAATCAAACTTATCTCTTTAATCACTTCTTCCTTAGTACCACCTGCATTGACAGTAAAAAATCTTCCTTTTCTTTTGTAATACTCAACCAAAGGTAGCGTCTCTTTCTTATATTCTTTTATTCTCTCCAATACAGTTTTTTCATCATCATCAGACCTAGATGTTAACTCTGTAGAGCCACAATGATCACATACACCAGTTACTTTTAAAGTATCAAAATAATTGTTGTAAATTGCGCCGCAAGACTGGCAACTATAACGCCCCATAATCCTTTTGACTACTGTTTCATCTGCAACTTCAAAAAATACTGAACTAATCTCTGTATCTATATTTTCGATAAAATACTCAGCTTGTTTTAGATTTCTTGGGTAACCATCTAAAATACATCCATCCTTATATTCACCAGATAGAAGAACTTTTCTAACAATTTTATTTACTAACTCAGAAGGTACAAGTTTACCAGAAATCATATACTCACTTAAAAGTTTTGACTCTTCTGTATCAGTTTTCGTCATTTTTCTAAAAATATCACCTGTAGAAACGTGAGGAAGCATCAATTTCTCAGCCAAAATCTTACCTTGAGTACCTTTACCTGAGCCAGGAAGACCCATTAGTAATATAATTTTTTTTATCATTTCTCCTTTAACTTCATTTTTTTTACCAATCCTTCGTACCTAGAACTAAATAAATGAGTCTGAATCTGAGTAAAAGTATCTATAACAACATTTACAACTATTAAAAAACTTGTCCCACCTAAAGCAAATGCTACAGAATATTTATTCATTAACACTTCAGGAAGAACGCATATTACCGACAAATACAAACCACCGATAACAGTCAACCTTGTAAGTAAATAATCAAAATACTCAGATGTGTTCTTACCAGGTCTTTTACCAGCAACATAAGCACCATGTTTTCTTAAATTATTTGCTGTCTCCTCAGAATTAAATACTACAGCTGTATAAAAAAAGCTAAAAAACATTATTAAGGATATGTATAGAAAAATAAATAGTGGTTTTCCATGACCCAAATAACGAGAAAGCACAGACATAAACTCAGAAGCATCACCAGAAAAACCTGTTATAGTAGCTGGGAACAAAAGTACAGAGCTTGCAAAAATCGGTGGTATTACACCCGAAGTATTCAACTTCAAAGGTAAATGCGTCGCATCACCACCATAAACTTTATTTCCGACTTGTCTTTTCGGATATTGCACTAAAACTTTACGCTGGGCTCTTTCAAAAAAAATAATTGTTGCTATCATAGCCACAACTCCAACGCAAATTGCAATCACCGCAATAGGAGACATAACTCCTTTTCTAGATAACTCAAACATTCCTATTACAGCACTAGGAAGACCAGAAACAATACCGATAAAAATTATTAAAGATGTACCATTACCTATTCCACGAGATGAAATCTGCTCACCAAGCCACATAAGAAGCATGGTACCCACAACTAAAGTAGTAATTGTTGAAACCTTAAAAATCAAAGAAGGAATAATTACAACTGCACCATAAGGAGTTATAGTAGATTCAAGACCTATTGCCACACCATAAGCTTGAAAGGCAGCAAACAACACTGTCAAATATCTAGACAATTGATTTATCTTTCTACGACCAGTTTCTCCTTCTTTTTTAAGATTTTCCAAAGGTTTATAAGCAATAGTCATCAACTGAATTATAATAGATGCGGTAATATAAGGCATTATCGCAAGAGCGAAAATAGACATCCTGCCAAGAGAACCGCCTGAAAGCATATTAAACATACCAAGAATACCAGCCTGACTCTGCTCTGCTAAGCTAGCTAGCGCGACGGAATCAATTCCAGGAATCGGAACAAAAGACCCTATCCTACAAACAAGCAAAATAGATAATGTAAATATTATCCTGCTACTAAGTTCGCCTTTCGATTTTTGCATTAGTTAACAATCTCTTTATAATACTTCACCACCAGCCTTTTCTATCAATTCTCTGGCAGATTTGGAGTAAGCGTCTAATTGCACAGAGATTTTAAATTTCATCTTATCAATCCCACCAAGTAGTTTGACTGGCGTCTTTTCGCTTTTAATATAACCAACACTTACGAGCTGAGCCTTATTCAAAACTTCATGAGCTTCTACTCTCTTTTCAGCCACTAAAACTTCTATATCAGCAACACTAATTGAAGTATAATCTATAGACTTAGAACTGTTAAAACCCCTTTTTGGCAACCTTTTGATAAGTGGCATCTGGCCTCCTTCAGTTTTGATAGCAACACCAGAGCGAGACTTCTGGCCTTTTTCTCCACGACCACCAGTTCTACCAGTTCCACTACCATTACCTCTGCAAATCCTTTTCCTTGGTTTTCTAGAGCCAGGAACGTTAAATAATGAATTTATTTTCATCCTACTTTACTCCTGATATAATTTCAAATTTTACCAAGTGCTTCACCTTATTAACCATTCCTCTTACAGAATCAGTATCTTCAAGCACTCTTTCTCTGCGTATTTTATTCAAACCAAGACCTATAAGTGTTTTTCTCTGTTCAGGTCTACGACCTATTGGACTTGCAATCTGTATTACCTTTATATGCTTAGATTTTGAATTTATTTTTTTTTCAGTCATACCACAACCCCAATTTATCTCTTACTTTTCTTCTTTCAACAAGTTCACAGAAAGCTCACTAACATTTTTATCTCTTCTTGTAGCAATAATTTTTGGAGTATTAAGATTGCGCAGAGCATCAAAAGTAGCTGTAATCATAGCATTAGGATTAGAAGATCCTAATGATTTTGCCACTATATCCGCAATACCAAGACACCCAAAAATTGACCTCATCGGACCACCAGCAATAACACCAGTACCAGGAGCTGCCCTTCTAAGTAAAACCTTAGCTGCTCCACTTTTTCCTATAACATCATGATGAATAGTCCTTCCTTTATACAGAGACACTGACAATAAATTATTTCTAGCATCTTTTGTAGCTTTTGCTCTCGCTTCAGTAACTTCTTTTGCTTTACCATTACCAAAACCCACTCTACCATTTCCATCCCCAACCACAACAATAGCCGAAAACGAAAAATTCCTTCCGCCTTTAACTACTTTTGTCACTCTATTGACATGAACTAGCTCTTCACTTAAACCATCTGTGTTTTTTGTAGAATCTTTAGACATTAATTTTCTCTATTAAAAGTTCAAATTTTTTCTTGCTTCATCTGCAAGCGCTTTGATAACACCATGATATCTATGGCCCCCTTTATCAAAAGCAACTAATTTAATCGCTTTTTCAGCCGCTCTTTCTCCTATCAGCTTACCAACTTTAATTGCATTTTCAATATGACAATTTGACTTACCAAACTTTCTGATTTCTTTATCAAGAGTTGATGCAGATACTAAAGTTCTTGCTGTCACATCGTCAATGATTTGAGCATAGATGTGCTGACCTGATTTAAAAACGGAAAGCCTATTTCTATCGCTAACCTTCTTAAGCTTAATTCTTACGCGTTCTTTTCTCTTATGAAAACTCTGGTTTTTTGTACTCATATCAAATCCTAAATATTAACCTTTCTTACCTTCTTTCCTTTGTACGTATTCACCTTTACGCTTAATACCTTTACCCTTATAAGGCTCTGGAGGCCTCTGCCTCTTTATCACGGCAATAAACTCTCCTAGCATTTCTTTATTTATAGATTCAAGAGTGATAATATTTTGCTTAGGAGCCTCAACCTTAATCCCTTCTGGAATTTCAATTTTAGTATTATGACTTTTACCCAAAGTTAAATTTAAATACTTACCTTTAACCGCAGCCCTGTAACCAACACCGTTAACCTCTAACTCCTCAGAAAACCCAATAGTCACACCTTTAACCATCGCATTAATAATACTTCTTGCTGTACCCCACATAGCTCTTGCTGCATTTGTACCATTTAAAGGCTTTACAACTACTGCATTTTCGTTTTGCTCAATACTAATATCACCAGCAAAAGTTTTTTCTAAAGTTCCTTTCGATCCAAGAACTTTAATATTTAAACCAGAAATTTCTACCTTAGCGCCGTTAGTCAGCGACACCGGAACCTTACCTACTCTTGACATTTTAATACTCTAAAATACTTTACAAATTACTTCACCACCAACATTATGCTTCTTAGCATCTCTATCAGACATCACACCTTTTGATGTAGAAAGAATATGTATCCCCATGTTATTAAAATACCCCTTAAGGTTAGAAATAGGTGAATATATTCTTTTACCAGGCTTAGATACTTTATGAATCTCACATATAGCAGGTTTACCAATGCGAGAATATTTTAGTTCAACACTAATCTCTCTATCTTCTGTATTAAAAGTATACCCAGCAATATATCCTTCACCTTTTAGCACATCTAGAACTGCACATTTGAGCTTAGAAGCAGGCATAGCAACGTTAAGTAGCTTACTTTTTTGCCCATTTCTAATTCTTGTTAGCATATCCGCTATATTATCACTCATTGACATAAAAACATTTCCTTAACTTTAAATTTTACCAACTTGCTTTAACAACACCAGGCAACATGCCCTTTCCAGCTAAATCCCTAATCATATTCCTAGACAAACCAACTTTGCGATAATAACCCCTAGGCCTTCCAGTTAATGCACATCTATTCCTAACTCTAGTCTTAGCCGAATTCCTTGGAAGTTTGGCTAATTTCAACACAAGATTAAATCTCTCGTCAATAGGAAGGTCTTTGGAATAAATCTGCTCTTTTAACTCCTTTCTTTTTGATGCTAAAGACTTAACTAATCTTTTTCTTTTATCGTTTCTCTCTATAGAACCAATCTTTGCCATAGCAACTTATCTCTAAATTAATTATAAAATGGTAAATTAAACCCAGATAACAAAAGCTTTGCTTCTTCATCTGTTTTTGCCGTAGTAACAATAGTAATGTCCATGCCTCTAATTTTATCAATTTTATCATAATTAATTTCAGGGAATACTATTTGCTCTTTGATTCCAAAAGTCATATTACCTCTACCATCAAAGCTTTTTACAGAAAATCCTTTAAACTCTTTCACCCTAGGCAGAGCAACAATAACAAGCCTTTCCAAAAACTCAAACATCCTATCGCTTCTTAAAGTAACCTTACAACCAATTTTCATACCTTCACGGAGTTTAAAACTAGCAATCGATTTTTTAGCATAGGTCGTATATGGTTTCTGCCCAGTAATAGCTGTCAGATCAGCTATAGCATTGTTAATAACTTTTGAATCAGACACTGCGTCACTGACCCCCATATTAACTACTATCTTAGCTAATTTTGGCATTTGATGTATATTTTTATAGCCAAACTTTTCTTGTAAAGACTTAACTATTTCTTTCACATACAACTCTTTAAACTTGAGCAACATTACTTACCTTCCTTCGAAATTATCTCACCAGATTTTTTTGCAAACCTTACTTTCTTACCATTTTCTAAAATTTTCGTTCCAACTTTAGTTATATTATTTGTTTTTGGATCTATATGACTTAAATTCGAAATGTGAATAGTAAGTTCTTTTTGAGAAATACCGCCCTCACTATCCCGACTCGGTTTTAAATGCACTTTTGCAAGATTAACTCCAGAAACAATGGCACGATTCTCTTTAGGAAAAACCTTCAGAACATCGCCTATTTTTCCTTTACTTTTACCCGTGATTACTTTTACTTTATCACCTTTTTTTATTTTTAGCTTAATCATTTATATCACCTCTTCCGCAAGGGAAACAATTTTTCCAAATCCTTTACCTCTAAGCTCCCTTGGTACTGGACCAAAAACCCTAGTTCCAATCGGCTCATTCTGTTTATTCACTAGCACAACAGAATTTGAATCAAATTGAATAGTACTACCATCTGGTCTCCTTATACCTTTTCTAGTTCTAACGATAAGAGCTCTGTGCACATCGCCTTTTTTTACTTTTCCACCAGGAATCGCAGTCTTTATAGATACAACTATGACATTACAACACTCTGTAGTCATATGGTCTGAACCACCAAGGACTTTTATACACATCACTTTTTTGGCACCAGAGTTATCTGCGACCTTTAGGACGCTTTGCATCTGAATCATAACTTAAACTTCCAAAACATAAATAATATTAAACACAGGACAAAATACAGAACTTTACACAATAAGTCAAAGATTTATTCGTCTACAACCATCCAACTTTTAGTCTTAGATATAGGTCTACACTCTATAATTCTAACTTTATCACCTTCTTTATACTTGCTCTTAGGATCATGAGCAGCATATTTAGTAGATCTTTTTACAGTCTTTTGGTAAAGAGGATCCCTAAATCTCCTTTCCACTCTAACTGATATGGTCTTATCGCACTTTGCTTAATTCGGTTTCAACCCTGGCAACATCTTTCTTAACTTTTGCAAATCTACTAGTATTAGTCAACTCACCAAGAGTCTTTTGAAACCTTAGATTAAACAACTCTTTCTTCAGAAAAGAAAGAGAGTCTTTTAGTTTCTTATCATCAAGGCCAAGTAAGGTGGTTGCTTTATAATCCAAATCACTCATATCTTTTTACCATCTTTGTTTTTACTGGCAACTTAGAAGCAGCAAGCTCTAAAGCCTTACGCGCAACAACTTCATCAACACCATTAATTTCAAACATTATCCTACCAGGAGAGACCCTCACCGCAAAATACTCTGGAGAACCTTTACCTTTACCCATACGTACCTCGTTAGGTTTTTTTGAAACAGGCAAATCTGGAAAAATTCTGATAAAAAATCTACCTTGCCTTTTCATTTCTCTAACAGCAGCTCTCCTTGCCGCTTCAATTTGACGGGCAGTAACTCTTAATTGCTCAACAGATTTCAAACCAAACATACCAAAACTCAACATTGTTCCAGCCTTTGCTTTGGTAGCAACTCTACCTTTATGAGCTTTTCTAAATTTTTGCTTCTTTGGAGCTAGCATTACATCTCTTCCACAGTTAAATTAATTAAAACAATACTATCTTTTACTCTGAGTATAGTCGCCTCTATAAATCCACACCTTTACACCAATTACTCCATAAGTAGTATGAGCTTCAGATGTTGAGTAATCTATATCTGCACGAAGAGTATGAAGAGGGACCCTTCCTTCTCTATACCACTCCGTTCTAGCTATCTCAGCCCCACCTAAACGACCAGAACAAGCAACCTTGATGCCTTTTGCACCTTGTTTCATACTGTTTTGCATCGCCGTTTTCATGGCCTTTCTAAAAGAAACCCTACTTTCTAATTGCCCAGTAATAGTTTGAGCAGTAATCGCTGAATCAAGAGCTGGCTTCTTAACCTCGTGAATATTTATAAAAACTTCACACCCCACAATTACTTGCGCATCTTTCTTCAATTTTTCAATATCAGAACCACTTTTGCCAATAATAATACCAGGCTTTTTAGCATGAATATTTATAACTACATTGTTACTTGATCTATGAATAATTATTCTACTCACCTGAGCAACTTTGTAACGCTTCGTAATCAAAGCCCTAATTTTTAAATCTTCAAGCAATTTAGCTGCATAATCATTTTCTGCATATAGAACAGAATCCCAATCTTTATTAAGCGTAGGCCCTACTCTAAAACCATGAGGGTTTACCTTTTGTCCCATATTAATTCTCCTCTTTTTCGGAAACTGTTATATACAAACTGCTAAAAGGCTTATTGATTCTAGCACTTCTACCCCTCGCTCTTGGTCTTACTCGCTTCATTACAAACGACTTCCCAACGGTGGCAGAATTGACAACTAAACTATCAATATCCAAACCCATATTATTCTCCGCATTCGCGACAGCCGACTGCAAACACTTTCTCACATCAATAGCTATTCTTTTCGGACAGAAAGCTAATTGCACCAGAGCCTCAGAAACTTTCATTCTTCTAATCATAGCTGCAACTAAATTTAATTTCTGCGCACTAGTTCTCAAATTTCTCGCTGATGCTTTTACTAATATACCCATCTTTACCCTATGTTATTTTCTTTTAACTTTTTTATCAGCCCCATGACCATAATAAGTACGAGTAGGAGAAAACTCTCCAAACTTGTGACCAACCATTTCTTCAGTTACGGAAACGGGAATAAACTTGTTACCATTATGTACAGCAAAAGTAAACCCAACAAACAACGGTAAAATAGTTGATCTTCTAGACCATGTTTTTATAACATCTTTTTTACCTGAATCCATTGTTTTTTGGATTTTCTTTAATAAATAACCATCTACAAAAGGGCCTTTCCATGTCGAACGTGCCATAGCCTTACTACCTTACTTAGTTTTTCTTTTCAAAATGAACCTAGACGTAAGCTTGTTCTTACGCGTTTTCTTACCTTTAGTCGGCTTACCCCAAGGAGTCACTGGATGACGACCACCAGAAGTCTTACCTTCACCACCACCATGAGGGTGATCAATAGGATTCATTGCTACCCCTCTTACAACTGGTCTCCTACCAAGCCATCTGTTTCTACCAGCTTTACCAATGTTAGTATTTTTCTGATCAGGATTCGATACAATACCGATTGTAGCTTTACAATCAAGAGGAATTAATCTTAACTCCCCAGAAGCTAATTTTACTTGTGCATAACCAGAATCTTTACCAGCTAAACTCACAGAAGTGCCAGCAGATCTAGCAAGTTGACCTCCTTTTCCTGGTTTCATCTCAACATTATGTACAATAGTACCAACTGGTATATTTCTTAGAGGTAAACAATTACCAATCTTGATATCAGAGTCAGCACCACATGTTACTTTGTCTCCCACTTTCAAATTATTAGGAGCTAAAATATAAGACTTAGAACCATCTACGTGATTAAGCAAAGCAATAAAAGCCGTTCTATTTGGATCATACTCTAATCTCTCTACGACAGCTTCCCCATCTAAAGACCTTTTAAAATCAACAAACCTATAAAGCCTTTTATGCCCCCCACCTCTATGCCAAGAAGTAATTCTACCTGTATTATTTCTGCCACCAGTATTACTCTTACCTTTAGTCAAAGGTTTGTATGGATCACCTTTCCATAAATTACTTTTATCAACTTGAACCAGTTCCCTTTGCGAAGGGGTAGTTGGATTATAGTGTTTTAATGCCATTTATTTGCCCCCGCCAGTAAAATCAATAGTATGGTCTTTTTCTAAAGTCACCAGGGCCTTTTTTACATCAGACCTACGACCAAGAACACCTTTAAACTTTTTTTCTTTGCCTTTCTGATTAAGAACGTTAACAGACTTTACCTTTACTGCGAAAATCTCTTCAATAGCCTTCTTTATTGAAGCTTTTTCAGCGTTACGAGCAACTTCAAAAACATACTTTCCTAACTCGCCTAAAAAGGTAGATTTTTCAGTAATTATTGGACTTCTTATCAAATCATATTTATTAACAGCCATTATTTTAACCTCTCTTCTAAAAGTGGCAAAGCGCTCTTAGATATTAAAACATAATCGCTATTGATTATATCATAAACATTCGCGCCAACAACAGGTACAACACAAGTGTTAACAACTGATTTTGCCGATAATTTCATATTCTGATCGACCTCTTTTCCATCTATAATAAAAAATTTACCAGAACCAAAATGAGATAACGACTTCACTAAATCAGCAGTTTTAGGTTTGTCCATTTTTGTTGAATCTATAATATGAACAGCCCCTTCTGAAAACTTAATTGAAAGAGCGTGCTTCATACCAAGTTTTCTAACTTTTTTCTGTAATTTAGTTTCATGAGACCTCGTCACCGGACCGAAAGCAATACCACCCCCACGACGCTGGACTCCTCGAGCATTACCTTGTCTTGCATTACCAGTACCTTTTTGCTTAAATGGCTTTTTACCAGAACCAGACACTTCGCCCACTGTTTTAGTTTGATGAGTACCGCTCATGGCCTTAGCCCTTTGCCAATCAACCACTCTTTTTATAATGTCTATTCTTGCTTCCAGACCAAATATGGCATCATTCACTTCAACGTCACCCAACACTTTGTTGTCTAGACTTAATAGCTTGGCTTTCATACAACTCTACCTAATTAACTCACCTAATATTCAATTTGATACAGATTTCTTCACTGCATCTTTGATGTATACATACCCACCTTTAGAACCAGGCACATTACCACTTACAATCAACAAACCATTTTCAACATTAAAATCAACTACTTTCAGATTCTGTACTGTTACCCTAACATCACCCAAATGGCCAGCCATTTTTTTTCCTTTAAAAACCTTACCAGGATCTTGACATTGACCAGTAGATCCATGTGAACGATGAGAAACAGAAACGCCATGAGAAGCTTCTAGACCACGAAAATTATGCCTTTTCATAGCTCCAGCAAAACCTTTACCTATAGAATCACCAGAAACATCTACAAATTGATCAATTTCGAAATAATCAGACTTAAGCTCGACACCAACCTCAAGCATATTAGCTTCAGAAACTCTAAATTCTTTTAATTTCGCTCTTGGCTCTACTTTTGCATTAGCAAAAACCTGTTTCATTGACTTAGAAACCTTATAAGATTTCTTCAACACAGCTCCTAACACAACTGCATTGTAACCATCCTTATCAGCAACTTTACGAGCAACTACTTGGCAATTATCAACATGCAGAAATGTTAGCGTTATTCTTTTTCCGTCGGTAGTGAATTTTGAACTCATACCTAATTTTTTTGCAATCAAACCTGTTCTCATTTCGAAACACCTACTAATTTAATTTCTACATCAATACCAGCTGGCAGATCTACTTTTCTTAAAGCTTCAACAGTTTGAGGAGTAGGATAATTAATAATCACAAGTCTTTTTTGAGTTCTAATCTCAAACTGCTCTCTAGATTTTTTGTCTATGTGAGGAGACCTATTCACAGTAAATCTTCCAATCGATCTTGGAAGAGGAATAGGACCACTAACATCTGCACCCGTCCTTTTCACAGCATTAACTATTTCTCTAGTTGCGTGCTCAAGAGAACGGTGATCAAATGACTTGAGTCTAATTTTTATCTTCTGATTATTCATTATCAACCTATATTTAAAACAGCCAGCAAAAACCTAAAAGGCTAAAACCCACATTTAAAACCCGGTCCAAAGAAAATACTTTAGACCAGATCGATTAGTTATTTTATTATTTTCGACACAACACCAGCACCAACAGTTCTACCACCTTCACGGATAGCAAAACGCAGCCCTTCATCCATAGCAACAGGCGCAATCATCTTTACAACGATTTTTGTATTATCACCAGGCATAACCATTTCTTTACCAGCTGGCAACTCTACCTCACCAGTAACATCAGTAGTTCTAAAATAGAACTGAGGACGATAATTCTTAAAGAACGGAGTATGACGACCACCTTCTTCTTTCGTTAGAACGTAAATCTCAGCTTCAAACTCAGTATGAGGATTAATAGAACCAGGCTTCGCAAGCACCTGACCTCTAACCACATCCTCTCTCTTTGTACCACGAAGAAGCACTCCAACATTATCACCAGCCTGACCAGAATCAAGAAGCTTTCTGAACATCTCAACACCAGTACAAGTTGTTTTTTCCGTAGATTTAATTCCAACAATCTCTATTTCTTCGCCAACTTTTACAACTCCTTGTTCAATTCTACCAGTCACAACAGTACCACGACCAGAAATCGAGAATACATCTTCAATAGGCATCAAGAAAGGCCTGTCCAACTTACGAGTTGGCTGAGGGATATAAGAATCCACCGCATCCATTAACTCATCAATACATTTAGAATCACCACCGTTTAGAACCTCAAGAGCAGAACCTTTAACCACAGGTATTTCATCACCAGGAAAATCATACGCCGTAAGAAGCTCTCTAACTTCCATTTCAACAAGCTCAAGCAAGTCAGGATCATCTACTTGATCAACTTTATTTAAAAACACCACAAGAGAAGGAACCCCTACTTGACGAGCAAGCAGAATATGCTCTCTAGTTTGAGGCATAGGACCATCAGCAGCTGATACCACAAGAATTGCACCATCCATTTGAGCAGCGCCGGTTATCATGTTCTTAACGTAATCCGCGTGACCTGGACAATCCACGTGTGCATAGTGCCTTTTATCTGTTTCATACTCAACATGCGCAGTAGAGATAGTAATACCTCTCTCTCTTTCTTCTGGAGCACCGTCAATATCATCGTACTTTTTTTCTGTAGCTTGACCTTTTTTAGCAAGAACCTTGGTAATAGCCGCGGTTAAAGAAGTTTTACCATGATCAACGTGTCCAATGGTACCAATATTACAGTGCGGTTTATTTCTTTCAAATTTTTGTTTAGCCATAACTTATAATCTCCTGAAACTTTATTTACAAATCAACATCAACTAATTCATCTCCTTAACCACAACATCCAAATAAAATGGAGCGGGTGATGGGAATCGAACCCACGTGGCCAGCTTGGAAGGCTGGAGCTCTACCATTGAGCTACACCCGCATCACGCTTTTCATACAATCTACACCTAACATAATAGATTATATGGTGGAGGGAGAAGGATTCGAACCTTCGAACGCATACGCGGGCAGATTTACAGTCTGCTGCCTTTGACCGCTCGGCCACCCCTCCGCTTTAAAGCTCACAGCAAAATAGATCATCTACACGCTAAACGCAAGCAATTAATTATCTCTTTCTCAATAATTTCGGATTTTGATGCCATTTCAAAGCAAACTAAATCTAAATCTTTTGGTTGATAGTTTCTATAATAAATAGTATTTTATGTCAAGAATAAATTTAAACAACTAAATCTTGTAATTGTGAAAAATCGTAACAAACCAACCATAAACAACTCCAATCTATACTATATGTATGGCAAACATGCTGTGTTTGCTGCAATTAACAACAATAATAGGAATATTGAAAAAATTTATTGTTTAGAAAAAACTTTTCTTGAATTTAAAAATAAACTACATAATTTTAATGCCGAAATAGTTTCCGCTGATTTTATTAACAAAAAAATTGGAACAGGACAACCTCATCAAGGTATATTAGCACTAGTTCATTCTGTATTTTTAAACAATATAAACGAACTAGATTTTACTAAAAACATCGACAGAGTAGTTATCCTTGACCAAATAACCGACCCCCAAAATATTGGCGCTATAATACGAAGCGCTGCTGCATTTGGTATTACAAAATTAATTCTTCCAGCAGATAACACACCAGAAGAAAACGCCGCTATTGCAAAAGCAGCTTCAGGATCGCTTGAACTAGTGCAGATAGTAAAAGTTACAAACATAAAGACGACTATTGAAATATTAAAAAGAAAAGATTTTTGGATAGCTGGGCTTGATTTAGACGGAAAAGACAATCTATTGAGTTTAGCTGAATTTAACAAAATTGCTATAATAATTGGATCAGAAGGTAAGGGTATGAGGCGCCTAACAACAGAATCTTGTGATTTTTTAATTAAAATACCTATTTCAAGCAAAGTTGAGAGTCTTAACGCCTCTAACGCAGCAAGCATTATCTTCCACGCTATAAACCTTCTATAAACAACGTATACCAACCTCACATTTCCTTTGACTGCCCAGGCTGGGGTTGCTTTACGGGGGTAAAAGTAGAATGCCTACCTTCAACCGCCTTTACACTATGAGGCGAAACTTTAGCACTAATCCTTATTAAATCTTTTGACAATGATTCTTTGCCTAAAGGAGCTGATTTAGATTTTTCCACACCTAATTCTGCTTGTAACCCTTTGTTTACCTCTATTTGCTTGAGCATATCTTCATATTGACCTCTATTAACAGGCAGAGTATATGTTTTCCCATCTCGTTTAATACATACCGGCGATTCCCTCCCTTTGTCAGTATAATAAACTGGTATTGGCGCTGTCATTTCCACTAATTTTCCTTGTTTATCATAATGAGCTGTAAGATATACAGCATTTTTCCCACTAATATTATTTCCTTGCAAATCTTTGACTGCTAGCGACATATGCATAGGACCAGATTCAGCTTTTAATGGTAATTCTAAACTTCTATAATTTGCAATTTTTTGTCCATCAAGTTCATATCCAGCTGGAGAAGGCGTGACTGGTTTACTGTTTAATTTACAAAGTTCAACTCCATCTTTATTTATACTCACTTGATTTTTACCTTGCCACTCTATATCACTATGAGGATATTTCGAATGAATCTCCTTATATTTCTCATGCTCAATATCCGCCATTAATCTAGATATTTCAGGATTTAATTTTTTACCTATTTCAGCCCCTTCTTTTGAAGCATATTTATGGAATGCTTCATTTTCTTCTGGCACTCCTTGAATTGTAGCAGCAATAACATCTCGTTGCATTTCCCTAAGATCCCTAAAATCCTTTAACATTTGGTCATCAGTAACAGTACTGACTCGATCTGGAATTTTGGTAACAACCGAATGAATTTCTTTTGGTAATTCATGACCCTTAGGTTCAGAGTTGCCTGCAAGATGCCTTGGATGCTCTAACACTGCCTCACGACGCTCTAATTCCTGTTCATGAAATTCATGAAATTCTTTTAAAAGCTCTTCAGCTTGATGCTTTTTACCAAGAGCATCATCTCTTTCTTCCCTTGCTTCTGCTATCTCTTGTTCTAATTGAACAACTTTTTTACCTAGTTTTGCCTTATCACCAACATTACCTTCAATATCTTGTTCTGCTACAATCAGCTCAGCTTCTAGCGAACCAATACGATCATCTAGCTCTGATAAATAAGACCCCATCGAATCAATTACTCTTTGTTGATCTTGAACCCTCTTCTCAGAAATCTGTAATTTATCAATTAAACTTGCAACTTCTGCATCTAAGGATATTTGCAGTTGCTTTGCTGCCTTTTGCTGCTCCAATAACGCTTCCTTCTTCGACAACTCAAGCGCCTCTAACTTCCCTTGTGCTTCTTGCGCATCTAGTTTGTTTTGCTCAACAATCCTTGCTTTCTCCTGCTGCAACTCCT
>JAIFLQ010000094.1 GCA_020048975.1 Rickettsia sp. | reverse complement strand
AAAACTACCCCTAAAAACAAACTTCTTGCCTCGTTATTCCAGAAATCTTTTTCAGGCATTATTAAATTAGAAATTTTTTGAACGTCATCGACCATTTGCCCTGGTTTACTACTAACCCAATCAATTGGGTTATAGCAATGTGTTATTCCATCAGGATTAGATGGTTCCCAAACACGTACTATTTGCCCCATTTTTGCTCGCCACCCACTTGCAAGCATATGGTTTTCAAGCTTAATATCATGCACTACTACCGAATGATCCCAAAATAAAAGATTTGGTATTACAAAACCAACACCCTTACCAGAGCCAGTTGGAGCAAATAATAACGAATGTTGAAAACCATCAGCTACAAAATATCCTACGTCATCTTGACCAAGCAACATACCTTGTTTTGCCCTTAAATTTGCTCTTTCAATATCAGTTTGAGAGGCCCAATCAGCAGAACCATAAACTGACTCTTTAGGAAGAAAAAATTGAAGCGCTTTTATCCTTTTGAAATTCTTAACATAATAAACTCCAACAATCATTTCTGGAACAACTATAGCTAAAAGAAGCTTAATCTTTAAGTAATCATAAGCCTCAAAACTAAGTTGCGACCAAGAATTAATTAACCAATACGTCCATTTATAGGTTAGAAGAACAGCGGTAGAGTCCAAACCAATAATACCGAATTCATTAGTTGAAAATGATATAAATAAACCATTTATCCATAATGTACAAAATAGTACAAAAGGATGTATAACCAAATGACCAAAAATGGTACGCGCTTTCCGCATTATTGCTCCAAAATCCATATTTATTCCCCCATACCCTTAAAATAAATCTCAGAAACATATCTTTTTCCACCGCTACCACGTTTTAGTTGCACAACAATATCAATAACAGCAAGTATATATTTTTTTATCTCATCTGGTGGCATACCAAGACCAGCTTGCATAACCATTAACTTCAATTGTTCCAGTGCCATTGCTGGCGCATCAGCATGTAAAGTGGAAATGGACCCAGGATGACCTGTATTAATCGCTCTAAGAAAGCTAAAAGCCTCTGCTCCCCTTAATTCCCCAACTATTATTCTGTCAGGTCTAAGACGTAAACATGCTTCGATTAAATCCTGAGTTGTAACTTTAGCTCGACCCTGACCTCCTTTTGAAGCAAGCAAGTGTACACGATTAGGATGCATATGGAGTATAACTTCCCTTGCATCTTCTACCGTAATCAACCGTTCATGAGTAGGTATTTCACCTAGAGCTGCGTTAGTAAAAGTTGTCTTACCAGTTGAGGTGCCTCCACTAATAATAATATTTTTTTTACAAAGCACAGCATGCCTAATAAACTCTTTGGTTTTACCTTCTTTAAGATAATTTCTTAAAATAGGGTTGTTTTCGTCTACCAATCCTTGAGTACTCGTGTTAGAAAAAGCCCCCATTTCCGCATATTGATCCAAAGATAAATGCATAGTACTGCCTTTTCTTATAGCAAATGCAGCTATATTAGGTTCAACAGCTGGAGGAAAAACAACCTGAACACGATAACCATTTGGAAGAGTAGCCGACAGCAAAGGTTTTTCCTCTGATATTACCTGATCAGTAGATTGGGCAATTAATCTCCCAAGACCAAGTAGATGGTCTATATCCACCTCTGGCAATGGTTCCATTCTTAAGTCACCAGCTTTTTCCACCCAAACCTCTCCAGGTTTGTTTATCATAAGCTCGTTTACCCCCTCTTCATCGAAAATATTTTTAAATGGTAATAAATATGTTTCTAGTGCTGCAAATGTCATTTCATTACTTTTTTCATTACTTCTTTAGGAAATTTATAATCTTTATTCACGTAAATTTTGATAGGACTACCTTGATCTATAGTGATAGTTGGATCAAATTTTTGCTTGGTCAGCATTTCCTTTGCAACATCTGAAATATCTTTGAATGCTTGAGTAGATGCTGTTTGAGCCTGCGATGGCGTTGTACTTGCTGTACTCGTTTGAGCCGAAGTAGTAGATGCTGTAGTTATAGTACTCATAAGCGATGCTAATCTTTGATCATCAGTAGCTGCACCTTGTGCTGTAGTACAAGCTGTATTAATCGTTGTAAAAAGGGTAGATGTTTTGTCTGTTATAGCTGTTGGGACCGTTGCACAAATTTGGGCAAATTTAGCCGCTGGAGCAACTCCTGTTTGTGCAAAAATAGTATTAGCACTATTTGCGGCTGCTGATGCAGCTGCGCTTTGGTTGGAAGCAGACTCGGTACTTGTTACTGGTTTAACTATAGTATCTAGAGTACTTGCAAGCGTTATATTAAAGGCTGATCTTAATATAGCATTGCCAAAACGCTCTTTGAACTTATTATCCACTCTACCCTGCTGACCTTTTCTGCCAAGAGCATCCATTCCCGTGCCACCAAAATTTATAGTATAACCACTTGATAAATCAATTCTTGTCCATTCAATTGCGATTCTGCCGTAAGCACCGTTAATTCCAGTATTATAAACACCAAATACCCTTGAACCCTTAGGTATAAGAACATTACGTCCCCATTCGGAATAAACATCCCTACTAATAATAGCCCTAATTTCTCCACCAAAATCTGTATTAATTGCTGATTCAATTATTGCATCTAACATCTTACCTCGACCAAGAACAAGATGCATATCTCCCCTGATTTTAAAATCCGTTTCTTGTTCAATTTGCTCTGGACTTTTCGGACGAGGAGTTCCTGCTACTAAAACTATCGTAGATTTTCTTTTCTGCTCTAACTTTTTCTTTGCATCATCGCTTTGAGATCTTGTATCAAAAGGCAAGGTAGGATTAGATACAACAGGATTTAAATCTTTTGCATTATCTGTTGGGGGCAAAACAGCTTCCTGTTTAGACAAAGGAGACGGAGCAACAACATCTGAACTAGCGAGCGGAGGTGGAGGTGGAGGTGTAGTTGGGGTCTCTAATTTTGGAGGAGAAGGAAGATTTGGTATAGCTGGAACAGCGTTGTCAGATGATACTTGAATCGGTTTCACAACATTTTCTGGAACTGGAGCATCAACTGGCTTACTAGGCTCGCCAGAATTAACAAACAAATTAAAAAACAAATATAAAAAAACTCCAGCAACACCAACTAGAATCAGTAAACTTTGCTTTGGATTACTCGCTACCTGAGATAACTCCTGCTCAACCTCTGGGAGATCAACTTGAGGCGTTTCTGACTCAACAACATTATTTTCTTTAGACATAATTACCTAGCCTTTCTTGGGTATTGAAATCTAACGACATATACCAAATCCTTATCGTACCCATCTTCCAACTCTTTGGCAACAATGTCAAATTGATAAGTTCTTTTGTTAGTGATAATTGTCATATTAGTACGGATGTTTTTTTCCATCGGCTTAATAAACAATTTATTACCAAGAGGTGTGAGCTTCCAAGCAAAAGATTCTCCAAGTGTTATTGTTTCGATAGTTTCATTTTTAGCAAACTCAATATGAGACTGAAAACCATAATGCAATACTAGTAAATAAACTTCATTAGGACTATATATGTATGTTTTAATTCTACTATCTGTTGTAAGGGATAAATCATCACTATCATCGTAAATACCAGCCTTAGCAATTGAAGTAGAAAGCATCAATATTGCAAATAAAATTCTAACTATTGTCATCATCTACCCTATAACCTGTTACTTGAAAACCTATTGGATTAGTATCTCTATCAGTATCTGTTAGCTCCATTGGTAAATAATCAAACTCAACAACAGCAATTTTGTTAAACACCATTCTATTACCAGCCGTTTCGTTGACAGAAAATCTTAACATAAATTTCTTCGCATCCAACTTTGACCAAGATTTGACTATTAAAAACGTAGTATTTTTTTGGCCATATTTGATGGTTGGGTTAACTTCGTTACTTTTTAAGTACCCACGATATGACCAATATATTGAGCTTGAAGATAACAACCTTACTGTTTTCATAGCTTCTGTTTCAAAGTCTACTGGATTATAGGTTTCACGAGATATTACATATCTTTTAATAAAATACTGAGCTAATGAATCGTTTCCACTAAGCACAGAAGAATTTATAGGATTAACAACTTTGGCCATACCAGTTGTGTCATCAATCTGTATTACAAACGGATCAAACCTTTTAGTATTTACTACATACGCTACTACAGCTACAGAAACGATTGACAAACACAAAAGAATCAGAAGCAAGACGAATAATAAGTTTCTTTGAACTGTAATATTTTCAAATCTTTCTTCATACCAATTACGTACTTGCTTAATTGAAGCCTGCCCTTCAACCTCCTGAACAGAGACCTTATTCTCTCCAGCGGCCCCACTAATACTAGCTGGTTTCTTGAATTTTTCTAATATTTCATTTAGTTTGAACATAACTATTTAAGGCTACTAAATTTTTAATGATCTTTAAACAAACTACACATAGAACAAACCAACACTCTAAAGCCTTACTGAGTTGTTCGATCTACTAATTATATAAAGACCCATAGAAAATGATTATGTACCAGTTAAAAAAATAAACTAAACAAAAAGATACAGGAAAGGTATTTTATTAAAGTTTTTTTTATTAGCAGTTGCTTTTAGATTATAGTTTTTCTCGTAACTTGCACAATTTTCAATCAAAACCTTGTATATTACGGGACTGTTGCGAGCTCATACAACAGCAAACACCCCAATAAAGCAGGTTAAGATTTTGCCAAAATACAAGCAAAAATTAAATTGGCTTTTTAGGAAAGTTTGTTAAAATTCTAGACAGAAAGCGATTTGTTTTTTGGTGTTTCATAGCCTCTTATATACTCGATGGCCGCGTCGCTTACGCTCCTCGCCATGACCAGCCTGCAAGCCTTATCTATAAAGCCTAGGCTTCTTTGTCGCCATCAAACAAGGCCCTTCGCCCCTAGTAACGACGGTCTTTAAACCAATATCTTGAATCAACAGATAAAGGCTCTTAAAGCTAATTTGCTATAGTTTTAAACTGACCATCTTTAGATATTCTAGTTAGCATGTAATTTTGCAGCTTTTCAAATGCTCTGCTTTCTATTTGCCTGACACGCTCTTTTGAAATGTCGTATTTTACACTTAAACTATCTAATGTTTCGGGAGAATAGCTAAGCTTCCTAGCCGTTAATATTTTAACTTCCCTGTCATTCAGAACTTGCATAGCTTCAGCTAGCACTAGTTTTTTATTTTGCATATCTTGTTTTTTGAGCAAAGATAGTTCTTGATTAGGTTTTTGTTCTGGTAAAAACTCAATTGCCTCAGCCCCTTCATCATCATAGCCCACAGAACGATTCAATGAAATATCAGGCCCAGACATACGCTGATCCATTTCCTGCACCTCCTTGACAGAAACCCCAAGTTCATCTGCCATTTCTTGGTAATCTTGGTCATTGATAGCACGAGAATAACTATTTACTATTCTATGTTTAATTTTACCAAGACTAAAAAATAATTTCTTCTGCGCTGATGTTGTGCCAATTTTTACAAGCGACCAAGACTTAAGTACGTATTCTTGTATAGAAGCTTTAATCCACCACATAGCATAAGTCGATAATCTAAACCCAAGCTCTGGATCATATTTCTTAACCGCTTGCATTAGACCAATATTTCCTTCCGACACCAGCTCCGGAACTGGCAAGCCATAATTTTTATATTTCATTGCTATTTTAACAACTAATTTTAAGTGACTTGATACAAGTTTATGAGCAGCTTCAAGATCGTTATTCTCAAGGTAATTTTTAGCAAGCAAGAACTCTTCTTCTTTCGAAAGAGAAGGTATATTATTGATCTCTTGCAAATACTTGTTAAACCCTGAGCCAGAAGAAATAATGGGTAAATTTTGAACAGACATTTTTAGTACCTTATAGTTTAATAAAATTGATTATAGCACAACTTGTTTTAAAGATTAAACAAAAAATAACTTAGTCTAAATTGATATCCTGATATGAAATTTCCAATATCTCAAATACCTTCTTACCATTAGGAGTTATTACCTCTACAACATCTCCAACAGCTTTGCCAATTAAACCTTTTGCAATAGGCGATTGTATAGAAACTCGTTTTTTAGTAATGTCAGCTTCGTACTCCCCAACTATTACATATGTCGCTTCTTCTTCTGTATCATCATCCATTAGTTTTACAGTAGCGCCAAATTTAACACTTTCTCTCGAAAGCTTAGAAGTGTTTATAATATCAGCTCTTGAAAGCTTATCTTCAAGGTCTAAAATCCTCCCCTCAACAAAACTTTGCTTTTCTCGTGCTGCATGATATTCAGCATTCTCAGATAAATCACCAAACTCTCTTGCGGTTGAAATAGCCTCGATAATTGAAGGTCTTTCAATGTGTTTTAAATGTTTAATTTCTTTTTCCAGCAGTTCGAAACCTTTTTTTGTAATAGGAAATTTGACCATAATTATGTCTTGTTTAAGTTAAGATTTGAAGTATATTTAGACTAATCATATTTGTCAAACTAGCTGAAAAAATTTATGCAAAATGAAGCTTTCAATTTTGAAGTACAAAGAAAAACTTTTCACTTATACGCCCTAATATTCCCTCTAGCTTATTCATTTACTTCTAAAATGAGTGCCAGCATATTTTTGTTAATAATTACTGGGGTCACTCTATACGCAGATATATCTAGGCATCATAACTCAAAAATTAAAGGGGTTGTTGATAAATTTTTTTATAAATACCTTAGAAACAAAGAAAAAACCAACTCCTTAACGCTTAGCGGGGCAAGTTACATGGCCCTTGGACTCTTAACAAGTTGTTTGTTTTTCTCTAAAGGTTTAACTATTACTTCCTGGTTCATTTTGATTATATCTGACTGTATTGCAGCTTTGATTGGTATGAAATATGGAACCCCACTACAAAATGGAAAATCTTTATATGGATCGGGTGCTTTTTTTATTTCCGGCATTTTTATTAGTGTAGTTGCTTATTTTTTTACTAGTTACCACACAAGCTTTGTTACTATAATTCTCAGCTCTGCTGCAGCAACATTAGCAGAGTTTTACGCTGATCAGATAAAAATTAATGATAATTTATCCATTCCTCTTTCTTATTGTATAACAACAATTATTTTAGGTTTAATTTTGTAGAACAATGATAATTCCGCTAGAATTTTACAATCACTTAAGACAACAATTAAAGATCTCTGAAGTAATAAGGCAAAAAACTTTTTTGACTAAAAAAGGTAATGAATATTTGGGTATATGCCCGTTTCACGCTGAAAAAACCCCATCTTTTACCGTAAATGATATAAAAAAATTCTATCACTGCTTTGGTTGCGGTGTACATGGAGATGTTATAAAATTTGTAGCTGAAACCAGTGGAATTAGTTATAAAGACGCCGCTATAAAAATCGCAACAGAGAACTCTATTGAACTACCAAAAATGACCGCTATTCAAAAGAGAGAATATGAGGAGGCGGACCAAATCTATAATGTTCTTGAAATGGCTTCAGCTTACTTTGCAAGTGAAGTGACAAAAGAAGTTGAAGGATATTTGTTATCACGTAATATCAGTAAAAATACAAAAGAGCAATTTTGTATAGGTTACGCACCAGGAAAAGGGGGGTTAATTAGATATTTTGAAAAAAAGAGTGTTTCTTTAAAACTTTTATTGAATTCTGGCTTAGTGGGCAAAAAAGAAGATGGTAGAATATACGAAATATTTACTAACAGAATAATGTTTCCTATTCGGAATATTTATAACAAAATTTTAGGGTTTGGCGGAAGAGTAATCGGTGATTCTCTACCAAAATATATAAACTCTCCAGAAACCTTGGTTTTTAAAAAGAGTGAAACGATGTACGGAGAAAACATTGCTACGAGCGCTGCTTATAAAAAAAATTACTCAATAGTAGTTGAAGGATATATGGACGTAATAGCTTTAAATATAGCTGGCATCAACGAAGCTGTCGCCAGCCTTGGTACATCTGTTACGGACAAACATCTACAAAAATTATGGCGCTCAGGTGATGAGATTATAATTTGCCTTGATGGTGATAAAGCTGGGCAAAGAGCTAGTGGTCGATTAATTGACATAGCCTTGCCAATGATTACATCTGACAAAAAAATATCCTTTATTAACCTACCACACTCTAAAGATCCGGATGATGTTATTAGCTCTGGTGGAGTAGATTTGTTTAATAAATTACTTTCGGAAAAAATTGATTTATCCAAAGCTATTTGGCTAAATGAATTCAAAGGCAAGGATTTTTCTTCTGCTGAATCTAGAGCTGAACTTGAACAAAAATTAGACTCTATTTGCACACAAATAAAAGACAGGATACTTGCAAACAATTTTCGTCGTTACTTTAAAAATCAAATGTGGCAAAATCTTTACAGTCGAAGCGGAACACACAATCTATTTAAGAAAACTAGCAAGACATACATTGCAAATACTACTGACAAAAAGTACACTGAATTAGAAGTGTTGGAATTATCATTATGTGGATTCATTATAAAATTTCCTCATATTTTAAAAAAAACAAGAATAAAAGATTTTGTATCTGATTTAGTACTAGCACATGATAATTTTAATGAGTTCAGAGATTGGTTGATTAATCAAATAGATGAACATGATGATATTAACGAAGATAAGATTTGTAAACTTGTAAAAAACACTAGATTTTATGATAGTTTTTTAGTACTATCCGATCCCAAGGAAAATTTTCTGGATTCAATTTTTATTGAAAGAAATCAAGATCACTGCGAACTGATTTTCGACTTGCTAAGCAAAAAATACTATTTGTTATTATTGAAACAAGAATACATTAATATGATGAATAGTACTAAAGAAGAAATACGTCTTAAGGCACCTTCTTATTTGAAAGAAATTCAAGAAACCTCTGAAGAATTACGTAAATTAAACGAATTTTTTATAAATTAGATAATCTTTAAATTATTATTGCAATAGAATATGAATAAAAAGGAAAACACCCCATTAAATAAAGAAATCACTCCTAAAACAGTTGATAGTCTAGTAACAGCGAACAAAAAAAAAGGTTTTGTAACATACGACCAAATAAACAAATCCATTGCTGCAAATAAAAAACTTTCTGTTGACGATCTTGAAAACGCTATATCAAAATTTTCAGAAGCTGGGATTGATATTATAGATGATGATAATGATGACGATATAAAACTCGATATTAACGTTAGTGAAGAGCTTAATATCCCAAGTTCTTCCCTTGATAGCGAGGAAGAAGATGAAGAAAGCAGCTCTACTAATCTTGGTTCTACCGACGATACTGTTAGACTTTATTTACGTGACATGGGCGGAGTAGAATTACTCTCACGCGAAAATGAAATAGAAATAGCAAAGCGTATAGACGAGGGAAAGAAACTAATGTTATATTCTCTTTGCGAAAGCCCAATGGCAATGAGAAAATTTATCAAATGGTATGAAGATCTGGTTAGCGAAAAAATTATTCTGCGTGATTTAATTGATTTAGAAGCAAATATTGGTAGTGATGATACAATTATAAATACCAATGATACTAAAGATGATGAAAACGAAGAAGGGTCAGACGAAGGAGATATTGATAACGACTCAGAAGAAAATGCTAGTCTTTCGATTTCTGCGATGGAAGCTGAGTTGCTGCCTAATATATCCGACAAAATGGAGAGTATAGCAAAAATTTGCGACAAATTACTTTCTGAAACAAAAGATCATTATTTGATTAAAAAACAAACATCTTCCCTCTCTTCAAATAAAAAATATCAAAAAGCCCTTACTAGTCTAACTGAAGAAATTTCATCAATCCATCTTAGCACTAAACGTGTTGAAGAAATATTAGCAGATATTTATGGTATTAATAAAAATCTTGTAACAAAAGAAACAGAATTACTTAGGTTAGCTGAAAAACATGGGGTTAAGCGTCAGAGCTTTCTTAAAGAATACGTAGGTGCAGTTATCGACGAAAATTGGAAAAATAAAATTCAGAAGAAAAGAGAAATTTCTTGGAAAAACTTTGTTCAAACTGAACTTCAAGTAATTGATCGCATAATTTCTGAGTTCGCACAGGAAGAATTATATATTGGCCTGCCAATTTTTGAATTTAAAAGGGTAGTCAGTTTAATTCAAAAAGGTGAAAGACAGTCAAGTCGAGCTAAAAAGGAAATGATAGAAGCAAATTTACGCTTAGTTATTTCAATTGCAAAAAAATATGCTAATCGAGGTCTACAGTTCCTAGACCTTATCCAAGAAGGGAATATTGGATTAATGAAAGCAGTAGACAAATTTGAATATAGCAGAGGTTTTAAGTTCTCTACCTACGCTACATGGTGGATTAGGCAAGCTATCACAAGATCTATCGCCGATCAAGCCCGCACAATCCGCATTCCTGTACATATGATTGAAACAATTAATAAAATTATTCGAACTTCAAGACAAATGTTAAGTGAACTCGGTTATGAACCTACTCCAGTTGAGATTGCAGCACGTCTATCTATGCCTGTTGACAAGGTAAAGAAAGTAATGAAAATAGCAAAGGAACCAGTGAGTTTAGAGAATCCTGTTGGAGATGAAGATGGTAGTTATCTTGGTGATTTCATTGAAGACAAAAACGCTATATTACCTATTGACGCAGCAATTCAATCGAATTTACGAGAGACTACTACAAGGATTTTATCAAGTCTTACACCTCGTGAGGAAAGAGTTCTAAGAATGAGATTTGGTATTGGCATGAATACCGATCATACTTTAGAAGAAGTTGGTCAACAATTTCATGTTACTAGAGAAAGAATTAGACAAATAGAAGCTAAAGCCTTGCGCAAACTAAAACATCCTACTAGATCGAAAAAAATGCGTAGTTTTTTAAGTGGTTCTAGTAAATCACAAAGTAATATTAACGAATAAATCACGTAAAAACTGATAAGATTGTAACAAAAATATTATAATATTATCCACGCACCGCATCTACCTAGTCTATATAAGGAAACAAAATGAACATTATTTTACTCTACAATTTACTTAATATCATTCTGTTTCCTTTGTATATTATATTACTTTTAGTACGACTTTTTAAGGGTAGGGAAAACTTCACCTCCTTAAAAAGTCGCTTTGCTATTTATAAACAAAAAAGAAGAAAGAAAAAAATAATCTGGGTTCACGCTGCAAGCGTTGGAGAGAGTATGATTGCAATTACTCTTGTAAATGAATTAAAAAAAAAATATCAGACTCTTGACTTTCTTGTTACAACAGGCACTTTGTCCTCTGCAATTATTATCAACAAATGGTTGCCAAATGGCGTATACCACGAATTTACACCGGTTGATAATTTCTTTATTGTTAGAAGATTTTATAAATACTGGCAACCAATTCTTGGAATATTTATTGAATCCGATATTTGGCCAACATTAGTTAGTTGCTCAGCTAGAAAATGTAAATTACTACTTTTAAATGCTAGGTTATCTGATAGATCTTTTCAAAATTGGCAAAATTTTCCAAAGATATTTCAATTGCTAACTCATTTCTTTTCCTACATTGCTGTTCAAAGTAAAGTTGATTTAAAAAAATATCAGTCTCTTGGTTGTCATAATGTTGAAAATTTAGGTAATATAAAATTTGCTAATAAAAAATTGCAAATAAATGAACAGGAATTAGGATCTTTAAAAAAGCTATTTAAGAATAAAAAAATTTTTGTTGCATCTAGTACTCATGAAGAGGATGAGTCGGTTCTGTTAGATGTAATTTGTCAATTTAAAGAACAAAAGATAGATAAGTTTTATCCAATTATTATTTTAAGACATCCGGAAAGAGCAGCTGAAGTCAGATTGATTTGCGAAAGAATGGGACTAAAACATAGTTTAAGATCTTCTGGAATAGAATCTAATATTTTGGAAAATGATCTTTATATTGTTGATAGTTTTGGAGAATTAGGATTATTTTACAGCCTATCAGACATCACTTTTATTGGTGGTTCTTTTAAAATAGGAAGTAATATAGCTGGGCATAACTTACTCGAACCAGCTTATTTTGATAATCTTATTATTGTAGGACCTAATATGAGTAATTTTCAAAATATCACTGATGAAATGATTAGTAACAAAGCGTGCATACAAATTAGCAATGCCGCAGAATTAAAAAATCAGATTCTATTTTTTCTTGACTCAAAAAACCTGGCCACTAGCAAAGAATATAGAGCTAATGCAAAGAACTACGTTAAAAGCAGGGAGCAAATCTTCGTCAATTATTTAAAGCAAATAGATATTTTTTTTAATGATTAAATTAACATATCCCAAATTTTGGAATAAAAGGAACTGGCTTTCATTCATAATGATTCCTTTTTCTTATATATACCTCTTTCTTGGCTTTATACGAAACAAAATCATTCGAAAAGTGAGCTTAACACAAAAAGTAATCTGTATTGGTAATATAACATTGGGAGGAGGAGGAAAGTCTCAAATCGTTGCTTGGTTGGCACAATTACTTAGTCGAAAAAAAATTTCATTTGTAATAATTACAAAAGCCTATAAATCAAATCTTAAAAACGCAAAATTAGTTAAAAACACTGACGAAGCAAAAGAAGTAGGTGATGAATCAATAATGCTGAGAGAATATGGCTGCGTAATAGCTGCCAAAAGAATTAAATACGCGCTACCATTAATCAATCAGATTAATCCTAAAATAGTTATTTTAGATGACGGTATGCAGAATCCATTTATAAAAAAAGACTTGCAAATTTTGGCTATTGATAGTCTTAATGGGTTAGGAAACAATATGATTTTTCCTTCTGGACCTTTAAGGGAGAGGCTGTCTACTGGTTTAATAAAATCAGATTTAATCTTTATGATTGGTAATGATAAATGCAAAGATTCTAATTTGCTAAAGAATATTAATTTAAGTCAAAAACCATATTTTAAAGCTAACATTACATTAAGAGAAGATTTAGACAAAAATATCGAATATATTGCTTTTGCTGGCATTGCTAACCCAGAAAAATTTTATTCTTTATTATCGCAGAATAATTTTAAGCTAAAACAATGCATCTCGTTTGGCGATCATCATCATTATTCAAGTAACGAGATGAAAAAACTACTCGAGCTGGGCAAATTAAATGGTTGTTCTTTAATTACTACAGAGAAAGATTACGTAAAAATTCATAGCACATATAAAGATTCAATAATATGCGCTAAGGTTAATCTTGAGTTCGACAATGAACAAGAATGTATAGATTTAATATATGAAAAATTATTCTAAAAAAATTAAACATATTGTTGAGTATGTTTTTTTTGAACTATTTATAAAAACCATGAAAATAATTGGCTTTAAAAATTCAGTCATTTTTTGTAGTTTTATTGCAAGATCTATTGGGCCATATCTTAGAGTTAGCAAAACAGCGGAAAAGAATTTAAACAAGGTCTTTGAAAAGAAAATTAATATCAAAAAAATACTCCCACAAATATGGGATAATTTTGGTAAGTATATCGGTGAATTTCCATTTATCAATGAATTATCTGATGAGGAAATGCATTCAATGTTTGTAATGGAGGGAATTGAGAATGTTAAATCTTATCAAGATAAAAAAGAACCATTTCTACTTTTCTTAGCACATCAAGCAAATTGGGATTTTGTTATAAGGCATATAACTGATATTTATCCTAAATTTGCGATTATTTACCGAAAAGCAAATAATCCTTATGTTGATAAAAAAATTCTGGTAACTCGTAGCAAAGATCCAAATGTGTTCATGATAGCAAAAGGGCCAAGTGGTGCCAAAGGTTTGGTTAGAGCAATAAAAAATGGTTACTCGATAGCCATGCTTGTTGATCAAAAAATGAATGATGGGATTGAAGTACCATTTTTTGGTAGACCTGCAATGACTGCAAACGCAATTGCAAAACTGAGTCTACAGTATAATTATCCCATAATACCATGTCAACTTGTTCGAAAAAACAACCATTTTAAAGCCATTCTCCATCCAGAAATAAGCTATCAAACTACTACTAACAAAGAAAAAGATATTTATAATATAATGTTACTTATTAACCAAACACTAGAAAAATGGATTAAAGAAAACCCTTCACAATGGTTCTGGTTTCATAATAGATGGAAAGATTAAGTCTTGATTAGTATAGTAGAACTAGTTTGAATCGAGTAATATTATGTGGAGTCATCCCCTCGTAGGAGGGGATCCAGAACTAAACTCTTAAGCTAGATTCCCGCCTGCGCGGGAATGACAAAAGGTCACAAATTAGATATCAAATCTTACGCCAGCTGCAACATGGTGTCCTTTAAGTGAACCAAGTGAAGTAGCGTCTTTTGGAGTTTTAAATTTGC
>JAIFLQ010000041.1 GCA_020048975.1 Rickettsia sp. | reverse complement strand
CAATATTTACTCTATTACAACAAGATGAGGCCCCACCAAGCACTTGATGGTAAAACGCCTCTTCTTTTTGCCGATTCTTGTCAACGAATTAACTAACCTTTACAGCAATGACTCCCCCCCTTTCGCCATGACGGTTTGTTTACTAAGGTTAGCCATTATTCATATTCTCAACTTCTAACCACTGAAGTATTTTTTCATCGAGAAGTTTTTTATTTTCTTCAAGATTTTTAGAGTATTTGTGAAAAGCCTCAGGATCATTAGAATATAAATCTCCCTGCATTAATTTATTTTCAAGAATAGCAATATTACTTTCTATTTCTTCAATTTCTTTTGGTAAAACTTCGAGTAATCTCTGGTATTTATAGCTTAATTTCGTTTGTTTTTTAGATATCTCTTCTGCATTAATAACATTAGTTTTGTTTTTCTCTTTATCACGAATGGCGCTTTTCTGATTGGCATCTTTTTTATAAAATTTCAAATAATCTTCATAACCACCGTAAAGATCAACAATTCCATCTCCTGTAAAAACTAAAGTTCTTGTAACTAACCTCTCTAGAAAATCTCTATCATGACTGACAATCATCAAAGTTCCATCATACTCAGCAAGTACTTCAAGCAACATTTCTAAACTATCCATATCAAGATCGTTAGTTGGCTCATCTAGAATTAAAAAATTACCAGGTGAGATAAGAGCCTTAGCAAGTAACAATCTATTACCCTCCCCTCCAGATAATGTAGCTACTTTGTCATTTATAACTCTTGGATCAAACATGAAATTTTTTAAATATGCAGCTACATGCATTGTTCGATTTTTTAAAAATACCTGATCACCACCAGTTGGGCATAAAGTTAATTTGATACTATGTTCTTTATTTAACTCCGTCCTATGCTGGTCAAAATAGGTTATTTCGAGATTGCTACCATGTTTAATTTTGCCTTCCAGTGGAATCAATTCTTTGGTCAGTATCTTAATTAATGTTGATTTCCCAGAACCATTTGGTCCAATAACTCCTATTTTTTCACCTTTTTTGACTTTAAAACAAAAATTATTAAAAATATTTTTATCTTCATAGTTAAAAGAAACATTATCTGCTTCGATAATAAACTGAGTTTTTTTTGATTCTTCAGCAAGTTCAATACGTAATTTTGCCTTAGCATTAGCTAATGTTGATTGATGAACTCGCAAACTATCACGGAGCTTATGTAAGTTTGCTAGTCTTTTCTGATTTCTTTTTCTTCTTGCTGTAACACCTGTATTTAACCAACCTTTTTCTACTTCAAGCTTACGAGTCATTTTGCGCAAAACGGCTTCCTCTTCGCTTATAATCTCATCACGCCACTCATCATAATGCTTAAAACCCTTGTTTGATTTTCTAAGCTCTGCTCTATCTATCCACCATACTTTATTCGTTACATTTTCCTGAAAAGTTCTATCATGGCTAATACAAATAATAGCACCGTTATATGACTTAACATACTCTTCAAGCCATTCGATTGCTGTAATATCTAAATGGTTTGTTGGTTCATCGAGCAAAAGAATATCTGGCTGACATACAAGAGATTTTGCCAAGAAAGCTCTGCGAATTTGACCACCAGAACAATTCTTAAGCTCTAAATTACCATTAATTTGTAATTTATCTAAAACAATATCAGCAAGATGTCTGTTTTCTTCAGGCTTTGCAATTCCCTCTAAAACAAATTCGTAAATATTATCATTAGTTTTGAAAGTTATATCTTGTTTTAAATAACCAATATTAATTACTGGATCTTTAAATAGCTCTCCAGTATCAAGTTCATACTCACCTGCAATAACCTTCATTAGGCTTGATTTACCAGAACCATTCCTACCAACAAGACAAATTTTATCCCCTGGATATATGTATAATTCTAAACCAGACAGAACAATTTTGTCAGCAAAACTTAGATTACCAGCTTTGATATAAAAAATAGGCGTCATAATTAAAATATTTGGTATAAAATTGGCGTAGTAGCAGTTATAATAGACTAAATTACATTGAACACTAAGTTTTATTTTATCCTCATGACTAAACAAATTCAAAAATTTGAGCAAAAACAGTCTCTGTCAATGACGACAAGTATGCATCAAAGCATTAATATTTTGCAAATGTCAAATCTTGAATTATCAGCTTTTGCCGCAGCAGAACTAGGCAAAAATCCTTTTATTGAGGATGATAGCGCGCCTACTGAAACAAAAACCAAAAATCAAGATATCCAAGAAAAGTTTACATCTAATACTAGTCGTAACAATAATTCTTATTCGAGCCAAGATTTTCTAGAAAATATTGTCAAAGAAGTAACGTTAAAAGAACATATCATCGAACAAATAAATATATCATTTGACGATAACAAACATATTTTAATTGCAAACTATCTACTGGACTACCTACAAAGTAATGGATACTTGAATGTTGACCTAAATGAAGTAGCTACTAACTTAAAATGCGATCTTATTGTTGTTGAAGAGGTATTAAAAACATTACAAACTTTTGATCCAGCAGGAATTTTTGCTAGAAACTTAAAAGAATGCTTGTTATTACAACTTAACGAACAACCTAACGTAAGCCAAGCGCTACTTAAAATGGTTCAGAATATAGATCTAATTGCTAGTGGTAACTTAAAAAAATTATCTAAATTATGTGACGTAGACATCTCTGATTTAGGAAACTTAATAAAGCAAATAAAATTATTAAACCCAAAACCCGCCAATGGTTTTTTAGTTGAGCAAACAAGTTATAAAATACCAGATGTTATATTAACAATACTAGAGAATGGAGAACTAAAACTAGAAATTAACGAAGAAGCAATGCCAAAGTTAAAAGTTAACCATGAATATTACATCAAAATTAAAGATGGCGTAGTTGCAAAAGACGAAAAAGAATTTATTAAAAATGAAATTGAGTCCGCTACTACAATTGTAAAAGGCATAGAGCAAAGAGCAATTACTATAATTAAAGTAGCAAAAGCTATAGTTGAAAATCAAATAGATTTTTTTACTAGAGGAGTGATGTTTTTAAAACCCATGACCTTAAATACAATAGCTGTAATAACTGGTTTTAACGAAAGTACAGTCAGTCGCTCTACATCAAACAAATATATTGCAACTCCTAGCGGAATATACGAGCTTAAATACTTCTTCTCGTCTAGTTTATCTAGTACTAGAGCAGTTGGCGATGATATTTCTAGCACTAAAGCTAAGGAAATTATTCGTCAGATCGTTTTAAGCGAAGACCCAGATGCAATCCTTTCTGACGATGATATAACAGAGCAACTAGCTAAATTTAATATAAGTATAGCAAGAAGAACAGTAGCTAAATATAGAGAAGCACTTGATATCCCTACTTCTGCAGTGCGTAAAAGAAATAGAGTTATTTCCACTAATAACAGCTAATACCATTCGTATATGCTTGCATTCTTATTTTAATTTTATATCTTGTAATAAACAAATAAAATAAAGTAATTATGCAGTTTGATGTTGTAATAATTGGAGCAGGCCCTTCTGGCTTATTTAGTGCTTTTCAGGCTGGTATGCTTGGCATGAAATCAGCTATAGTAGATGCTTTAGAAGTCATAGGTGGTCAATGTGCTGCTCTTTATCCAGAAAAACCAATCTATGATATTCCTGCATATCCACAAATACTTGGTCAAGACCTAGTAAATAAGTTATTTGAGCAAGCAGCGCCATTTTCGCCAAAATATTTTTTGTCTGAGCAGGTAATCGGGTTAGAAGAGCATGATGGTTTATTTAATCTTACAACTTCTATGGGAACCATGCTACAAGCAAAAGTTGTGATTATTGCAGCTGGAGCTGGGGCATTTGGTCCCAACAGACCACCTCTTGAGAATATAGAGTCATATGAAGGAAAATCAGTTTTTTACTTAATAACCAATAGAGAGTCTTTTGCTGGTAAAAATGTAGTTATTGCAGGAGGTGGAGACTCTGCTCTTGATTGGGCAATATCTTTATCTGAAATAGCTAATGTTTCTATTGTTCATAGAAGAAATAAGTTCAGAGCCGCGCCCGCTACTGTGCAAAAAATTCATGAACTTGAACATCTGAATAAAATCAAATTAATCACTAATTACCAACTTGATGGACTAAAAGGAGAAAATGGTGTTTTGGAAGAAGTAATTATTGCCGACTTAGATGGCAACAAAAAAATCTTAAACTCAGATATCTTATTACCATTTTTTGGTCTTGCTCAGAATTTAGGGCCAATTCTAGATTTTGGCCTTAATATAAGCAATCATCATATTGAAGTAAATTATCCTTATTTCGAAACTAATGTAAAGGGTATCTACGCAGTTGGTGATGTAGCTAAGTATGAAGGAAAACTAAAACTAATATTAACTAGCTTTGCTGAAAGTGCATCAGCTCTGCACCATGCTTACACCAGAGTTTTTGATGGAAAAGCCCTGCATTTCGAATATTCAACAACAAAAGGAATAAAAAATTAAATGGCAAAAGAAGCTATCTTAATAGATGGAAAGTATAATGCTAATCTAATATTAGATCAGCTAAAAAAAAATATCGAATATCAAAAAAAAGAAAATAACTCAACTGCAAAACTAGCTATAATTCTGGTTGGTTCCGATCCTGCCAGCACTATTTATGTTAGAAATAAAGTCAATGCTGCAAAAAAAATTGGTATAGATACCGAATGTATAAATTTTGATGAAACTATAAATGAGAAAAACTTACTTGCTGAAATTTTACGCATGAATTTAGATAACTCAATTTCAGGAATAATAGTTCAATTACCATTACCTAAACAAATTTCAAAAGAAAAAGTAATAAACGCTATTTCTCCAGACAAAGATGTTGATGGATTTCACCCACTGAATGTCGGCATTTTAAATTCTGGCTATACTGGTGGTTTCATTCCATGCACGGCAAGAGGTTGTCTTGAACTTATAAAACTTACACAAATTGATATTAGCGGTAAAAATATTGCCATAGTTGGTAGATCAAATATCGTTGGTAAACCACTGGCTGCATTGTTAAATAGAGAAAATGCTACTGTCACTTTATGCCATTCTATGACTCAAAACCTTGCTAACATTACTACTAACGCAGATATAGTTATTGCAGCAATTGGAAAACCACTATTTTTAACATCAGAATATTTCAGAGAAAATGCTATAGTAATCGATGTTGGTATTAATAGAATTGAATTTGAAAATAAATACAAACTAGTTGGGGATGTTGACTTTGAATCAGTTAAGAATAAAGTTAGTTATATAACACCCGTTCCTGGAGGAGTAGGACCGATGACTATTGCTTATTTACTTACTAATACATTTGAGGCTATGATTAGAAGTAAGAATATCAATCATTAAGAGACATGATAATGGATCAAAAATTTATCTCGAATCTAAAAGAAGTAATAATTGAAGCTGGTCAAATATCTATTGACTTAAGAAATGAAGGATTGATAATCGAACAGAAAAAAGATAATTCTCCAGTTACTAATGCTGATATAGCAGTTAGTAATTTTATCTACTCTAAATTAACAGCATTAGATAAAAACATACCTGTTATATGCGAAGAAAAACCATTGAAAGATGTTTCCAATAAAGAAATGATATGGCTTGTTGATCCTATTGATGGTACAAAAAGCTACATAAAAAATATGGATAGCTTTACTGTCAATATTGCTCTAATTCATAATCAAATTCCAATAATTGGCCTAATTTATCAACCTACTTCAAAAAAATTATATTTTACAAACCATGAAAAAAAATTGTGTATAGAGAAAAATGGAAAAACTCTTGTAATAGAACAAAAAACTGACTGTGATTACATTGCGGTAGTAAGCTCTAGAAATTTTAATTTAAAAACTGAACAATATATTCAAGACCACGAGTTTTCAGAAGTCATTAGCATACCAAGCTCTATAAAACTCTGCATGGTGGCTGAAGGTTCAGTAGATGTATATCCCAAATTTGGACCAACTATGGAGTGGGATATAGCCGCTGGTCATGCTCTGATATTAGCAGCTGGAGGAAATGTAATAGATAATAATACTGACGAACCATTATTATATACTAAAAATAATTTCCAAAACTCCGATTTTATTGCTTCTAGTAAAAGATATTCAAATCAATTTACTAAATTACATTAATTCCTTTGCCGCAGCAACTGAGTTAATAGTTATTTCTTTTCCAGATATCATTCTTGCAAGCTCGCGAGATCTTTCCTCAAAATCAAGATACTCTGCAACAATTGTTGTATTAGTATTTGTTTGAGTTTTTTTCACCAAAATATGTTGTTCAGCTTTACCAGCCACTTGGGGTTGATGGGTAATTACTATTACTTGCGCCACTCCACTTAGAACCTTTAACCTTTGTCCTACAACATCAGCAACACTACCACTAATACCTACATCTACCTCATCAAAAATAATTGTCTGCTTTGCTTCTTTATCAAATAATGCAGCTCTAAAACCCAGCATAAACCTAGATAATTCACCACCAGATGCTATTTTATCAATTGGAGCTTTTGGCGTGCCAGGATTAGTTGACGCAAGAAATCTTACTTCATCTATGCCTTTGCTTCCAGCAATCTTTTTATCAGATTTGATATCAACAGAAAATATCGCTTTTTTCATATCGAGCATTGAAAGCTCGCTCATTGTTTTATCTTCAAGCTTTTTTGCAGATATTATTCTATTTTGTGACAATAAATTAGCTTGATCAAAATATTCTTGCTCAGCTTTAATCATTTTGTCGTTTAGATCTGCGCTACTTTTTATCTTTAGTTCAAGGTTTTGGAGCTTTTCTTGACTGTTTTTCATAAATGAGCCTAAATCACTTACAGAGCAACCATGTTTTCTGGCTATTGATTTAATTGCATATAATCGATCTTCTATTTCTGATAATGAATACTCAGAAAAATTAAAGCTACCTAAGATACGACTTAAAGCTGATTTCACCTCTTCGGTTTTGTTATATATTTCTTCAAGATGAATATTTATCTGATGATAAAGATTAACATCTTCAGATTTACTTATATTCCTTTGAGCTCTAGATATAATTTGCTCAATCTTGCTTGCATCAAGATCATTTAAAACGGACTGTGCTAAATTAACTTCTTTATCACGTATTTGCAGATGTCTTTTTATTTCTGTAAGCTTCTCTTCTTCATCATCTTTTATATCTAAAACATTGAATTCTTGACAGATGTGAGATAGGTAATCTATTTCTTTTATAATAGATTCTCTTTCAGTATTAATTGCCAAAACCTCATTACAAATTGCTTGCCAAACTTTATATAGCTCTAAAACTCTATTTCTTAACTGAATATTATTAGCAGATTGGTCTAATATTTCCAAATGAGAGCAAGCATTTAACAAAGATGTATGATTATGTTGGCCATGAATTTCTAAAAGATAATCAAATAAGTCTGAAACTATTTTCTGGGTAACTATATTATCATTAACAAAAAATTTTTTGCGACCATTGGCATATTGTACCCTTTTGATTATTAGATCTTCATCAAGATTAAGCTTAATATCATATTCTGACAAAAATAGGATAATTTTATCGATAACAGAAAATGTAAGAGTAACAATAGCCTTTTCCTGTCCGCAGCGAACTATTTGCCCATTAGATTTATCACCCATAGCAAATAAGATTGCATCAAGTAATATTGATTTACCAGCACCTGTTTCACCGGTAATAACACAAAAACCATCTTCAAAATCTAAATCCAACTTCTCAATTAATATAAAATCTTGAATTGATAGATTTTGAAGCATGAAATCACATTATTTTAGTAAATTACGCGCACCCTGAATCCAGCTACCTTGTGGATAATTATGCTCAAGTACAACGGCATATTTTTCTGCTTCATCTTTAAGACCAAGCATTATATTTGTCTCAACTAATCTATATAACGCTTCTTCTGCATGCGAAGTAGTATCGTATTTATCAATAATAGTTTGGAATCTTTTTACTGCTGCTACTGGATTTTTTTTCTTCAAATAATACCTCCCAACCAACATTTCTTTTCCTGCTAAATGGTCGTTGACTAAATCTATCTTAAGTGCCGCATCTAGCGCATATTTTGTACCAGGAAAACGATTTATTAACTCTTCAAAATCTTCTTTTGCATATCTAGTTCTAGATTGGTCTAGTAAAACACTAGAAACTTGAACGTAATTGGCAAGAGCTTTTAGATAATAAGCGTAGGCTATATCTTCATGTCTTGGATGTAATTTAATGAATATATCAAGAACATCAACAACATCGTCATATTCCCCAGCAAGATAAAGAGAATATGCTTGCATTAACTCTGCTTGTGGAGTTATTTCATTGCCAGGATGCTGAAAAAAGACTTTCTCAAAATGCTCAGCTGCTTTCTTATATTCACCTTTTTCAACTTGTACTATGCCAGCATTATAACTTTGCTCTGGTGGAACAATTTCTTCATCTTTTAATTTGCTCTTACAAGAAGTAAGAAACAATACCATTACACACAAAAAGGTTAAAACAAAATTTTTGTTCTTCATATACTTCAACTTAACTTTAATTTGATTAAATATCTATTTATTTGTCGTTGTTTTCATCTTTAATATCTTTCATCCCATCTTTAAAAGACTTAAGACCTCTACCCAAATCAGACATTACTTGAGGCAATTTTCCAGCACCAAATAACACCAAGATTATTAGCAAAATAACTAGTAGCTGACTAACACTAATACCCATAAAATCTTACCTAGATTAAAAAAATATTTTTTATACGTTCTGCCAAAGCATAGCTAATATTATTTGTTTTATCTACAAAAATATCAGTTTTTTCATTAGCATCATAAAGTAAATTTAGGAAATATTTGCAACTGCTTTTCAGCATTTTTAAGATATGAGTGGTGACCCCTACGGGAATCGAACCCGTGTTTTCACCGTGAAAGGGTAACGTCCTAACCGCTAGACGAAGGGGCCATAAAATAATACTTATTGCGCTTTTATTTATTATAAAATCTTGTAAGTACACGGTCTGTAAGATTCTTTATATAGATACAAATAGTTTATTGCAACTATTTTTTTGTAGATAGTTTTGGCATTTACTATGTCATTGCAAAATATAAATTTTTCTTATATATAATATACACCGTACCCAAAACATAGTTATATATATGAACAAAACTAAAGAAAATCATCAAAAGTATGACGAAATACCTTATAGGTGCTATTCGTTTAATTATTGTAGCCCAGAAACTCTTAGAACTATAGGCACTTTGTTTGGCATGAACCCTGCTCCATTAAAAACAGCAAGGATTCTAGAAATCGGTTCTTCAGAGGGTTATAATTTGTTCCGTTTTGCCGAGACTCATCCAAAATCTTTCACTCTCGGGGTTGATCTTTCTAAAGCAAAAATTGAGCGTGGCCAAAAAGCCATAGAGCAATTAAAGCTTGAAAATATAAAACTAGAAGCTATGTCAATTACCGACATTGATGAATCATATGGTAAATTTGATTATATAATTTGTCATTGTGTTTTTTCTTGGGTACCAGATTTTGTTAGAGATAGTATTCTCGAAGTTAGTAAAAAACTTCTTAATAAAAATGGTATTGTCTTTATTAACTACAACACATTGCCTGGATTTAACATGATAAGTTCTATTCGGGAATTAATGATGTTCCACACTTCTGGCTTTACAAATATTAATGACAAAATTCAACAAGCAAGACTTGCTCTTAATTTCTTACATGAATCACTTGAAGGACAAAAAACTCCTTATGCTGATCTTGTTCGAGAAGCAGCAGAAAACATTCCTAATAATGAAAATTATGTTTTATGTTGGGAATATCTTAGCGAGATAAATCAACCATACTACTTACATGAATTTGTTGATAAAGCACGTTCTTGTGGCTTTGAGTATGTTGGAGATACTGATATACAAAAAATGTATGTTGGAAGCTTACCAAAAAAAGCATCTGATTTGCTTGGTACAATAACAGATACTATAAAATTAGAACAATATATGGATTTCATTCGAAATATCGCATTTAGAAATACATTATTATGTCACCAAGGAACTTCGCTTTCTCGTAATATTAATAATGATATTCTTCGTAAGTTTTATTATTTTTGTAATTTAACTTTAAAAGATTCTGAAATTGCATTTAATCTAACAGATAATAGTTTGGTTACTTTCTATTTACTAGAAGACGTAGGGGAGAAATTCATACAAACTGAAGACCCTGCAACGAAAGCCATTCTTATGACATTTTTAAAAAACCAGGGTAATCCTCTTTCGCTTGACGAGCTTGCTATTCAGGCCAAGAAACTTGTGCCACTGGTTACAGATTTAGAAATCGAGAACTGTATTTCTAAAAATTTAGCTAATCTAATGTTTAGAGGATACATAAAATTTATTGTTGATAAACCAAATAGTATTTCTGTAATTTCTGAAAAACCAAAAATAAGCAAGCTTGCACAGTTGCAAATACAACAAGTTGCTTTAAATAATATACCCATTATAACAGATTCTCTTAATCGTGTTACTTCTGTCGCCGATCAGATCCACATATTAAAATATCTTGATGGTAAGCATACAATTGAACAAATTAAGCAAAAAACTCTAGATAGTTTAAAAAAAGGCGAAATAGTTGCTACTGATAATGATACAAAAACACAAATTAAAGATGAAAAAAGACTAAAAATTATATCAGATGGACTAGTAGACAATGGGTTAGAAAGCCTTCGAAAAAGATTCTGCTTGATTGCCTAAACTTATCTTCTAGTTTTTAACATTGTCATTAACGCGTCTCCTTGTCATTCCCGAGCAGGCAGGAATCCAGCAATAAGCCTGGATCACTTCGCATTCGCTCGTGATGACGAAAACCCAGTCATTGCGAGCGAAGCGTGGCAATCTAGCTTTAAAGCCATGAAAGTGTGGATCCCTTCGCATTCGCTCGTGATTGTACAGATTCATAGTTTCGGTGACGGTTTTTAAACTAATCCCTTTAGCAGATACAACTATTTTATTCCCTTTAGATTGTTAATATTTTCTTTATAGTCACCGTCAAAAATATAATGACCAGATACCAGTAAATCAGCCCCCTGATCTTTGCATAATTTTGCTGTTTCTTTATTAATACCACCATCTACTGAGATGATAATATTTCTATCACCTACTATGTTAACAATTTTTTTAACTTTAGCTAGTTGATTTGGCATGAATTTCTGTCCACCAAAACCAGGATTAACAGTCATTATTAAAATCAAATCAACTTTATCTAAAATATACTCCAACACGTCAGGGCTACTAGTTGGTAATAGCGCCACCCCTGCTTTGATACCAGAATCTTTGATTAAATTAATAGTTCTATCTAGATGAATTGTCGTTTCAGGATGTATGGTAAGATAATCAGCACCAGCTTTTATATATTGCATCAGAGAATATTCTGGATTGTTTATCATAAGATGAACATCAAATGGTAGCTTTGTAAGACTTCTAATTTTCTCAATGAAAGGCGCTCCAAATGTTAGGTTTGGCACAAATGCTCCATCCATAACATCAATATGGATTAAATCAGCACCAGCTTCTTCAAGCTTTTTAAGACTAGATTCCAAGTTTGCAAAATCAGCGGATAATATTGAAGGCGCTATTTTTATCATTTCATTTTTCTCTTTTCTTTTTCTTGTTTTTCAAGTGACATAACGTATGAAATAATCTTTGCCACTGCTTCAAAATGTTCTACAGGTATTTCTTCATCAATTTTAACATCTTTATACAAAGCCCTTGCAAGAGGAGGACTCTCAACTATTGGAACTTTGTTTTCCTTAGCAATTTCTTTGATCTTTTGCGCTATTAGATCAAGTCCCTTGGCAACGCAAACTGGAGCATTAAGATCGTTTATTTCATATTTTAAAGCTACAGCATAATGCTCTGGATTAGTAATTACCACAGTTGCATTTGGAACAGTCTGCTTGATACGACGTTGAGATTGCTCACGCCGCAAAGCTCTAATTTTCTGTTTAACCTCTGGATTACCTTCTGTTTGTTTATATTCATCTTTAACCTCTTGTTTCGTCATCTTTAGCTGATTATGATGTTCATATTTTTGATAGGCAAAATCGATAGATGCAATTACTGCCATAATAATAGTAACCAATATCAATATATCAAAAATCATTGTTTTTAACTGATCTAGAATGCCAGCAATAGATAATTCCTGATATTGACTCATTTCTTTAACGTCTGCCAGAATTACCAAATATACAAATGCTCCCACTAAACTAATTTTAAAAATTCCTTTTAAAAATTCAACAAAGTTCTTCACTGAAAAGATTCTAGAAAAACCCTTTGCGATAGATATTTTTGATAATTTTGGTTGAATTTGTTCTGATGTAAAAATAAATTCACCGTGTTGAATATACGATGAAGCAAAAGCACTAATAATTGTTACAAAGAATATTGGGCTTATATAGAGCAAAGTCTTTTTCATAATGTCAACAAGTAAAATTGACAGACTTCCTTGATCAAGGGGCAGCTTACCAGAGTATTCAACAAAAAACCTTAACTTTCCACCGATAATACTCATAGTATACGGAATCACCCAAATAGCCGTTATAGTCATTAATAAAAGCATTATGAAAGTTGTCACTTCTTTAGAATTAACAACCTGCCCCTTCTCAACCGCCTCATCAAGCTTTTTCTGCGATGGTTCTTCGGTTTTTGACGATTGATCTTGTTCTTCTCCTTCAGACATTATTACTAATTAAAATTATAATATTTATTTTTCATAAAATTACATGTATCATGTGTAGAATCTCTTTAAAAACAAATTAGCATTATTTTATGAAATTTACTATAGAAATTGCCCAGGATAATACTGAGTGGGATTTATATAGTGAAATAAATCCTAAATTGTTTAAACAAATCCTTAAGGAGATCATAAAAAGTTACAAAAATCTTAGTGAAGTCAAAAATTTAGAATTATCAATATTACTGACCAACAACAGCCGAATAAAAAAATTAAATCAAGAGTTCAGAAACAAAAATAGTGCAACAAATGTTTTATCCTTTCCAGATGTAGATATAGATTTTAGACAAATACTTGAATTTGAACCAAACTTAGATTATATGTATTTAGGTGATATAGCATTCGCTTTTGAAACAATTTCAAAAGAAGCAGAAGAAAAGAAAATACACTTCTTACACCACTTTAAACATTTGCTTTTGCATTCAATATTACACTTAATTGGTTATGATCATAAGGATGATGAAGAAACCAAAATAATGCAAAATATCGAGGTCAGAATTTTACAACGATTATCTATTCAATCACCATATTTATAAATAAAACAAAAAGGTACCCATAAATTTATGCCAGAACAATCAGATATAGAAGAACCTCCCGAAACAACTAATTTATTAAAATTTCGTATTAAAAAGTTTTTTAGCAAATTATTTACTCTATCAAGCAGTTTGTCACAAAAAGAAACCAATTATACTAATCAAAAAGAAAGTAACAACGCTAGTTATATTCAGCAGGATTTCATTACAAAGAATTTCGAGAGCTTTGCTGAAAAAACAGTTGAAGATGTAATGATACCAAGATCAGATATAATTTCCGTAAGTTATGATATTTCTCTTGAAGACTTAAGTAAGACAATTATCAAATATGGTCACACTAGAACGTTAGTTTACAAAGAGAATCTGGATAATGTTATTGGTTTTTTACATATTAAAGATTTATTTGAGATCATAGCAAAATCAAAGAAATACAGTCTAAAAAAGTTAATGAGACAGCATATAGTATCACCTCATTCAATGACTCTAATTGAGCTCCTAAAACAAATGCAGATTAATCGTACCCATATTGCTATTGTAGTTGATGAATACGGTGGAACAGATGGTATAGTAACTATTGAAGATGTTATTGAGTCAATAGTTGGGAAAATTGACGACGAACATGATGCAAACCTAGACTTAGATACTTTTAAAATTCTAAAACCTGGGTTGATTGTCGCTAATGCCAGAATGGAAGTAGAAGAGCTTGAAAAACTTCTTAATGTTAAGTTAAGAGAAGAAGATGATGAGTTTGACACTATAGGAGGACTTGTCCTTGCAAAAGTTGGAACCGTTCCAGAAAAAGGAGATGTAATTACTATAACAGAAGAAGTAACTATAGAAATAATAGATTCTACTCCGAGAACTATCAAACAATTAAAGATTATTTATAGTGAAAAATAGTATTGAAAAATAACAATGCGTCATGGGCGAGGAGGGCTAGCGACGCCATCTATTATTAGAAGATGAAAAACCAGTCATTGCGAGCGAAGCGTGGCAATCTAGCTTTAAAGCCACGAAAGTGTGGATCACTTCGCATTCGCTCGTGATGACGGGAAA
>JAIFLQ010000028.1 GCA_020048975.1 Rickettsia sp. | reverse complement strand
ATTTTGTGTTAGGAAGAATAGCTAGTTTTATATTAAGCTCTCTTTTTAATTGATCTGTAAATTTATAATCAACATATTTATTCATTATACTATCACCATTTTCTTCAATAGTACCAATTATATTTTGGCATATATTTGGTGGATTAAAAGCAAAAGGAACATTTTCTAAATCGCTAAAATCAGCTATAGAATCCTTTTTCTTAGAGACGTAAAAATCATGTTTGACAATACTTCCAGACATAAGCTCACATATAGCTTGCTGCTCTCTTAAAGGTAATTTTTTAATTCTTTCTTTCGTTGCTGAATCTTTAAAATAACTTTCTATATTCAAGGTTGCTCTATCATAAGGACTAGTAAAACCGCTCATATTTAGACCTGCATTCTCAACAAATTCATAAAGCTGAGGAATAGTATATGCCCTATCTTGTTTATGAAGAAACAGATCATAAAGTCCAATATCACCAAAATTTTTATGATCATTAACTAATTCCGCTCCCCTGCTATACCAATTTGTTGAAGGTAAACTATTCATTATATCCCAAGCACTTGCTACTTCTTCTTGGCGATTCTCTATTCCCTTGCCAGTTCTACGCAATAATTCTTGCACTTGGTAAACACCTGTTCTACCATATTGGCCGTAAACCATTATATGCCCACCACCATCTTCTTTTAAAGCATCAGAAAGGATTTTAAGACCAAGGTCAGGATTCTCAAGATGATGAAGCACTCCGCTGCAGTTAAAAAAATCAAACTTTCCTAACTTTAAATCTGGTATATTAAGTATACTATCTTCTATCCATGTAATATTGGTAATACCATGATTAGCAGCTCTTTTTTGCGCAATATCCATGCTAATTTTGCTAAAATCTATATATACAACCTCAGACTTGGGATATTCCATTAATTGCTTTCCTATCCAAACCGCTGCATCACCAGTGCCACCACCAGCTATAAGAACTCTGTATCCTTCTCTAAAATTCTGCTTTCCATTATAAAGATGATGATTTATTTCACTCAAGAAATCACCTTGGATTCGTATAATGGTTTTCTTATCATCATCAGGATTACGCATTGGATAAGGATAATCTAGATAATGATCTTGAACCTGTTTTAGGTCTTTTTTAAATTTTGAAATTTTAGTTTTTGGCATAATGGTTTTTAGATTAATTAATACACATTTTAATTACATGATAAATTCGAGTTTGTCCAAAATTTTTATTAAAAAAATTCTAAGTAACCAAAGGAAAAAATCCCATAATAAAGAAAACTACTACATACTGGCTTACAACAGCAAAAAAAGCTGCCACTATATCATCAATCATTACACCAAAAGCACCCTTAATATTTCTATCAAACCAATTTATTGGCCAAGGTTTGAATATATCAAATATTCTAAATAAAACGAATGGTAGCAAGAATAAAAAAATAAAATCAGTGTACATTTCACCGATTTTTTGTGGCAAAGAAGAAGAATACAGAAAAATAACTGAGAAAGAACTTAAAATTACCGTCAGCATTTGCCCCGCCACCTCATCGATAACCACCTCTCTTGGATCTTGCTCTTTCATGTTTTTTATATATATGCTAGTAAAGTAAGTTCCAATAGCAAATACTAGTAGAGTTGCGAGGATTTCGATATAAAAGAGACTCAAAAAATGCTGCTCACTCTCATTAAATCCTGAAATTTGAAAAACAAGTTGGTTTTTTAAGGTAAAATCCATTATAATGTAGCACAGAGGGAAAGCAACAAGAGATCCAAACGTACCTGGTGCCACTTTTATTTTACCTATGTAACAAACAGTCGCAAAGAATTCAGCAATTTTATATAAGTAGTTCATTGTGATATTTTTTTTTATAATCTTTAAATATGTATAATTACAGCAATTTCAAAAAAAATCAAAAAGCAGTAGCACTAAGCTATGACAAAAAAAAAGATGATGCGCCAAAAGTACTAGCTTCTGGAAAAGGTGTCATTGCTGAAAAAATTATTGAAATAGCTCGTGATAATAATGTTCCAATGCATAGGGATGCTGATTTAGTAGAAATTTTATCACTTCTAGAAATTGATGAATCTATTCCCATTGAAGTTTATTCAGTAGTTGCTAAAATTTTTACTTACATTTACGAGCAAAACAACCAAAAAAAATTAAATAAACTAAAAAATTTATGAGTCCAAACCTAGAATTAAAAAGAATCTTAGATGAACTAGATTTTTTTGAAAAAAAATTTAAAACTAATTCTGAAGACGACTCTTTAGTCACTTATCTTCAAAAAATATTTGATAGAATTAAAGAACAAAAAATGAACCAAGATGAGCTAACCAAAATACAATCAAGGTTAATATTATTTCGTAAGTTGTTTGATAATAAAAAGCAAGAATTAAAAGATCAAAGCAGTAAATTATTAAAGACCCAGGTTCAATTGAACCGTTATCTTAAAAACTCCCACATTAAGAATAATAAGTAATACATAATTATGGAAATTACAATAATACTTAAAACCTTATTTTCTTTAGGAGTTGTATTTAGTATCTTGTATGTTTTATTAAAATTCATTCAAAAATATACTAAACTTGGACATTCTACTCACTCCAATATAAAAGGAAATGGTTTAAAAATTGAAAATATAGTTTATATTGATGATACTATGAAACTTGTGAATGTTACTGATACGATAGGTAATAATTATATAATAGGAGTTGGAAAAAATAATTCTTTTTTAATAGATAAATATAAACACACTATAAAACAGCAAGAAAACCATGAATAAGTTAATTATGCCTTTTTTTAAAATCATTAAACAACTGAAGTTTTTGAACAGGATTAATATTATTTCTTTACTACTATTAATTTTAGGCACAATCGCTACACCTATTACCGCATTTGCGGCTGATTCCTTTTCTACTGAACTGGAACACATTCTTAGTAGTAGTTCGATGACAAGTAGATTAATGCAAATTTTCTTATTAATCACTATACTTGGACTGGCTCCATCTATTTTAATTATGGTAACTTCTTTTGTTAGAATTACTATTGTTCTCTCAATAGTAAGAACAGCTCTTGGCCTACAGCAAACCCCACCAAATCAAGTATTAATTAGCTTGGCACTTTTTCTCACTTTTTTTATTATGTCTCCATCCCTAGAAGAATCATATTACAATGGTTTGAAACCAATGCTAGAAGAAACACTAACAGAAGAAGAAGCTTTTCCATTGATAATTCATCCATTCAAAAAATTTATGCTAGCTAATACTGGTTCAAAAGACCTTGATTTATTCACTTCCATTGCAAAAATTGACGCCCCAAAAGATTTAATCGAACTTCCACTAAGGGTAGTAATACCAGCTTTTATGATTAGCGAGTTAAAAAGGGGCTTTGAAATAGGATTTTTAATTTTCTTACCATTCCTAATAATTGACATAGTTGTTGCATCAATCTTGATGGCAATGGGGATGATGATGATGCCACCAGTGATGGTTGCCCTACCTTTTAAAATAATATTTTTTGTATTAATAGATGGCTGGTACTTATTGTCTGGAAGCTTAGTACAAAGTTTTTCAACCTAAATTCTTAAGTATAGAAGAGAGCAAGTTATAACAACGCACCTAACGTTAAGTAGTGTATACTATAATAGTCTTTTAGGTTGGATTAGATACTAGGGCGCGAGCAGCCGAAGCCTAAGAATATTAGGTGAGCGACGAGCAACAACGTTGCTAATTCAACATAAAAGACTATATGATTTTAGATCCAACTCTAATAGAGCTAGTAGAAAAAATTAAAACTAAATCTTCAGAAAAAAAATATACTATTTCAGTCGCTGAATCGTGTACTGGTGGTCTACTATCCGCCTATCTTACTGCTATAGCTGGGGCTTCACATTATTTTGATACTGGAATAATAAGTTACTCAAATCAAGCAAAAATCAATATCTTAAAAGTCCCTGAACATATTTTAAATCTTTTTGGAGCTGTTTCAGAAGAAACGGCACAATCTATGGCAATGGGACTTAGCACTATTGTTAATTCTAATATTATAGTTTCAGTAACTGGTATCGCAGGACCTGATGGTGGTTCAGAACACAAACCTATTGGTACAGTATGTTTTGGTATATACGCAGATAAAATACTTGCATCTAATAGCTATTATTTTTTGGGTAACAGAGAGGAAATACGCAAATTGGCATGTAGACAAGCATTATTACTGATTCTATCACATCTGTGAATCTTTTTGAGTGATCACTGGTTTAAAAATGGCTAATTACTGGCCCTTGTCGTCAATTGCTGTAAGCTAATCACTTTGTCGTCATCACGAGCAAATGCGAAGTAATCGACGCTTTCGTGACTTTAAAGCTAGATGGCCGCGCTTCGCTCGCCATGACGGGGTAATCGTTCACTCTTTTCGATTTCTCTTAGAACCCATCTCCATCTAATTGATCTCCTCCTATCTCCATATCTTTATGCTCATCTTTCTTTAGATTGATCAGATATTCGTAAATTTCTGGCGCTCTATCTTTAGCTAAATCAACCGGCGTTAGGTTATCTTCATTTTTTATAATCTTAGCTCCAAATTTAACAACCAATAATTCTACCATTTTTAATTGTCTAAAATAAACTGCGAAATGTAGCGCCGTATTACCTCTAATTGAATCAAAAGCATTAACATTTGCTTCTCCAGTAGTAAGTAAGATTTCCATCACTGAGCAAAAGCCATTTTTTGCAGCAATTTGCAAGTTAAGTACTTCTACTTTTTCTACGGACAATTTCTTGTTTTTTATCATTTTACTAATGAATGGAGTTGTTATTTCTACCATTAATGCAGCTTCTTTGACAAGTTGTGGCGAAAGGGGTTTTTTGGACATATGTAATCAGCTTAACTAAATTAAAAAATATAAATTATTTTTTAGATAACTCATTATACCTTAAATATACTTTTCTAAAATAATATTAATTTATTGATTTATTAACATTCTTTGTAATTAGCGTTTTTTATGTTACGATTTCATTCATAAAATAATATATAGCGAAATTAGATGAATTAACATATGCTAATTCATCTAATAAAGCTATAACGGAAATTATCATTTAGCGCTTTGCAGCACTTCCACCACTGAGTTAATTATTGGTAGATCAGATAATTTGATATTACATTTTAAAGTCAAAGACTTTATTAACTTTGCTGCCTCTACCCCTTCTACTAATATCGGATACGAAGAAATAAAATCTCTAGAATAATGATTTTGATATAGCTCAAAACCAAATTTAGTATTTCGTGAAGTTTGAGAATAGCTTGTTAAAATTAAATCCCCAACTACTGCTGGTTCTAGCAGGGTTTCTTGCCTTCCTCCTAGGGCTTTAGAAATTTGTAATATTTCTTGCAAAGCTTTAGTAACAAGCCATGCTTTTGCATTGTCTCCAGCCTCACTTGCTTCTAAAATACCACTTTTTATAGCAACTATATTCTTCACTATAGATGCTATCTGTATAGTGATAATATCATTTGTAGTAGAAATTTCAAAATACGGCGTTGATAACTTCTTTGCTAAATTATTTGCAAGAATCAGATCTTCAGAAGAGATAGTTGCACTCGTAAATTTTCCTAAAGCTACTTCCTTAGCAAAATTTGGCCCAGAAAAAAAAGCAAAAGGGTTAGAAAATTCCTTTTTAAATTTTTCAGAAAGAAGTTCTACTGGGTCAGAAGAAATGCCCTTAGTGGCTATTACAAAAATAGTGGTTGATGGTATATCATACTGTTTTAGTTGTTCTAGTAAGATCCCGAACGCAGAAGAAGGAACTACAATGAATATTATTTCTGAATCTACGATTTCTTCAATTTTATCTGTTGCAACCAAGTTACTTGGTAAAGAAATAGATCCAAGATACTTGGTATTAAGCTTTTTATTGTTTATCTCTTCTGCCACCTCTTGCGAATCAGAATATATTTTAACCGATGTATGAATTCTTGCTAAATGGCAAGCAATTGCGCTGCCCCAGCTTCCGCTCCCAATAACTGAGAAGTCAGTAAAATTATTCATATATTCTCTCTTTTTATCTCGTTTATCATGCCTTTTTGCTTGATTAACTGATCAAACAAAACTTTTTTTTCTTCAGGTAAGGATTCCCTTCTAAGATCTAGCATCTCTGCAAATGTACCTTGAATACAATTGGCTGTTAGTCTATCTGTAATTAGCAATCCATTGGAGTGATCTATCTCGTGCTGCAGAACTCTTGCATAGAACCCTCTCTCAATTTTTGATATTTTTTCTCCTTCTTCATTTTGATAAGTTACTTTTATAGCATTATATCTCCGAACCTTTCCATAAACACTTCTTACCGAATAGCACCCTTCAAAATCGCTATACATTCCTTCGCTTTCAATCGGTTCATATTCTGCATTAATTATTACGTGCATAGGATATTCTACTGCATCATCTCTAAGCAAAGAGGCGCTTTCTGGGATATATATAATAGAAATACTCTTATTTATATTAATTTGCTGAGCAGCAAGACCAACACCACCTAGCGAAAATGATAACTCTTTCATCATTTTTATAGTCTCTTGATCTTCTTCAGACAAAGGGAATTTAACATTTTTAGCTTTTAATTTTAGCACTGAGTTAAAAGGATCTAGTGCATCTTCGATAGCAATGATTTTCTCTTTCATATTCAAAAAACCTATGTGTAACAAAAAAATGATAGTAAAATAACCTACATTGAATTGTATTAATAATATAATCTAAATTTAGTTCAAGTTATTATTTCCTTTAAGGTCTAAAACGAACTCATAATTTATTACATCTGGTGAAGATACCGTTGTTATTAATTAGCTAGGTTGCGGAGCTTAGGTTACATAGTGGCAAGAAGCCCTTTTGGAACCGGTGGCTTGAACGGATACATGGTATTAATTACTTATTTGGTGATTCCCCCTTTAAATTGATACAGTAATATCCTGTAAAAAGATTGAAGCCATAACTGGCATATATATTAGAACAAAGATCAAAGAAAGCAAAACTGCACTCGCTACTTTTTCTGGATAAATTTTATAAAGTGAAGCAAGAACAATGGTATTAGTAGCAAGCGGCGCCACGCAGAGAAGTTGCAAAGCATTATAATACTCATTATTGTACCAACCTAAAACAAATCTATCAAAAAGGATAAACACATTAAAAGCAATTGGATAAAACAAAAACTTACTGGCAAAAGCTGCCGCTGTAAATTTTATATCAAATTCAAATTTCTTAATATTTGAAAGTGCAAGCCCAATCATCACCATACCAAGAATCGAGTAAGCACCTTTCATATTAGAGACAAATTCATGAAAAAAACTTGGCAACTGAAATCCAAGCAAGCTAAGACCGCAGCCCAAAAAGAATGAATTAAGCAATGGTAATCTTATAACCTTTACCATACTCTCTCTAAAGGTACTAACACTTCTTGCACAAAAATAGCAACCAACAGAGGCCTCGTAAATCGCAATCCCTATTAATCCAAGCGCATAAATACTGAGGGTACTATCGTTAAATATAGTCGTGGCAATAGGTAATACAACATAACCACTATTACCAGTACCAGCTGAAAGGGCTAAGATATTTCTATGGCTATCATGCCATACTTTACCATATAGCCAATAACTAAAAAAACCTAAAAAAGTACAGATTGTAAAAGTAACAGCAGTAATTCCCAAAGAACTAAAAGTAAGTTTGCTACTAGTTGGAATAGCAAAAAATACAATTGGCGCTACAAAATAAAACAATAAAGATGCTATGCTGTCTTTCTCTACATTCGAGAATCTACCAGACAAATAACCAATCACTACACTTAAGAGCGAAGAAAGAACCTTTAAAAATACTAAACTAAATATTGCCATTTTAAAATTATTATAGTCTTTTAGTTTGGATTTACGTATCTCACCAATTTCCATACTCCCTATCGTTAGTTTTCAATGAAACTGGGGAAACTAGTGTCGCCGCATTCTTGCGTTTTTATCTCTCAATTATTCTCCATGAGCTAAAGAATAACCTGGCTTACCATCAAAATTATATAAATTTTCAACCTTGATGAAGTCTATTTTAGCACTAGCAAACTTACTAAGCAAATTAGTAATATCTTGGTGTGATATCTCACCCGAATCTGGCATGAATCTACAACACCAATGATCGGAGTTCATAAAAAACCTATCGTCTCTTGGCCAAAGCTTTAATCCTTTGGAAGAGATTGTTCTAAGCACCATAGGACCTGCATCAATAGGATTTACCTTATCAGCTATATCATGCGCTGAATTTACGTTCATACCAACAAAGATATCAACTCCCACCAGTGATTTTTTCTCACTCGTATTTATTTCATAAGTAAAGTTTTTACCTGCTTTGTTACTAGATGAACTATAATTAGCTGTTCTTAAATTCGAAGGTTTTTGCCCCAACCTACTCACCACCTCCTCAGCAAACTCTTTAGTTCCCACTTTTTTGTTAGATATTTTTGTATTATAAATATCAGCTGTATGAATACCATCCTCAAGTGTTTTTTTCCAAGCATTTTCGATTTCAGCCGCTACCTCACCCTGACCAATATGAACAAGCATCATAATGGCTCCATTTAGCAGACCTGATGGATTAGCAATGTTTTTACCAGCTATATCAGGAGCTGATCCATGAATAGCCTCAAACAGTGCAAAATCCTTTCCTATATTCGCAGATCCTGCTAAACCTACCGAACCTGAAATTTCAGCTGTTACATCAGAAATAATGTCTCCAAATAGATTGGAAGTTACAATAACATCAAAAATTTCTGGCTTTGTAGCAAGCCTTGCAGTTCCTATATCAACTATATAATGCTCATTAGCAATAGTAGGATATTCTTTGGCTATTTCATTGAAAACTTGATGAAATATGCCATCAGAAAATTTCATAATATTATCTTTGCTAAAACAAGTAACTTTCTTTCGGCTGTTTTTTATCGCATATTCAAAAGCATATCTAACTATCTTTTCACAACCAGTTCTGCTAATTAATTTTACTGATTCTCTCATATTATGGGTATGCCTGTATTCAATACCTGCATATAAATCCTCTTCATTTTCTCGTACTATCACAAGATCAAGATCTGGATGCAAAGTGTTTACAAATGGATGATAAGAGATGGAAGGACGTACATTTGCATATAAACCAAGTGTTTTTCTCATAGTTACATTTAAACTCTTGTAACCACCGCCTTGTGGAGTAGTAATTGGTGCTTTCAGTAAAATTCTCGTTCTCTCAATTGATTCCCAAGTGTCTGGAGCAATTCCTGAAGTGTAATTTTTCTTATATAGTTTTTCTCCTACTTCAACCACTTCAACACGAATATTTGCTTCTGCTTTCATTAATATATGCAACACAGCTTGCATAATCTCAGGACCTATCCCATCGCCATATGCAACTGTAATCGGAGTAATTTTTGACATTCTTCCCTCTTTATTTTTGATTAATTGGAATCAATTCAATAACTATAGTACCACAGATAAAACGCAGATTCTTACAATATCCTAGTTATAAACTTAGAGTTTTTATCCAGATGATGCTTTTAGAACTTTTTTGTAATCTCTATTTAACAACACGACACCATAGACCCATACCAAGCAAACAATAACGAACACAGCCATTAAAAACCCTGCTATATCTTCGTGATGAGCAGTTGGAAAAATAGAAAAAGTAATAAATTGTACCGAAGCACCGATAGATTTACCAAGCTTTGCTCCCAAAACATCAACCGCAGCTTTCCCCTTGGTTTTCATCTCTTTATCAAGGGGTATATATACCATTTCCTTAGTAGCATCGAATAAAGAATATTTTACACCTTTGCCAAGTACATTCTGTAATCCACCAATAAATACAATAATCACCAAAGGTGATAAATGTAGAAAATTAATAAATATTTCATTTAAGTGCTCTTCTACTATTACAAACCCAAAGAACATACCACCAGCAATCAAAGTTATAAGTGGGGTTAATGCAGCCCCCCAAAACCAGCCAAAAGTTCTGACTATTGTGTTGCCTACAAAAGCAAAAATTAACGTACAAATTCCCGTCCAAAATAATACATTGCCTTGGTAAGCCATAAAATCCTTAGCTTCAGGATATAAAGCCTTAACCCTAGAGAACCACAGCCCCTCAATCAAATTAACCGAGGTACTAAAAGAAATCATTAAAATACAAATAATAGCTAGATATTTAGAAGTAAAAACCATTTTAGCACTTTGGCGTAGTCCTAATTTTAATATATCTGTCCTTCTGTTTTTGAAAATTATTCCTTTAATATTTTCAATATTTTTTACTTCGACATATCTATGCAATAGTAAACAAATCACACCAGATAATAACATTAATATTGTCATTGATTTTAATATCACTTCTGACGTATTAGTAATCCCTGTAAATAAAGGTAGTAAAAAATGCTGCCCTTTTGAAAAGTAAATGATAATACTACCAGAAATTAATAAATTGGTTTGTCCAAACAAACCAAAAAACACATAGTACCTAGTTGCTTCTTCGGTTTTAGTTATTTTATTAGCCAATTGCCAGAAGAATAATGAAAAAACTATTACTGGCCATAGTTCGCCCATGATATAAAATAAAACATAACTCCATTTTCCCCACATAATAATGAACCATTTAAAATGCGGAAAAATGTTAATGTAAGTTTTTATACGCTCAGGATCTGGATGAAAAAAATCCGTATTAGGAAAAATAACGTAAGCAAACACAGCAAAAAAAAGTAAAAAACAGGTAACTATAATACGAAAAATTTGTTCGGTGGTCATTACATTGCACATGCGCGAATATAATATCACGAACAATATACCCATTGGCATTTCTCCCCATAGTTTAATGAAACTGAGAATCTCTGTACCAATCATTGTCACAACAAAACTGTCTTTTACACTTCTTACCAAATTTTGATTCAGTAAAATAAAAAACATCAGCAATGCCATGGGCAAAAATTTACTGAGTTCATTCGATCTTATAGGCCAAACTACATATCTTATCTTACTATGCCTAATACTTGACCATAAATTTGTGATTCTCGACATGAAAACTCTCTAAACTTCAGTTTGATAAGCCAGAAGCTAAACCATCAATCAAGAGCTGTCAACTTGACATTAATAATAAATATTTCAAAATATTTATTATTAATGTCAAGTTTCAAATTAAATAGAAATCCCTTTAAGATTATCTCTTGAATATAGATATAATGTTATTAATAATCCTGTTAACATCATTGTAATTAAGGTAGTACCAATAAAAAAGAAATTGCCATCATACAGCTTACTCACTAAGCTGAGCGAAATAGAGGTAAATATTAATCTAACAGAATGAATTACTACCGACACTTTACCCATATGATTTTTTATAGTTGTTAAAGCATTAGCATACAAAAAATTAATCAAAAATGCTGTTCCAATAGTTAAAATAGCCATAGCAGCAGTAATAATGCGTGGCTCATCTATACCCATTAACACTATTATAAACTGACAAATTATACTAATAAAACACATCCCAATACTAAAAAAGAAACAATTTTTACAACCAAATTTAATAACTAAAAAACCATTCATTAAACTTATAACGCCAAATATAATAGCCAATATATTTTTATACCACATATATTCGATAAGAGGCACTCCCATGTCATTAACATAATAAATAGGCGACATACTAATAAACACCCAATAAGGCGCTATTATAAAACATAAAGCACCAGTAAAGACTATTAATTTACGAGACTGGATTAACATAAAATATTCTTTAAACGGCAAAAAAATATTTATTTTATCAGTTTCCCTGTTGTTGCTTTCCAGAGATTTATAACTCAAAGCCAAAGCTAATAAAGATAAACAAAACACAGCCAAAAAATTAAAACGCCAATTAGCGTACAATCCAAGATAACTACCAATAGTTGGAACCATGGTCATGATTAAAGTAATAGAACCATTAATAAATCCAAGCCTTGTTAATTGATCTTGGAATTTATTGGTTTCAATTAAAATCACATAACTAAGAATAGTAGGGCCAGCAATACTAAGTCCTTGAATAAATCTACCAACTAACACAAAGTTATAATTACTAGAAAACGCACAAAGTAAAGTAGCGAGAGCAAATATTGTTAAACTGTTAATAATTATCACTCGATAATTAAATTTATCACCTAAAAACCCAGCTATTAAACCACCAATACAATAACCAATAAAATTTAAACTTAGTGAAAGTTGCACCTCAAATGGTGATAGAGCAAAGTATTTTTGTAATGCAGGAATACAGGGAATAAAAAAATCTGCCTCTGATCTGGAAATAATACAGATAGTCAAAACAGTAATAAATAATAACATTTGAATGTATATTGTTGATTAAACAGCTTGGTATTACTCCGTTACCCTAAACTCATGAACCTTATTTATGCAGATTATGTAGACCTTAGGTTTCTATCATAAATACAAAGGAAGAGTCAATACTATCAAATTAAGTGCTAACCGCAAGAAGTCATCCCCTCGGAAGAGGGGATCTAGGCTTATTACTGGATTTTAGCCCTTTATTAGAAGGGCAAATAGAGTAGAAACGACCAATGCTAAAAATAATTACCACCTAACTCAAAGTATTTTTCTTTTACTAGTATTTAGCTAAAATATTTTCTTTCAGTTACATTCTGATCACCAGCAGCAGCTGCTGGTTTATTTTTCCATTTTTTAGCTACTTCTCTCTTTTCATTTTTAACAACAGGATCTGAACTACCCTCCTTAGAATCTTCAACCTCAGCCTTGACAGGAGATTCTTCTTTTTTAGTTGGTGTAGATTTGTTGCCATCTACATTTTTTATCGTTAATTTGGCTTTGCCACGATCAAAACCAATAAGTTTTACCTTAACCTTTTGCCCTTCTTTAAGAACACTGGCAACAGACTCAACTCTTTCATGTGAAATTTCACTAATGTGTACAAATCCATCTCTACTACCAGAGTAATTTACAAAAGCTCCAGCTTCCAAAATCTTGACCACCGTACCTTCAAAAACATCACCTAATTCAGGGTCAACAGCAATTTCTTTTACCCTAGCAACCGCAGCTTCCAATTTATCCTTACCAACGGCTGATACTGAAACCATACCATCATCCGTAATATCAATTTTAGCGCCCGTTGTCTCACAGATCTCCCTGATAACTTTACCACCAGGGCCAATTATTTCCCTGATTTTATCTTTGTTGACCATAAAAGATTCTATCATTGGAGCATTGCTACTTACTGAAGAGTTAGTTGTAATCACTTGCGCCATTTTTCCTAAAATATGGATACGCCCAGCTTTCGCTTGTTCTAGAGCTTTTTCCATTATCTCAAAAGTAATGCCTCTAACCTTAATATCCATTTGTAATGCCGTAATACCGTCCTTACTACCAGCAACTTTGAAATCCATATCACCTAAATGATCTTCATCAGCAATAATATCCGATAAAACGATAAAATCGTTGCCTTCTTTGATAAGACCCATAGCAATACCAGAAATTGGAGCAATCATTGGAACACCCGCATCCATCATAGACATTGACCCACCGCAAACTGTTGCCATTGAAGAAGAGCCGTTGGATTCAGTAATTTCAGATACTACCCTTATGGTATAAGGAAAATCAGCTCTTGATGGTAAAGCTCTTTTTAAAGCTCTCCATGCTAGTTTACCATGACCTACTTCTCTCCTGCTTGGAGCTCTAAGAGGCGCTGCATCACCCACACAATATGGTGGAAATAGATAATTTAACAGAAACGATTCTTTATACTCACCCTCTAAAGCATCAATAATTTGCTCGTCCTGACCAGTACCAAGAGTAGTAATTACCAACCCTTGAGTTTCACCCCTTGTAAACAAAGCTGACCCATGGGTATTGGCTAATAATGAAGTTTCGCATTGTATCTGCCTCACCTCATCTGGTTTTCTACCATCAATTCTAGTTCTCTTTCTTAAAGTATCGGCTCTAAGAACTTCAGATTCAACTTCTTTGAATGCAAAATTTACCTGGACAGAAGTATACTCACCCTCAGTAGTAAATTTTTCTGTCATTGCAGCTCTTACATCATCAATAATAGCGTATCTTTCTTGTTTTATTTTAAGAGCAAAAGCTTCTGTAATTGCATCTTTTGTTAAATCTCTTATCTGATCTTTCAGAACTTTTGGAAATAATTCTTTAGTCTCCCAAGGTGTTTTTCCAGCGTCTTTCTTAAGTTCTTCAATCATCTCTATTACTGGCTGAAATCCTTTATGACCAAATTTGACTGCTTCTAACATTTGCTCCTCAGTAAGCAATGATGCCTCTGATTCCACCATCATTACTGAATCTTTCGTACCAGCAACAACCAAATCTAATTTACTATTCCCCAATTCCTCAAGAGATGGGTTTAGTATATATTTTCCATCAATGTAACCAACTTTACTTGCAGCTACTATATCAAGGTAAGGAACTCCTGAAATAGCAAGAGCAGCTGACGCACCTATTACTGATAAAATATCCAAATTATATTTTGGATCATACGAATGCACAGTACATAGCACTTGCGTTTCATTCAAAAAACCACCAGGAATTTTACCTGCAGCATAAGAGCGCTCCTGATAATTAACCGTAAGAGGAAAGAAGTCCATTCCTTCTTTTGCTTCTTTCGCACTAACTACTGTACATAAAATTGCAGCATCACCCATTCTTAGCATTACCGCGCCATCAGCTTGACGCGCTATTTTTCCAGTAGATAGCTCTAGGGTTCCCCCATTCCAGTTAATTTTTTTTACTACTTCATTAAACATCCATTTACCTATTTTTATTTATAATTATTCTGTGTAAAATTTATCAAACTCGCCAAGCATATGTTAAGACAAAAATCACCAAAAAGTCTAAATAACAAATCATTTGGTTATTTACAATTCTTTTATCACTCTGCTTACTGCGAGCAACGAGCATAACTCGCACAGGTCTACACCACTCCATAAAGCAAACAAAAAGGGCCTCTAAAGGCCCCTTTATAAGATCTATTTTCTAAGACCAAGCTTTCCTATTAATTTAACATACCTATCAAGACTTCTACTTTTTAGATAGGTAAGCAACCTGCGTCTACGCCCCACTAACATTAAAAGCCCCCTTCTCGAAGAAAAATCTTTATGATTATCTTTTAAATGCTCAGTCAAATTGGTAATTCTTTCCGAAAGAACAGCGCACTGCACTTCAACAGAACCTGTATCATTTTCAGTATTTGCATATTCTTTGATTAATTTAGTTTTAATCTCTGCTTGTATCGACATCATTCTTCTCCATTTTCTATATAGTTAAACACTCTTGAAGATTTGAAGTTATTGTCAGATAAACTACCTATAGCCAAAATTTTACCATCATACTTAAGCCAAATTTGATCGCAGTTGCCTGCTTTATCAAAATCGCATTGCTGTCCATATCTAATTTTTTGAGCAACTAATTCATCTACTTCAAGTACCGGGATGTCGTCTAGCACCTCCTCAACCTTCAAGCATTTACTTTCAACTAAAACACGCGCTTCGTCGAAAGTTTCGTAGCTCAAGTCCAAAATATTTATTGAATTCTCTTCATTAAACACCCCAACTCTTGTGCGGCGCAATTCTATCACAAATCCTAAACTATGCAAGGATAAAGAAATATCCTCTGCTAAGGTCCGAACATATGTACCTTTAGAACAACCAACTACATAAGTGGCTGTTTTATTCTGAACATCATACTTGAGTAACTTTAGATCATAGATTGTTATGGAACGTTGTTTTAGCTCAAATGCTTTATTTTCTCTTGCTAGTTTATAGGCTCTAACCCCATTAACTTTTAAAGCTGAATACGCTGGTGGAGTTTGGTTGATTTTTCCAACAAACTGAGTGCATATCTGATAACAATCAAGTTCTGACGGTATAAAATCAGTTTTTTTTATGATTTCTCCAGCAGCGTCAGCAGTAGTGGTTTGAGCGCCAAATTGTATTGTAAATACATATTGCTTTTTGCTATCCATGAGAATACTAACTAACTTAGTAGCTTGACCAATAGCAATAGGTAACACCCCTTCTGCTTCCAGATCTAAAGTGCCAGTATGACCAATTTTACAATTTTTGAAATAGCTCTTAACTAGCCCCACCGCTTTAGCAGAACTAATACCCTTGGGTTTATATAAATTAAGCCATCCATTCACAGTCAATATGCACTAGCTTTAGAACTTAAAGCCAATACCTGCTGAAATAACCAGAGGATTCCAAGCAACTTTTGATGTAACATCCTTGTTAGTACCAAGAAAACCTTTTTTAAAGGTCACTTTTGATTTCAAGAAATATTGCCTGATATCAAAGGTAAACAAAGTGTCATCTTTGGCAAGAAAATCCACACCAACTTGAAGAACTGGGCCAAAACCACTATTAACTTTAATAGCTTTTGATCGCGTATACATATAAGTACCATTTAAACCACCACCAACGTAAGGTCTAATAGCACCAAATGGAGCTATGTGATACTGCGCGGTAAAAGTAACTGGTACCATGTAAATCTGATTCCTCTTTCCCATACCAGCAGCAGAGCCACCGTAAGCTGCAGCCGCACTAGATAACACAGAAGATCTGGTTTTATAAAAACCAAGTCCCAGGGAGACTTCTCCAGCAATATTATCAGTCACAAATATTGTCATAGCTGTATCAAAACCATAACCACTTTGGGCTAATTTTGAAGGTTTTGAAGCGCCAGCATTAGTTGGAGCTGGCAAATTACTCATCTTTGCATCTGTAGACGCGTAAAAACCACGAATTTTGAATAACAAAGAACCTTCATCTTCGTAGTAATTAGCATAATAATCATTTGACTTCACATCAGTTGATTTTGAAGCAAGCGCAGTGCTTGAAGTAGCAACAACAGAAGCTAGAATAAGATTTTTTAAAATTTTCATGTTTATATCTCAGCTTAAATTTATTTCTTTAAATAATACAGATTCGTATTCTAGCCCAAAATGATTTATATTTTCTAGTTTTGCTAGCTCCACCTAGTATTAAAAAAGCCTATGAAACA
>JAIFLQ010000034.1 GCA_020048975.1 Rickettsia sp. | reverse complement strand
TGTGCTTAAATAATGATCTTCTTCTTTTGTTTTTACTTTTATTCCATATTCAGGAGCAACACTATTAACTAAAGAGGTAATATTGTGAACTTCCATACCTGGAGCCACTGCTCTGTATACCCAAGGAAACTCTATAAATTGGTTTTTGCTATACATATCAGCTGCAAATTGAGTTACAAATTCTCGTCCTTGCTGTGTTACATAAGCCCCTATTCCTTGATTACCAAGAGATAAATCAGCAAGTATGCTTTGTAAATTAGTTAAAGTTCCGTCAGCGCAAACAAATTGGCGATCTTTATACTGTGCAGCAAGAACATCTTTAGGTGGTGCTACAGCAGTTTCAAATGTGTGTAATATGGACTCCATAGTTTGTTTAATTAAAGCTCTCTGACTTGCTTCGAATTCATTTTTTGGAACCCCTTGGAATTTATCTTTTAACCCACCAAAGTTAGTCAGTCCTAGTGCTTCCATCTGATCACAAATTTTTAATGCTTGTTCATTGGCAAGCTTTGCTTGTTCGGCATCTTTTCCTTCATAAGGATGCTTAGATGAGTAAGTTGCTGAAGGCTCTTTATAAAAATCTTCCATATAAGAAGATACAACTTCTGGATCAACTCCTTGTGCTACTTCTGGTTCTGCAAAATGTTGCTTAAAAGCCTTTGGTACTATTTTTGTTTTCATAAATCTACTTTATTTATAATTAATTTCTACATTAATTATTCATCTTTTTTAGACCTTGGTCAATTAAAAATTGAGAAACTACTATGAAATTTACCGTACTTCGCTTTTCAATAAATATACAAAATAAATCTTGAATATTTTGTATATTTATGCCAGAATACGCCCATTCACAATTAGGGGATTTTTGAAGAAATTCTGATGAAATCATGCCAGGTTAGTACTTAAATATAAGTTACCTATATAACGCATAAATATACCTAATCTTTGAGTCCTTTGCCGCAGAAACAAAATAGCTTTAACTATGAAACTCTTTCATATTTAAGGTTACCTAACTTTTTACATTTTTTACACTTAGCTCTATTCGCTTGATTATTTATTTAATACCAAGCCATGAAAGTAATAATTTATTTAATTAAAACTATGACCCCAAATTTACCATTTATATTTGTTATTTCGTTGCTTGCTTGCTGTATTGAGGTTGATATTTCGGTACCTAGTTTTCCAGATATTTCCGATTATTTTAATATTTCTGACGGCTTGACCCAAATGACCATAGCTATTAACTTTTTAGGATTTTGTCTTTCAAGCGTTGTGTACGGTCCATTATCTGACTGTTATGGAAGAAGAAATGTAATGCTAATTGGTAATGCAATTATGTTAGTAGGGGCAATATTTTGTGTATTTGCAAATAGCATCGAACTGCTTCTTTTATCAAGATTTGTCCAAGGTTTTGGAGCTAGTACTTCTGCTGTTGTAGTATTTGCTATGATTGCTGATGTTTACGAAACGGATAAAGCGGCTAAACTAATTGGTGTTATGAATTCATTAATTACTGTTTTCATGTCAGTTGCACCAATTGCTGGTGGTTTTATTAATGGTTTAGTAGGATTTAGAGGCAATTATTTAGTAATAGCTTTGGTGTCTTTAATTTCATGGCTTATACTTTATTTCAAACTACCTGAAACAAAAAAGGTAAAAGAAACTCTTCAAATTAGAACTATTCTTAAAAATTTTCGTCTTTTAATAACAGATAAAAGAGTTTTGTATGCATCTTTGGCGCCGAGTGTAACTTATAGTGGGTATATGAGTTTTATTGCATGCGCCCCTTTTTTATATATGGAAACTTATAACTTACCAATTATGTATTATGCTATTAATCAGGGAATTATCATATCTATATTTTCTGTTTTTAGCATGTATTCTGGTCGTATAAGCACTTATTTTGGAGAGAGGCTTTGCGTAATATATGGAACTATTTTACTTTTTCTTGGTGGGGTTTTTGGTTTGTTTGTAGGACTTGTATTTCCTAAATCACCTCTGCTTACAACTAGTTTCATGACAACCTACGCTATTGGAGCGGCTATAACTTATCCAATTATTTTTGCAAAATCATTAGATATTTTTCCGAATATCAAGGGTACTGCTTCCTCAAGTATAATGGCAACTAGGTCTTTGCTTTGTGCTTTATTTATAGCATTCACAAGTTATATTTATGATGGTACATTGTTAAATGTGTCACTTGGCTTACTGCTGAGTAGTTTGTTGACAGTATTTTTTACTTTTAGATTGCTTAAGCTAATTGGTTTTGCTACAAAAAATAACTAATTTATTATTAAATACCAAATATGAAGAAGCAAATACTCTACCCTAAATTTATACCACGACTTTTTTCTATGACTATAGATTTGGTAATTTTGTCAATTGCTTTAACGCCCATTATGAATATCATTTCTCGTTATGTGTTCATCTATACATTTTATCAATTCTTCTTAGATTTTTCTGTAAATATTCATGATACTCAGGCAATATCAGAAGCCGTAAAGATGCCTGAATTTACTTCCTATATTTCTTCTACTAGGTTCTTTTGTTACATAGCAGTATTATTTTTATTAAACTCCCTATTCATGGGTGGGTATTTTGTGTTTTTCTGGCGTAAGTTTGGAGCAACTCCCGGTAAGATGGTTATGCGTATGAAAATTGTTGATGCTGATGACTATTCAAGACCATCTGTCTATCGACTCTGTAAAAGATTTTGCGGTTATGTTACTATAATTATCGGTATTTTTTCTATAATCATTAGTAAAAATGGCAGGGCTACGCACGATAAAATTGCGAATACTGTGGTGATAAAAAGTTAAACAAACATAAGGTTTTTCGCTTTTTGGTTTGCATTTTGTTTTTGTATCTATAAAATTGAAATTTGGATTAAGCAAATATAAAATAAAGTTACCAAAAATGAATATTCACGAATACCAAGCAAAACAAGTGTTAAAAAAATATGGCGTGCCAACTTCTCATGGAGTTGTTGCATTAAAAGCTGATGATATTGATGATTTGCTAAATAATTTTAATGCCGATGTTTATGTTGTTAAAGCCCAAATTCACGCAGGTGGAAGAGGTAAAGCTGGGGGAGTTAAAGTTGTTAGAAACAAGGAAGATGCAAAGAAAATAGCTCATAACTTGATTGGTACAAAATTAGTTACTCATCAAACTGGTCCATCTGGACAAATAGTTAAGAGAATATATATTGAATCTGGCTCAGAGATTGCCAAAGAATATTATTTTAGTATTGTGCTTGATAGATCAACAAGTAGAATTACCTTTATGGCATCAACAGAAGGTGGGGTTGATATCGAAGAAGTGGCTTTGCATCACCCAGAAAAAATAATAAAAATTTCTGTTGATCCAGCCATGGGAATCCAAGCTTTTCATTGCCGTAACATTGCCTTTAGATTAGGTTTTTCCGGAGATCAAGCAAAACAAATGATGAAAATAGTTGAATCAACTTATAATGCCTTCGTAGCTACCGATGCTTCGCAAATAGAGATAAACCCATTAGTAGTAACAAATGATGGTAATTTACTCGCTCTTGATGCAAAAATTAATTTTGATGATAATGGTTTATTCAGGCATCCAGAGATTGCGATGCTCAGAGATGAAGACGAAGAAGATCCTTTAGAAACTAGAGCGAGCAAATCTGAATTAAGTTATGTGCGTATGGAAGGTAACATTGGTTGCATGGTAAATGGCGCAGGTCTTGCAATGGCAACTATGGATATCATTAAACTATATGGAGCAGCGCCTGCTAATTTTCTTGATGTTGGTGGAGGAGCCGATAAAGAAAGAGTAACTGAAGCTTTTAAAATTATTATGTCAGATACTGCTGTAAAAGGTATATTAGTTAATATATTTGGCGGTATAATGCGTTGTGATATTATTGCAGAGGGTATAGTTGCAGCAGCAAAAGATGTTAAGTTAAATGTACCACTTGTTGTTAGATTAGCTGGTACAAATTTTGAACTTGGGAAAAAGATATTAGCAAACTCTGGATTAGAAATAATTGCAGCTGATGATCTAGCTGATGCTGCTGAAAAAATTGTAAAAGCTATATAAATAGGAATGGAATAGAATGTCTATATTAATTAACAAAGAAACAAAAGTTATTTGTCAGGGTTTTACTGGTTCTCAGGGAACATTTCACTCAGGGCAAGCAATGGAGTATGGTACAAAAATGGTAGGCGGGGTTACTCCTGGTAAAGGCGGTCAAACGCATCTTGATCTTCCTGTATATAATACTGTAGAGGAGGCTGTAGACAGAACAGGAGCCAGTGCTAGCGTAATTTATGTACCACCTCCGTTTGCTGCGGACTCAATATTAGAGGCAATAGCAGCAGAGCTTGAATTAGTAATTTGTATTACTGAGGGTATACCAGCAATTGATATGTTAAGGGTTAAAAGAGCTTTGGTCGGATCAAAAACAAGATTAATAGGTCCAAATTGTCCAGGAGTAATAACACCTGGCGAATGTAAAATTGGTATTATGCCTGGTCATATTCATAAAAAAGGAACCGTTGGTATAGTTTCAAGATCTGGTACTCTTACTTATGAAGCGGTTGCGCAGACAACTGCTGAGGGGCTTGGTCAATCTACCTGCGTTGGCATTGGTGGCGATCCAATCAATGGTACTAACTTTATTGATTGTTTAGATTTATTTCTAAGGGATGAGCATACCCAGAGTATTGTTATGATTGGAGAAATTGGCGGTTCAGCCGAAGAAGAGGCGGCAGACTTTATTAAAAAATCTAAAATAAAAAAACCGATAGTAGGTTTTATTGCTGGTGTTACTGCACCGCCTGGTAAAAGAATGGGTCATGCTGGAGCAATAATTTCTGGTGGCAAAGGTTCTGCAGAAGATAAATTTGAAGCTTTGCAAAGTGCAGGTGTAAAGATTTCTAAATCACCAGCAGAAATTGGAAGAACCATGAAAGCTTTGATTGGATAATTTATTAAAATTGTTGAGTTATGTTACAAAGGCCTTAATTTAGGATATCAAAAAGTAATTTTAGGAAAGGCAAGTATGGAAGATAGTAACACTAAACCAGTAAAAGTAGTAAAACAATATTTAAATAAAGTGGTTTTGGAAAGATATAATAACAAAAACATAGAGAATATTATACCTGAAACAGATGTTACTGGCGACTACATTCTAGAAGAACAAGAAAATGGAACATTTGTGGTAAAGACTCAAGTTAATATTGAATGTTCTGATAAACAAAACAAATTATTTAAGTTGGATATAGAATATGAAGCCATAATTGATCGTGGCTCTCTAACTGACGACGAATTGAACGTTTTTATTAATTTGGAGTATCCGCCAGTAGTACTAACTGATGCCCGCAAGCTCATTGCAGATTTAACTTCTGAGATGGGTATTATTAGACTTACAATTGATCCATGGGATTTTGTCAAACAATTCTTAGCTAAAATTAATCAAAATGAAAATTTAGATACCTATATAAGGTAGTTTTATGACCTACGAAAGACCTAATCCTTTTAAGGGATCTATTGAAAATCTTGACAGAAAAACTCTTTTAAAATTCACGGCTCCTCTTAAATTCGAGAAATCTATGCATGGATTAGATGGCAGCTTATCTAGTAAATCAGGTCTATTAGTACTAAATACCCTTGGTCATCTTGGTTTTAAATATAGCCCCTCTACTATGACTAAATTATTAGGAAAGATTACTAAAGTTGACTCGAAAGCTGCAATAAAACCTTTCAAATGGGGGAAATTAGCGCACGATGTAGTAAATCCTGTTCGCTTAGCAAATAATGCCGTAAAAGTAACAAAACTAATAGCTTATACTCCAGAAGTTATAGCAGATTCAGTACTTGCCAATTCTAAGAAATTAATACAAAACTCTAATTCGAAGTCGGAAAAAATAGGAAAAGGTGCGTTACTAGCTTTACCTGTTATAGCTGCTGCAGCTGTAAAGTTACCTTGTATGGCAGCACGTGGCTTATTAACCACTGGGGAACTGGGGCTTGCCACAGCAGAACAAATGATAGAAAACCCCAAAAAATTTACTCTAGGACTGGCAAAAGCAGCGGTTTGGGTTGGTGCTAGGGTCGCAGAAGCCGCTGTATCAATAAGATTTATAGGTAAAGATGAAAGAATGAGTAAAGTAAATTCCTTGGTATACAAAAAAGAACAGAATATTTACAATAAAATTAATGCAGTATCTGACAAATCTTATTTAAAATCAGGGCTAGATGCCATAAGAAAAAAGTTACAAGATAAAAATCTTATTGCATCGAATGGCAAGGAATCAAGCTCTCTATCTTCAGCTCCAAATTTACAAAGGAAAAACTCTAAAACACAAGAACGTTGAACAAGCATAGTTTTCTGGGGTCAAATGGAGTTTAAAAAGCACTTATTCTTGAACTTTTAAGTAAATCACAAGTTACGTGAAAGTTATACGATATAAGATTTTGTAATTAAAATTAGAATTAATCTAATCCTAATTTAGTTCTTGACGAGTAGGTGTCAGGGCTATTTCTGTCAATCGTTATTTAGCAATTCCCAGATTTATTTAAGTTCCATTTGACAGATTTGATTCGAAATCTTATTATTAAAGGCAATGATGGTCGCGCAGTTGCGTCAACATTTTGTTGACGAGGAAAGTCTGGACTCCGTACAGACATGATGCTGGATAACGTCCAGCGGGGCATCTTTAAGGGTGTTTTAGGGAAAGTGCAACAGAAAGATACCGCCATTAATTTGGTAAGGGTGAAATGGTGCGGTAAGAGCGCACCGGATTTCTTGGTAACAAGAATCGCTTGGCAAACCCCATCAGGAGCAAAATCAAATAGGCATGATCGAGCTTGAGTATTTATTATTTAAGTTCCTAGTTGTCTGTAACTAGACATCATGCGGGTAGATTGCTTGAGGTAAATGGTAACGTTTATCCTAGATAAATAACTGCGGTAACTTTGGTTATACAGAATCCGGCTTATAGACCATCATTATGTTAGTTACAATCTCTCTTTTTGAGAATAGGTAACTTAGGATTTTATGCACCACAGTAGAAATTCTAGTAAATTTTAAATATCTTTCCTTAAAAGCATGATCAATTTTTTTCATTATCCTATATGCCCTATTTCTCGTCAAATAAGAGTGTATTTAAAAGAGCTTAATCTTGAAGTAGATATAATTAAAGAATCCTACTGGGAAAGAAGAGAGGAATTTGTTAAGATTAACCCAGCATCTACTGTACCAGTAATTATTTTTGATAAAGAATCTATAATTGGTTATTATGCAATTACTGAATTTTTAAGAGAAACATTCGACAGTTTTTATTTAATGCCTCAAACTCTGCCAGAAAAAAATTTAGTAAGACAGGAAATTTACTGGTTTAATGAAAAATTTTATCGGGAAGTAAGTAAAATTATTCTCGAAGAAAAAATGATACGTCTTCTAAGAAGAGTTGGCAGTCCTAGAAGTGAGTATATTCGCGCCGCAAAAACAAATTTATTACACCATCTTAGATATATAACATCTCGTTTAGAAGCTTACTCTTATATCGCCTCAGAACATATCACCTGTGCGGACATAGTAGTAGCATCACATATTTCAACTATCGATTATTTTGGTGAGATAAATTGGAATAGTTTTCCTTTAATAAAACAGTGGTATTCAATTATAAAGTCTCGCCCAAGTTTTAATACTATTTTACAAGATAATATAGCTGGTTTCTCTCCGCAAAAAGATTATGCAAACCTTGATTTTTAAAATGTACTTCTTACATTTTAAAAATCATTAAACTAAAAAAGATAATAAATAAATAAATTATTGAATACCAAAATAGTCTTTTGGCTGATTGGTTTTGTTCATTGCTCTTGAAGAGTCCAATTACATAATACAAGAAAAATAAACCAAGAACAGTCGCCGTAATTAAATATAAACCATTGCTAATATTTAAAAAATAAGGCCATAGGCTTACAAAAAACATTAATATACTGTAAAACATAATTTGTTTTTTTGTATATAACGCACCTTTAATTACCGGCATCATCGGTACATTGCAATTTTTATAATCATCTGATCTAAATAAAGCAAGCGCCCAAGAGTGTGGAGGAGTCCAAATGAAAATAATGGCAAACAGCGAAAAAGATTGCCATGATATCTCGCCATTTATTGATGCCCATCCAATCATTGGTGGTAATGCACCAGCCACCCCTCCTATTACTACATTTTGAATTGAAGTTCTTTTTAACCAAATTGTATAGACATAAATATAATATAATATCGTAAAGGCAAGCAAAAAAGCTGAAACAATATTCACCGATAACGCCATCATAATTACTGACATAGTTCCAGTAATTACACCAAATGCAAGTGCCTCATCAGCTTTTATGGCGCCAGTAATTATTGGCCTTTTTTGAGTTCTCTTCATAATAGCATCAATATCTCTATCATACCACATATTGATTGCTGCTGCAGAACCAGCACCAATTGTAACACATAGAATAGCTACAAAAGCAATTAAAGGATGGATGTGACCAGGAGCTAAAAACATTCCAGAGAAGGCTGTAAAAACCACAAGCGACATGACTCGTGGTTTCATAAGCATAAAATAATCTTTAATTGAACCGCCTACATTATCATCATAAGATAGTGTAGGCGAATTGATATTAGTCATTATTTATTTAATTATTGGCTGTTTTTCAAAAGTATGATAAGGAGGAGGAGAAGGTATGGTCCATTCCAAAGTATCAGCTCCTTCTCCCCAAGGATTATCTTCACATTTTTTACCAAATTTTAATGTGTAAAAAATAATATAAACAAAGAAAAGAGCTCCGGCAAATGAGATATATGATCCTATTGAGGAAACTAAATTCCAACCAGCAAAAGCGTCTGGATAATCTGGGATTCTTCTTGGCATACCAGCCAACCCTAAAAAGTGCTGCGGAAAGAAAGTTAAGTTAACACTAATAAAGGTGATCCAAAAATGTGTTTTTCCCATCCATTCCGGATATTGACGTCCTGACATTTTGCCAAACCAGTAATAGAAACCTGCAAAGGCTGTAAATAAAGCACCAAGAGACATGGTGTAATGGAAGTGGGCGACCACGTAATATGTGTCGTGCAGAACCCTGTCTAAAGCAGAATTAGATAAAACAATACCAGTAACACCACCAACAGTGAATAAAAGAATGAACCCTATTGAAAATAGCATTGGTGTTTTGAAAGAAATAGAACCGCCCCACATTGTCGCTATCCAGCTAAATATCTTGATCCCAGTTGGCACGGCAATAATCATTGTACCAGCTGTAAAATATAACAGAGCGTTATATGATAATCCAACCGTGAACATATGATGCGCCCAAACTATAAATCCAATAAAACCAATAATAGCCATTGCGCACACCATACCAGTATAGCCAAATATTTTTTTGCAAGAAAATGTAGCAATTACTTGGCTGACAATACCAAATCCAGGAAGAATGATAATATATACTTCGGGATGTCCAAAGAACCAGAATAAATGCTGAAATAGAATTGGATCACCACCACCATCTGGTTTAAAGAAATGAGTGCCAAAATTCCTATCAGTAAGCAACATAGTGATCGCGCCAGCAAGTACTGGTAATGCAAGTACAAGTAAAAATGCAGTAATTAATATCGACCATACAAATAATGGTAATTTAAACATACCCATTCCTGGGGCGCGCATATTGAATATAGTTACAATCATATTGATTGCCCCTAAAATGGAAGACATCCCAGCAAGATGTAAACTAAATATAGCCATGTCCACAGCCGCTCCAGGGTGACCTGACAAATTACTTAAGGGGGGGTAGATAGTCCATCCAGTGCCAGCACCACCATCCGTTACACTAGATAAAACCAACAAAATAAGTGAAGGCACTAATAACCAAAAACTTACATTATTCATTCTAGGAAATGCCATGTCAGGAGCTCCAATAAGCAATGGTACAAACCAATTGCCAAACCCTCCAAACAAAGCTGGCATAATCATAAAGAACACCATAATTAGAGCGTGCGCAGTAATTAATACATTATAAAATTGATGATCACCACCAAGAAAAGTTGATCCTGGCATTGCTAGTTGTATTCTAAAAAGAACAGAGAACGCTCCGCCTATTAAACCAGCAATTACCGCAAGAGTAATATACATAGTACCAATGTCTTTGTGGTTTGTAGACATTAACCATCTTTTTAATCCCTTAGGAGCAACATTCTCATGATCTGACATATAATATCTTCCTTATTACTATAATTTTATCTGTTCAATATTTTTATTCTTTTGCAAAACTCATTTTCGATCCATTAGATGCTGTTTTTGTTCCAGCATTTTTTACCCATTCTGCAAATTTTTCCTTGCTTACAACTTCAATAGCTATAGGCATGAAGCCATGATTTACACCACATAATTCGGAGCATTGTCCATAATATACCCCTGTTTTATCTATTTTTGTCCAAGTTTGATTGACTCTTCCTGGTACTGCATCAGTCTTGATTCCAAGAGAAGGGATAGCAAAGCTATGCAACACATCTGAAGCTGTTACTAAAAATTTTATAACAGACCCTTGAGGAACAATTACTCTGTTATCCACTTCTAAAAGTCTTATTTGCCCAGGTTTTAGATCTTTATCCTGAATAAGATTACTATCGAATTCAATATTACCATGATCAGGGTAAGAATAACTCCAATACCATTGCGAGCCGACAACTTTTACTGTTACATCAGCAGGAGGTGAGTGTTCAGCCATTTTAAGGATTCTAAAAGAGGGAATAGCGATAATAATCAATATTATTATAGGAATTACAGTCCAGATAACTTCTATTGCAATATTATGAGTAAATTTAGCTGGAATAGGGTTGCGCTTAGCGCTAAATCTGAACATAACGTAGATTAGCAAAAGGGACACGAATACTACTATTGCTGTTGTAATAAAAAGAAGAAAATTGTGGAAAGAATGTAGTTCCACCATAATTGGACTAGCAGCTTCTTGAAAATTTATCTGCCATTCATGTGGCTTATCAGCATAGCATGTAGAGGCTTGCAATAAACTACATATCAAAAATAAAATTCTTATCATAAGTAATCCCAATAAATTTATAATCTATGGTATTTCAAAATACATATTCCATAAACATAATACATTTTTTTAGCTTGATCATAAAGAAATAAATCAAACTATCACTCTATAATATATTAAAGCTTCATAAGAAAACATCGTAAATAAATATTCTAGTCTTTTTTAATTAAGGTTTTCCCATTCATATAAGGCACCAAAACTTCTGGTATTGTTATAGAACCATCTTCGTTTTGATAATTCTCTAGCACAGCAACTAATGTTCTGCCAACAGCAAGAGCTGAGCCATTTAAGGTGTGAACAAAATTAGTCTCTTTAGCATTAATTTCTTTGTACCTTGCCTTCATTCTTCTTGCTTGAAAATCACCACAATTTGATACACTTGAAATTTCCCTATATTTATTTTGACCTGGAAGCCAAACTTCTATGTCATAGGTCTTTTTTGCAGAAAATCCCATATCTCCTGAGCAAAGCAGCATTATTCTATAAGGAATATCCAGTCTTTTTAAAATCTCTTCAGCAGCATTTAGCATATTCTCATGTTCTAATTCTGATTCTTCGGGAGTAGTAATTGTAACAAGTTCCACCTTTCCAAACTGATGATTCCTAATCATTCCTCTTGTATCTTTACCAGCACTTCCTGCTTCAGACCTATAGCAATTTGTGTATGCGACATATCTAATTGGTAATTCATCTCTTTGTAAGATTCTGTCTGCTACCATGTTTGTTAATGGCACTTCCCCAGTAGGAATTAGCCTATATTTATCATCACTAGTTACATATGAATCATCAGCTAGTTTTGGTAATTGACCAGTATTGTACATTGCCTCTGGTCTGACTAGAGATGGGGGAGAGATTTCTTCAAATCCGAAGTCCATAGTATGGGTATCAAGCATAAAATTATATAAAGCTCGTTCCAGATTTGATAATTGACCTCTTAAAGTAACAAATCTACTACCTGATATTTTAGCTGTTTGTTCAAAATCCATCATACCAAGATCTTTTCCTAAGTCGAAATGTTCCTTAGCATAAGATTTTGCAATCGGTTTTTTAAAATCACGGATGAATTTATTCATGCTCTCATCTACGCCATAAGGAACGTCCTTTGCTGGTAAGTTGGGAAGCATATCTAAAAGGTTTTTTAATTTATTACCTTCTGCTACAAGCTTACTTAATGTTATTAGTTTTTCGTTTATATGTTCTACATCTCTTTTTATATCTTCAAACTCTCGTGATGGCCTACCTTTCAAACTAGCCAGTTGTTTTGATTTTTTATTCTTCGCTTGTTGAAATTCTTGGATAAGTGTTGTGAGTTGACGTTTTTCCTCATCTAATCTGATGATACTGTCAATATCTACTTTTACACCTCTTGTTGAGAGTGAAGTCTCAAATTCTGTTCTATTTTCTCGAATCCATTTTATATCCAACATTTTTACTTACTCCTATTTTCGACAAGATTACATATAACTATTGAGATTTCATATAATACAATTAGTGGTATTGCAAGGGCTATCTGACTTAAAACATCAGGGGGGGTTAAAATAGCAGCTGCTATAAAAATTATTACAATAGCAAACCTTCTTTTGTTTTTTAGCCCCTGAGCTGAAACTAAGCCTAGTACACTGAGTAACAACATTACAACAGGAAGCTCAAAAGCTAAACCAAAAGCTGTGATAAGTTGCATCACAACACTTAAATACTCACTAACACGAGCTTCAAGAACAATTGGTAATAAAGAGTTTTGATTTTCAAAGCTTAAAAAAAACTGCCAAGCATTTGGCATTACCAAATAAAATACAAATAATCCTCCAAGATAAAATAATAAAGGTGATACTATCAACGTAGGTAAAATAATTTTTTTTTCATTTTCTAATAACCCAGGTGATATAAAACCATATAATTGATAAGAAATAACAGGTATTATTATCAGAAATGCTGCCCAAAAACTTAATTTCAAATAGGTAAAGAAAGCTTCGGTCATTCCTGTATAAATAACTTTTCTTTGGTGATGATTTGTAGCGTTAGCTAGAGGTTTTAAAATAAAACTATATATATCATCGCTGAAATAATAACAAACTATAAAAGCGCTAGTAAAAAAAACTATGATTACTAAAAAACGCCTCTTGAGTTCTAAAAAATGCTCTTTAAAGGTATATTTTTTCATTAATTATTATCATCTAAAATCTTATCTACTACAGGCGGTGCTATAGAAGAGATAGCATCTTGTCCTTTTTTAATCTTTATAACATCTATAATATCTTGATCTTTTTTTGTATCCATATTAGGAAATTTAATAGATTTCAAAGTATCTTCTGGCAAGAAAGAAATTAATTTGTTTAATGAATTTTCCAAATAGCTACTTGTTTTAGAATCAGTCAACCATACTGGATATTTTTCGGCATCAATATTAGACATTAGCTCTTCAGCTGTTTGTGCTTTAAAATATGCTCTTGATGAGAAAATAACTATTAATGCAAATATTACTGTGGAAATAAGTACCCCCCTCGCAAAACCAATTAGAACACCTAAAGCCCGATCAAAAAAACCATAGCTAATAAAACTTAATAAAGTACTAATCCTTGACGTAATTGATGTTAAGATAAACAAAGAACAAATATAAGATATTGTGCCACTAAGAATTGATAGAAGCAATGAATTTCCAATATGCTCTTTCAATACTTGCTCTACGTATGGAAATAAAAAAATTGCGGCAACAATTGATGCCACAAAACCTGCCAAATTAATTGCTATACCAAGCAATCCTTTGTATAATCCCATAATTGTTGAAACAGCAATTATGGTAAAAATGATAATATCAAATACAGTAAACATCATAATTTTAGAATTATCTCATCAGTAACAATATAGTCAAATTTTATATCATGACTCTCGTTTGGCAAAAATTCTAGCAGATATTTACCAAAACAAACACCTATTTTAATAATGGATTTATTATCGGATTCTATTTGTTGCGAAAAATATTTATCGTAATGTCCAGAACCAAATCCAAGTCTATAACCTTTAAGACTATAAGCAAGACCTGGCACAATAATTATAGTAGGTTTCAATTGGATATCAGATATTGGATACATTATAGCTTTTTCTTTTTTTTCTAATTTATCCCCTACTTGATAATCTACAAATTTTATTTTATTGCCTTCTATCTTTGGTAGAGCAAATATCAAATCATTATATAACATTATCTTGGTTAAATCAGGTTCTCCTTTAATAGGTAAATATAATCCTACCGCCTGCCTAGTATTGAAAATTTCAAGATCATGAGTTTTAAATTTTACGGTTCTTTTTTCTTCGGCTATTAAATCTTTATACAAAGCATTAATTATTATATTTATGTTTTCTATAATTAATTCATTCTCAACATGAAATTTATACTCATTAAACATCCTTCTCTCTGATAAAATTTTTTCTCGAAGAGTTTGTTTGGAATTCATGATCTGCTTTTGGCTTAATTTTTTAATAAGGACAGTATAATTTAAAGATACAGATTCATCAATACAATATACAAAGTATATGAAAACAGATATTTACAAAAATAAATAATTTTTAGTTAGTAATTACGATTGAATTTATAATGGTTCTGCCTAAACTGTAAATCAATTCTTCTTAAAGAGGGTTCAAATTTGGTAATTTCGTAGTTTTTTTATGTTTTTTTATGTTAGGTTTTTTTTTCGTAAGTTCTAAAAACTTTTTACATTCTTTCTGTAGAATTACTATATCAATAGTACAATCTGTATATAACGCATCTTGTAATTGTTTCATTATATAGTGATAGTCCGATTTTTTAATTTGCGGGTTTTTT
>JAIFLQ010000057.1 GCA_020048975.1 Rickettsia sp. | reverse complement strand
CACTTGGGAATTTCTTTTTTCACTACATAAAGGTAAAAGTTTAGGAGAAGCTTTATATGAATCTCAAAAAATGGGATTTGAACTAAATTTAGAAGAAATTTTCAAGTTTCTTTTTTTGAGAAAAATGATAACACAAATTAAATAAGAAAATTATGATTCAATTATTAGCAAAATTTTACCAAAGTAAAATTGGATTACTATATTTTAAGTTATCCAACTTTGCTGCAGTTTATGTTTTTTCGTTGCTTGTTTTGTTTATGAGAATTTGGATGGCTAAAATATTTTGGTATTCTGGTTTAACTAAAATATCTAGTTTTGATTCCACGTTTTATTTATTTGAATATGAATATAAAGTACCATTGATTTCTCCTGAAATAGCAGCGTATCTAGCTACTACCATAGAACTATCAATGCCAAGTTTTTTAGTTCTTGGTTTGTTTTCAAGACTAGCTTGCTTGCCATTAATAGCAATGACTTTAGTTATTCAACTAACTTATTTGGAACTACCGGAACATTTATACTGGTTATTTTTACTGAGTACAGTCTTGCTTTATGGACCAGGCAAATTATCTCTGGACTACTTACTCTACTCCAAAACACACACTAAAGATTCATATCAATAGTTATGACAAAGAATTATTGATATTTCAGGTTTATTGTGCAAGAATTCTATGTACTAGTATCAATGATCAAACAACTAATATATAATAGGGATAATATGAAAAAAAATATTCTACTAATTACTGCGCTTCCAATTATACTTTCCAGTATTTTAACCGCTCAAGCAGCTGAACAAAGCACTACCAATGTCAGCATCACTAACTCTGGTGTAAGCGCTGCTCCAACTGCTCCAACCCCAGAAGTTGTTAAAGAAGTGACAATTTCTGATGCATGGGCAAGGAAATCAATTTCACCAAATAATAATTCAGCAGCTTATATGAAGATTAGTAATCCTACTGATAAAGATATAGTTATAATTGGAGCGTCAGCTTCAGAAACGGCAAATAATGTTGAGCTACACAAAAGTTTTGTAGATGAAAAAGGTGTGAGCAGAATGACATCTATTGATAAAATCGTCGTGCCAGCTAAAACCGATATAGAATTAGCACCTGGAGCAATTCATGTTATGCTTTTTGACTTGAAAAAATCTTTAAATACTGGAGATAAATTTAATATTGAAATAAAAATTGAAGGCAAAACTCCAATAGTAGTGCAAACAGAAGTAAAGTAGTATTGAGATATCATCACTTTTAGAGCCTAGGGATTTTGTTAATAGTTCTCTGGGCTCTTTTACAAATATTGTAAGTATGGTTAGTTGGGGATTTTGCATGCCATTCAAGGCACAATTTCTTTACCCAACTAGCTTGGCTTTTGCTTGCGTCATTCAACCAATTACCCACAGATAATTGTACATATTTTGATTCATCAGATTTCATAGGCTCTATAATTCCAAGACCAAGCCACGGCTCTTCTTTGAACTCTACAATATGCTTGCACCAAACACCACGTGGCCTACTGAGTTCTGAAGCAAAACGCCTTAAGTTAGTAGATTGAAACGTAAGATCAATAAGATATGGTATATTTTTAGGTAAATTTTTAGCAAAGTCTGGTCTTATTGCAAGCCATGCCCATTCTCTTACTCCAGAATTCTGATCCTCAGCAAGTCTTGTCATTAAATTTAATTTATCTTTGAAAGAAAGCGGTTGGTTTGCAAGTAAATAACAAGCTAATGATCTAATTATATCAGATTTATGAGATAGGAATTGCTCAAATTTCTTAAATCCAAATTGAGCATCTACACTAAGGGCAATATGCTCTAATTTTTGAACAATACCTAGTTTTGTATCAACCATTGAGTAATCAAACTCTGGGAAATTATTTTTAAGTATAAGCTCTATATCTAATGCAAGAAATTCCATTAAATTCCTTGATTCCACTTGGCCAGTATTTAATAGTTTCAATCGTTCTTGCGGAATATTTTTCATTTTAACACTTCACTTTCCCAATCTATTAATTTTCTCTTCATATCACTTCCCCAACGATATTTATTAATATCACCTGATTTCCTAATGATTCTATGACAAGGAATTAAATATGAAATATTATTCTTAGCTACAGCTGATGCAACTGCTCTAGTAGAATTTATATTGCCCACAAGCTGTGCCAACTCTTGATAGGAAATAACTGTACCAAAATTTACCTCAGTTAAAGTACGCCATACTCGTTTTTGAAATTCCGTTCCATTAATGAAAATTCTAATTTGAGCTTTACTTTGTGTATTAAAAATATTAGTGATTAATTTTTTTGCTTCTTTATTGTTTTCATGAAAAGAAGCCCGTGGAAAAAAGATTGCTAAGTCAGCTTTAGCACTCTTTAATTCTTGTACATTTTTTATAAAAGCTAAAAAACAGACTAAGTACCCATTACTTGCATCATTATCCCATGCAAGTAACACATCACCTACTGGACTAGGCCCTATACCTATTAAAATTTTTAGAGGGTTGTAATCATTCTTCTCTGAGACAAGCACTAAATTTGGTCTTGACTCCTTCGATGATAAGTTGGTTAACATTACTGATATCTTGTTCATTTAGTGTTTTATTATCATCTTGAATGGTCACTGAAATAGCAATAGACTTCTTACCATTTTCTATTTTATTGCCATTATATATATCAAACAAACTTACATTCTTGATCAGATTTTTATCTGCATTTTTTATAAAATTTAAAATCTCGCCAATTTTTTGAGATTCGTCAATAATGAAAGCATAGTCACGATTTATCATTTGATAATCTGAGATTCTTAACTTAGATTTTTTACCAAATTTTTCTTTGGTCATTGGTAATTTTGATAAATCCAGTTCAAAAGCCATAACATCGCATTCAATATCAAAACTTTTTAGTATTGATGGATGAATTTGTCCAAAATAAGCAATTACATTTTTACCAAGCGATATAGTAGCAGAGCGTGTTGGATGGTAATAGCTTGGGGCTATATTTTGAATTTGACATTTATCTAGCTCAAGAGAAGAATAAGAAAAAATAGTTTCTAGATCAGATTTGATATCAAAAATACTAACATCTTGTGTAGCAATATGACAGTTTTTTGGCAAAGTAGCACCAATTCTAATTCCAGCTACAGATTTAACTGGCGTAATATTATCTGCCTCAAAAAAAATAGGACCTAATTCAAATAAGCTTAAATCTTTATATGATCTATTAATATTATTACATGCAATCTTTAATAAGTTTGGCAATATAGATGGTCGCATATAATCAAGATCTGAACTAATTGGATTTTGTAATATTAACTCTTCCTTTATTTCAGAAAATAATTTAGCCTTTTTACTATCCATAAAAGACCAGCTTATTACTTCGGTATAACAATGACTTGCGAGCAATCTTTTTATATCTATAAATCTTCTCTGCTCACGATTTATGATTTTTTGTATATTGTTTGTAGGAAGTGGTACAAGTGGTATTTTATCATACCCATATATTCTAACTATTTCTTCAACAATATCCTCTTTAATTGATACATCATAACGCCAAGAGGGGATGGTAATTTCTATCTTATCTTTTTCATTTTTACAATTAAATCCAAGTTTCTCAAGAATCGCTATGATTTCTTCTGCTTTGATGCTAAATCCAGCTCTGGAAACAAAAAAATCAAAAGGAAACTCTATCATTCTTATTGGTAACTTATCATTTCCAGCAACTTTAGGAGCTGAAGGGCTTCCTCCACAAATTGTTAATATTAAACTACTAGCATAATCTAAAGCTTTTAAGGTAAATTCTCTGTCAACATTACGCTCAAAACGATAACGAGAATCTGTATCAATCATCATTTTTCTACCGGTACGCATAATATAATGACTATCAAAGCATGCCGCTTCTAAAAGAATTCTAGTAGTAGATTCATTACATGAACTATTTTTCCCACCAATTATACCAGCAAGACAATGTATTTCTTGATCATCCTTGATGATTATATCACCCAAACCAAGCTCATATTCTTTGTCATTTAAGGCTAAGATTTTTTCTGGTGATTTTAAACTATCAATAATCAAATTTCCTTTTATTTTATCAGCATCGTAAGCATGCATTGGCTGCCCAAAAGAGTACGACATATAATTTGTGACATCAACTATGGCCGAAATCGAACCAACGCCAATATTTTCTAGATGTTGTTTAAGCCACTTCGGACTTTCTACATTTTTAAGATTTTTGATTTCTCGAATAGCAAATAATGGGCATGCTTCCTCGTTTAAAACCCTCACTTCTGTATCTGAAGAAAACTCTTCCTTAATAACAGGAATCACAAGAGGTTTTAGTTTACCAATTCCTGCTGCAGCTAAATCTCTTGCAATACCATATACACCAAGAGCATCAGCTCTATTTGGTGTTACATTGATATGAATTACTGGATCATCGAATCCGAAATATCCTGCAATATCACTACCAATTATAGCTTCATCTGGGAGTTCTATTATTCCAGATGAATCACCTTTTATATTAAGCTCTTCTCTTGAACAAAGCATACCACAGCTTTCAATTCCTCGAATCTTCGATTGTTTTATCTTAAAATTACCATTGGGAATAATAGTACCAATCTTTGCAAGTACTACTTTGATACCAGCTCTTGCATTAGGAGCGCCACAAACTATATTAACTATGTCTGACGAAGTTTTAACTTTACAAACTCTTAACTTGTCAGCGTCTGGATGAGGAGTGGTTTCCAAAATTTCTGCAACTTCAAAAGCTGCTAACTCTGTTCTTCTGTCAATAATTTCTTCAACTTCTAGACCAATCATAGTCAAGCGGTTTGTTATTTCTTCTAAACTAGATTCGGTATCAAGAAAATTTTTAAGCCACGATAGTGTAAATTTCATCTGGTTAACCCCGCTACTATTGATGGAATATCAAGCGAAGAAAAATTATAATGATTTAACCACCTAATATCTCCCTCAAAAAATTGTCTTAAATCGTTTATATCATATTTTAACATTGCAAAACGCTCAAGCCCAAGACCAAATGCAAAACCCTGATATTCATTTGAATCAATACCAACATTTTGCAGTACTTTTGGATGCACCATGCCGCAGCCAAGAACTTCGAGCCATTTATCATTTTTATTCATTCTGATATCTACTTCTGCTGATGGTTCAGTAAAAGGAAAAAAACTTGGCCTGAACTGCACTTCAATATTTGCGTTTTCAAAAAAACTTTTGATAAAGTCGATAATTATATATTTTAAATGTCCCATATGAATATTCTTATCTACTACCAACCCTTCAATTTGATGAAACATCGGCGCATGAGTCATATCCCAATCAGAACGGTAAGTCCTGCCAGGAGCTATGAAACGGAATGGAGGTTTTTCATTCTCCATTGTTCTAATTTGTATAGGAGAAGTTTGGGTTCTGAGAAGCTTTGTTTTATCAGATGTTTTTTTTAGATAAAAAGTATCGTGCATCTGCCTAGCTGGGTGATCTTCTCCAATATTTAGAGCTGTAAAATTATACCATTCATCTTCAATGTCTGGACCATCTTTGATTTCAAATCCATATTTAGAAAACACCTGTACTAATTCTTCAAGGCACTGACTAATAGGATGAATACCACCATTTCTAATTGGTTTTGCTGGAATTGTAAGATCAATTCTTTCTTTTTGGAATCTAGTATTCAGCTCTTTTTCTTCCAGAATCTGATCTCTTTTTTCAAAAAATTGTAGGATTTCTTCCTTTGCCTTATTAACTTTTTGTCCAATTTCTTTTCTATCTTCTGGCGCTAACTGACCTAGCTTTTTCATTTCCTCAGTTATAAAACCAGATTTACCAAGATATTGAACTCTTACTTGTTGTAAATCATCAAGAGTTTCTGACGATTCAACTGCTTTTTGCGCAGAAACTATTAGTTCTTTTAGCATCTTCAAAATACTTAAATTTAATTTTTAGACGAGGATAAAGTATTTTAGTGAAAAAAACAAGATTTGACATAAATAACATTATAGATAGCTTATGTCGCATTTTTTGTGATATAGCTTTATTAGTTAAGCTTTTTTAATCTGAATTGTTAATCTACAACCAAAAGAACTAATAAAATCCTTGAAAATTTGTTCAAAAAAGACTAAATTTAGTAAAAGTTTTTTCTAAAAGCAACTACAAATATTACAAATAATGCCTTTTGAATTTGATATGACGGATAACGCAGCCTTGCGTATTTCTGAACTTATAGGAAGTGAATCAACTGCTAAAATAGCTCTTAGAGTAGCTGTTGATGGCGGAGGGTGTTCGGGCTTTATGTATAATTATAACTTAGTTGATACAATTAATGATGATGATTTTATTTTAGAAAAACATGGAGTAAAAATTGCTATAGACCCTTTATCACAAACATTTTTAACCAAATGTAAATTAGAGTTTATCGAAGAGTTAGGCAGCGCTTATTTTCAAATATCAAATCCGAATGTAACGGCCAAATGTGGTTGTGGCAATTCATTCAATATTTAGTAAAAAATCTATTAACTGCGGACCAGAGAGAGTCAGCTCTTCTTTCTTATCTAAGATTTTTAATTTGAAATTATTATTCTGTACTTCTTCAAGACCAGCAAATACAATGTAATTAGCGCCGTTTTTTAAAGCTCTCTCCATTCTTTTCTGGATCTTACCTTTTAATTCAATTGATGTCGGAATATACTTTGATCTCAAGAGATCAGCTAACTTGATAATATAATTCTCACATTCTTCGCCAATAGGTATTAGATGAATAGGAGCTAGTTTTTTTACTTGATAATTTTTGAGTACCATCATTAAAGCTAAACGTTCAACGCCTGATGCAAAACCAACAGCAGCTGTAGGAGATCCACCCATTAACTCACAGAGATAATCATAGCGCCCACCACCCATCACTGTACTCTGCGCACCTAATTTGTCAGTTGTAAATTCAAATGCTGTATGGCAGTAATAGTCAAGACCTCTAGCTAATCTTGGATTTATTTTATACTTAATATTTAAAATATCTAAATAACTAAGAACTTTATCAAAATAATTTTTTGATTCTGGAGTATAATAATTAGCAATTAGTGGAGCACTCAGTGCTATTTTTTTATCATTTTCGTCTTTAGAATCAAGTATCCGCAGAGAGTTTTTATTTAACCTTTTTTTGCTATCGTCTGATAGATCATTTTCATATTTAGTAAAATAATCTGTTAAAGCTTGTTGATAAGAAGCTCTTGAGCTTTTACATCCAAGTGAATTTATTTCTAATGTTATGTCGTCAAGAATATTTAATTCCCTTAATAAATGGGTACCAAGTTTAATAATTTCAGCATCAGAATATGGATCACTAGACCCAATATATTCATAGTTAATTTGATGAAATTGCCTTTGACGACCAGCTTGAGGACGATCATATCGAAATACAGGGCCGTAAGAGAATAATTTTAATGGTAATTTTTGCTGCAATCCATGGGCAATAAAAGCTCTTATAATTCCCGCAGTAAATTCTGGTCTAAGAGCTATGCTTTCACCATTTCTATCTAGAAAACTGTACATTTCTTTACTGACAACATCCGATGTATCGCCAAGAGTACGATCAAAAACTTTAGTATATTCAAGTATTGGAGTACTAGCGCCTTCATAGCAGTACAAGGTACTAATTTTTCGCGCTGTATCTATAATATGATTATGAAGTTCAAAATCTTCGCCAAAAAGATCTTTCATACCTCTTAGTGATTGCAATTTATCTTTCATAATTAAAGCTTATTCGCCATCATTATTCTCCGATACATTATCTAAACCCTGGTCTCTAGAAACAGATTCTTCTTGAATCACTTGGTTTGATGGCGGTTCTTTTTGAGTAGATTCTATGCTAAATCCACTGAGAAATTTAACTATCTTCTCATTAGTAATAATATCTAAAAATGATTTGTCGTTGATTTTAAAGTCAAAATTCTTTGGTTCAAAACTAAAATCAGTTTCAAATTTATCACCCGCAGCTAATTCAGGAGTTTTATTTAAAACCTTTAAAGCTTCAAAGCCATTATTTTCAACATTAGAAATATATTTTTGCATCATAACTAAGCTGCTTTTATCGGTACCAGTAAGTTTTTCTGCTAATGGCAACAATACTTCATGAGCAAATTTTGTCTTTGCATTAATCAATTTGAAAGGATCGGATAATGTAAAAATTCCATTATAAGATTCTTTATTTTTACTATGAATAGCGAAATCCATGGCATATTCATTGATACCAAAATGTAAGGTAGCATCAGCCTGGGTCTCTTGAATTTTATATAATACATTAGCGCTAAAATTAATATTTTTTAGATCAACTAGGCTAGAAGCTAGATTTATAAAATCATTTGGTGTTAATTCTTGAGTTTTTGCATTGTTTTCAGCATTTACTTTGTTGAAAATTTTTGCTAATACTTCTGAAGTTAATGTTGCTATTTCTAGAGCTTTATCTTTTGTATAACTCTTAGTATCTTCCATAGCTACATTAGCTTTTATTTCTTTGCCGTCTCCTGACAAATTAAATAACATCTTATTATTCAGCAAACTATTACTGTAAGAAGTAGATATTGCAATATTAAATAATTCTTTGTTTATATCAAAATTTGTTACCAAACTTGATGCTAGTTCTTCAATTTTGATCTCACCTTTAATAAGTTTATAAACATTTTCCAGATGACTTTTATCAGTAGTTATTGCAAAACTCATATCAGAATCCACTGCATTTCCAGGAAAAACTAGCTGATAATAATCAGCTGAAAGCTCATTCATAAAATCTTTCATTTTTTGATCTTCTTGAGTCACTTTAAAAAACTTATCAACTAATTGATTAGAAAATTTAAAGTAATCACGAGTTATACTCGTTCCTTTTGTATTGTTTGTTAACTTTAATGAATACTGATTTGTTTTTTTATCTAAATTCCCCATTATTCCATAAGACAACCCTTTATCTGACACGAGAACTGCATTATCAATTGATCTTAAAAGATCTTGAGCTTTACTGTTCAAAGTGATATGGAAGTTATCCTTATTACCCCTCAGGAAAGATTCATTAATAGTACATAGAAAAGAAGGATTTGCTATATATACCTCAGTTTCACCAGAGCCTACAGAAAAGTTCTTGCCAGAAGAATAAACTGAAATGTTTCTAGTAACTGGGTTATAAAAAACAGAAATTTCATCTAACTTAATTTGAAAAAGATCAGATTTTGGGAAAATAGAAAAATTTTCTGCAACTACAGTAAACTTATATTTATGAATTTTAATATTATTCGTATCTAAATCCACTAATCCATTTTCTTTTTGTTGCTCTAAGATCGGCAAATAGGTTGCATAGACTGTTTTTTCAAATTTATTTGCAAGTACAAACCAACTAATGCCAATTGCAGCGACAACCGCAACAAGCCAAATTTTCTTTTTCATATTTTTCAACTATTATTAAATTAGAATTTAATTTCTTTCCGTAATTTTATCATGCCTGATACATTTATCAAGACTAGAATTCCACTAAGCAACCCCATTACAATAATAATTTGATCAGATGAGTAATTACAAAAGAATATAAAAGCAAAAATAGCATACAGCAAGTATATTATTTTACCATATCTAGGGTTAAGATATTTCGCACATTTTATGCCAGCTGCCATATAAGCAATTATAGTTGTGAATCCAGCAAAGAATAATAATAAAGTTACAAATAAATCGCTGTACGGGAAATAATTCGCTATTGTTTCAGAAACAACATTTGTTTCATTCAGATGGTTCAATTTATGCCACGCACCAGTTACTCCTAACATAGTATTAGTCAAGATACATATCACAGTGTCGGTAAATAATGCGTATATCGCTAAAGTAGCTTGTTTTTTAGGATTTATTATATTAGTTTCACTTTGAACTATTGAATCAAAGCCTACACCAATATCACCAGAATAAACAGTTTTAGACATACCGTGATAAGTTGCTAAAATCATGCTGCTACCAACAAAACCACCAATTGGACCTTGTCCAACAAAGGCCGAGCTAATAACAGTGCTAAAAAACTCTGGCAGAATGTACACATTATTTGCAATGATATATATAGTTACAAAAATATATACAAGCATAAATACTGGCATTATCACGGTGCAAATACTAGCCAATCTTTTTATGCCACCAATAGAACTGTATAAAACCAGCGCTAACAAACCTAAAACAATTGCAATTCTGTTAAATTCAAAACTATGTTCAATTCTGTCAACAAGTACTGTAAATTGGTAAATTTCAACTCCATATAGACATATAAGAAAAGCAACAACACAGGATACGTAATTATTTTTAAAGGCATCACGTAAATAGTACATTGGCCCACCATCAAAACCACCATCTTTATTTTGGACACGATGTTTTACGCCTAAATAGATCTCTGAGTATTTGATCAACATTCCACATATTGAAGCTATAATAGTCCAGAAAATACTTCCAGGCCCCCCAATCATCAATGCAGTACTGATACCAACAATATTTCCAAGCCCTACCATTCCTCCAACAGAAGCAAAATATAGTTTGATAGGATGTATTCCTGCGCTATCTTTATTCGCTCCTTCTAATAAAATATCTTTTATATTTTTTCTAAAATTAAAAATAGCTCGAAATTGTAACCCTTTAGATATTATTGTAAAATATAACCCCACTGCACAAATAACTCCCCAGCCTATATAACTCCAGTACAAATCGTTTAGGAAAGCAATAATTTCAAATAAATAGTCCATAATAATTTTTAGTTTTTAAGTTGATGTAGTTTTTTAAAAGTCATTCTAAAATTATCAAGGACGCTTTCGTGCCATGGAAAATTTGAAGGTGATTAAAAGATAAATGAAAAAGACTAAAGACGATAGATACATATGAAAACAAATTTTAGAAATTAATTCTTAAACACAGGTCCCAGAGAGACAAAATTAAATTAAAATATGTTTTCGCTTAGTCATAATATGTATTTCAAGTAAAATAATTATATTTGGCGGCAAGTATAACATAGTTTTAAAAAAGAGCTAGGAATTTTTGTAAATAAATTTGTTAAAAATTGCGTATTTTCAACAAATTTAGCAAAAGTAGTTGGATGACCATATGTTAATTTCAAAGCGAGTCTGCGGAGCGTATATAAATAAGTGAGCACAGAAGAGACTTACAAAATTGGCATATGGTCATTCAACTACTTTTGCTATAGCATTCATCATTCTAAATTAAAGTTAATTAATTTCTTAGGAATTTTTGCATCTGGTGGCCTTATATATAGAGGCTCTACATTACCAAACTCTCCTTTTTTTATTTTATCATCTGCAAATCTACAAATTTGCGTCGCATTGATTCTTGCAAAACGCGGTAAAGTTGTGATATTTGTAATATTTTCTATTTGATCATATATTTCTGGGGCGCCGCTACCCGTGCAAATTATTTTTTCATTATTATGATTTACAAATAAACGCAAAACCTGATCAATATCAATTATTCCGTAGTCCCCTTTGTTTCCTAAAAAATCAAACTCTTGATAATATAACTGGTTTCTATAAGCATTAAGTAGGATAAAAGCTTTATCGAATGATTTTACTTGGCGAGCTACCCGATAATAGGACATTTCAAAATTTGAAATTGTCATACCCTTAATATTACTAGACACTAAGATACCCTCTGCTGCTGCTAGACCAATTCTAATACCTGTAAAGCTTCCAGGTCCATTGGTTAGAGCCAAATAATCGATCTGGTCATAATCAGAATTTATAGATTTCAAAGCTTTCTCAATTAGTGAAATAAGAATTTCTGCTTGCATAGATGGTCTTAAGTCTTCCTCATAGGCAATAATATCCTGACCAATTGAAATAGCCACGGAGCAACTATTATTAGAAACATCAAAAGCTAGTATATGATTCTTTAAACTCATATTAATATTTTAAAAACTGAATTTTATTTGTTATAGTAGCATTCTAAGTTAGAAAATTTAATTTAAAGAAAAAGACATGATTAATCCAGCTATATTTAGAGCCTATGACATAAGAGGCAATAGCCATAAAGATTTATCCCCTGAAACTGCCTATAAAATTGGTTTTTGTTTTGCAAAAATTATTATATCTGGCCAAAGTGCGAAAGAACCAAACCATATTTGCGTTGGTAGAGATGGTCGTCTTAGCTCTGAGGAATTTTGCAATGCTTTGTTACAAGGTATAAAAGCAGCTGGCGCAAAAGTTAAGTATATAGGATTGGTCGCGACTCCCACATTATATTTTGCGGATAAAATCTTTTCCGCCTCTGGTAGTATTATGGTTACTGGATCACACAATCCAAAGGATGATAATGGTTTTAAAATGTTAAAGGATAATGCCCCATTTTTTGGCGCAATGATTCAGGATTTAAAAACCCACTTAGAAGAGTTCGATTGGGGAAACATTGAAATAAAAAAAGACCATAAAGAAGAAATTATTGATGTAAAAGAAGATTATATAAATAGAATTTTATTAAATAGCAAAATCCGTAAAAACTTGAAAATAGCATTTGACCCAGCCAATGGTTCTGGCGGTGAATTGACTTCAATATTGTGCAATAAGTTATCTTGCCAAACTTTTATGATAAATGAAAAAATTGATGGAAATTTCCCTGCACATGATCCAGACCCGACGATTGCAAAAAACCTCCAACAATTAAAAGAGTATGTTTTAAAAAATAATTGTGATATTGGCATTGGTTTTGATGGAGACGCAGATAGAATAGGTGTTGTCACTAAAAAAGGAAATTTTGTTCCTGGCGATCAATTACTTTGCTTATATGCAAAAGATGTCATAAACAAAACACCAAACGCTAAAATTATCGCCGATGTTAAAGCTAGCGGTAGCCTCTTTGATTATATAGAAAAAATCGGCGGCATTCCTATTATGTGGAAAACTGGCCATTCTTTTATTAAAGCTAAAATGAAGGAAACAGGTGCAAAGCTTGCTGGAGAAATGAGCGGACACATCTTTTTTGCTGATGAATATTACGGCTATGATGACGCTCTATATGCGGCTGTGAGATTAATTGATATTATATCTAACTCTTCTGAGTCAATAGATGATATGATAGAAAAATTACCAAAAGTTTACAATACTCCAGAGATAAAGTTAGCTGTTAGTGATGAAACAAAATTTGTAATAATTGATGATATCAAAGCCTCCATTAGGGAAAAAAATATTGATTTTATTGATATAGACGGCCTACGGGTAACCAGTAAGCATGGTTGGTGGTTACTCAGAGCTTCAAACACTGGACCAGCAATCATTGCTCGCTGTGAATCTTCAACAGAGTCGGGACTAGAGTCTATCAAAAGCAATTTAAAGAAAATTCTTTTTCAATATAACATAAAATTTTAGGTATCTGCTGGCGACTTAGCAGCACGTCATCTCCGTGACTTTTTGTCATTCCTGCGCAAGGCAAATCTAGCTTAAAAGCTTAGTTCTTTATCCCCTCCTACGAGGGGACGACCCCACATAATTATAGTCTTTTAGGTTGGATTAGACACTAGGGCGCGAGGAATCAGCCTATGAATATTAGGTGAGCGTTCACTGGTTTGAAAATGGCTATTTGCCAACCCTTGTCGTCATGGCTGTAAAGGTTAGGTAATTCGTTGACAAGTTGCATTTTGGCATACCATTTTTTTTGTATGTTTATCACATACGATTAAAAAATACTCGCACAATAGATTATTCCCTTATTGATGTTTGTTCAAAATAATATTAATCTTTAATTGTTACATGCTACGGCATTTTGCTTTGGAATTATGGAGGTTTGCGTGATTTGTGTTAAAAAACTTTCTAAACATCTTGTTATCGCTTGTTTTGTTATAGTTGACGCCTTAGTTCCTATAAATATATCTTTGGGTGGGACTGCAACTAGTAATTTTCAGGTCAGTGCAACTGTTGCGTCATCTTGCGCTGTTACTGCTAGTACTGTTGCATTTGGGAATTATACATTAGCTCAGCTGGATGGAACTTCAACAATAACAGCTACATGTACAAATGGTACCACTTATACTATTGGACTAAGTGCTGGTACTTTTTCAGGAGCTACTACTACTACCCGCAGAATGACAGGTCCATCAGCATCTGGGCTTAGCTATTTTCTATATTCTGATTCTGGTAGAACCACAAACTGGGGTAATGCCACAGGTAGCTTGGTGTCTGGAACTGGAACTGGTGCCGCACAAAACCTAACAGTGTATGGAAGAATTCCTGCTTCTCAATCTGCCTTAATAGGTAGTTACGCCGATACAGTCACTGTAACAATAACATTTTAACAAACCTTTCTATCAGAGTAATTGGATTTATATTATATAAATGGGTGATATTGCCTTTGCGCCTTTAAATGAATCTCATTTGAGCTTATTGCTATATTGGTTAGAAACTCCTCATGTAAAACTTTGGTGGGATCGGGATATAAAATGGACGGCTGAACTGATTCAGGACAAATATGCTCACTATATTAATGGATATAAAAAGCTTACTATTAAAGAAAAAACGATCAAGAAACCAATTCATGCTTTTATCATTCTTTTTAAGAAAATTCCTATTGGTTATATTCAATATTATAATAAACGCGATTTTCCTCCAGAACAAGAATACGATATATCAGAACTACCTGCATCCTGCGCTGGGCTTGATTGGTACATCGGTGAAGTAGAGTTTACTGCTAAAGGAATTGGAACCAAAGCTTTAGGTACATTTCTAAAAGAACATGTTTTTTCATTATTCAATTATGTACTTGTTGATCCTGACACAACTAATACTAAGGCGATTCATGTTTATAAAAAAGCTGGCTTTACAGTGATAAAAAAAGTAAATCATGCTAGGATCGTACTAATGTTGCACACAAGGAGCTAAAATTATGCAAATTATTTCAGGATCAAGCAATCAACCGCTTGCTCAAAGGCTTGCCAAAATCACAGGGTATAAATTTCTTAAGACAAAAATTGGTAATTTTAGTGATGGGGAACTGAGAGTAGAGATTCAGGATAATATCGAAGAAAATGTAATAATAGTTCAGTCTATGTCTCATCCTGTAAATGACCACCTCATGGAGCTATTACTTTTGGTAGACACTGTAAAGAGAGCTGGTGCAAAGAATATTACTGCTCTCATCCCTTATTTTGGTTACAGTAGACAAGATCGCTGTACCTACAAATATGGCCCAATATCCGCTAGTCTTGTGATCAAGATTCTAGAAGCTGCTGGAGTTACAAAAGTAGTAACTCTTGATCTACACTCAAAACAACTAGAAGGTATATTTAATGTGCCAATTATCAATCTTGATCCAGCTAGTATATTTTTTCCTTTTTACAAGGATGACATAAATACTGTTGTGGTTTCTCCTGACATAGGGGGTATTGCTAGAGCGAATAATTTCAGCATTTTTCTTGATAAAGATTTAGTAATAATTAATAAGACTCGTGACGCTGATAACGAATGTTCTATGAGTACAATAATTGGTAATGTTAAAGATAAAAAATGTATCATAATTGATGATATAGTCGATAGCGGAAGCACCCTATGCAAAGCTGCTGAGCTATTAAGATCAAATGGCGCTTTAAATATAGAGGCATATATCACTCATCCAGTTTTATCCAGTGATTCTAAAGAAAGAATTATGAACACACAAATTGATAAAATTTTCGTATCAGATTCAATCTACCATAGTTCGTTACCTGATAAACATATGTTAATTTCAAAGCGAGGCTGCGGAGCGTATATGAATACGTGAGCACAGACAAGACTTGCAAAATTGGCATATGCTAATTCAAATACTTTCGCTATATAGTTACTTCTTAAAAAAAACTAATACCTCAATTTACCATTACAAACCTTATGGGATTGTTGCCAGCTTGTAATTAATGTACTAAAATGAATTACTGTTTTAAAGATACTTTTATTCCAAACATGACAAAAGAAGTTAAAAAAATTATTATTTCTATTACCGGCGCGTCAGGAGCAATTTACGGAATAAGGCTACTTGAAATATTAAAAGAATATGACCTAGAAACTCACTTGATTATCTCTAAGTCAGCTAATTTAAGCATTGCAACTGAAACATCTTTATCAATAAAAGAGATTAAGAATCTTGCAGATTATGTTTATAATCCTAGTGATATTGGGGCAAAAATTTCTAGTGGATCATTCAAAGTAATGGGCATGATTATAGCACCATGTAGCATGAAAACATTATCAGCAATAGCTTCTGGTTTTGAGAATGATCTGACCATAAGAGCAGCTGGTGTAATGATCAAAGAACAAAAAAAATTAGTTCTAATGACAAGAGAAACACCGCTTAGTCCTATTCATTTAGAGAATATGCTCAAACTCTCTAGAATTGGCGTTGCAATATGCCCTCCTGTTCCAGCTTTTTACAACAAACCAACTACCCTAGACGATATAGTCAATCATTCAATAACAAGAGTTTTGGATTTATTCGATATTGAAACAAATTTAATTAAAAGATGGCAGGGTATTTGACCATACCATCTTCAATATAATATTTATAAATCTACAATGCCAGGCTCTTGTCTATAAATGTAATAAACATCCTAATATTCAGCAGCAGCATGACCTGCCGCAACTCCTATTTCTTCAACAGCACCATCACATTCTTCGTAGTAAAATATACTGCATATTTCATGAAATCCTAGTAAATGGGCACGCTCTCCAAGTACTTCTAGCCGACTTTGTATAGCTGGCGTAAAATCATAATATTTATGCTCACTATAAATCTCAGTAACATGATCATCATATTGTTGTATAATTCCTCTGACTTGGTTAGCATCGCCAGCTGTAACTGCAGCATTTAATGCTGGAGATAAACCCTCTATCCTTTCAACAAGCTCAGGGAAAAATTCTTCTTCTGGTTCGACTTCTTCTTGAGCCTGGGCAGGCGCTATTTTTTGTGCTTGTTCACTTTCATCTTCTGAGGTTCTTCTTTTCATGGTTATAATTTAAATTAATGTTAAAAACTATTGGTTTATCGCAACAGCATTCCTAACAGAAAGTATTTTTATTTCAAGATAAAAACGCTGCTCTAAATGCTTTTAAGATGGCCTGTTGTAGGCATTCGTTCTAAGTCACAATACGATAAATTTTTTACTAAAAAAGACGCGCTAATTAACCACTCTTACATCATTATTTAAAAATTTCTAATTTTCCTTCTTTTTGAGTTAGATGAACAGTGTCTCCGCTAGAAAAATTTCCTGCCAGCATAAGTTTTGCCAAATTATTCTGAACCTCTCTCTGAATCACTCTCTTCAAAGGCCTTGCTCCGAATGCAGGGTCATAACCTTTATCTGCAAGCCAATTGATTGCTAGATCATCGAAATCAAGACCTATATGTTGGCTAGCTAGAACTTTTTGCAGCCCATGTAATTGGATTTTAACAATATCACCCATATGAGATCTATTTAACCTGTGAAACAAAATAATTTCATCTAATCTATTCAAAAATTCAGGTCTAAAAGCTGCATTTACATAATCCATTACCTGCTCACGTACCGCTTCTGTATCTTCTCCCTCTTTCTGATTCACTAACACTTCAGAACCAAGATTAGAAGTAAGAATTATAAGAGTGTTTTTAAAATCAATCAAATTTCCTTGGCTGTCAGTTAGTCTTCCTTCGTCTAGTATTTGTAGCATTATATTAAATATATCAGGGTGAGCCTTTTCTATTTCATCAAATAAAATTACCTGATACGGCCTTCTTCTTACGCTCTCGGTGAGAGCACCTCCCTGTTCATAGCCTACATATCCAGGAGGAGCGCCGATTAACCTAGCAACCGCATGTTTTTCCATATATTCAGACATATCAATCCGTAAAATTGCTGATCTATCGTCAAACAAGAATTCTGCTAAAGCCTTTGTAAGTTCAGTTTTACCAACACCAGTAGGCCCCAAAAAAAGAAATGAGCCAAGGGGTTTGTTATGATCGCTAATACCAGCCCTTGATCTACGTACTGCATCACTAACTGCCGCAATAGCCATCTCCTGACCTATTACTGATTTTGTTAGTTGCTTTTCCATAGTGAGTAATTTATCTTTTTCGCTTGCTAACATTGTGTCAACTGGAATTCCAGTAATTTTAGAAACGATAATAGCTATGTCACTTTCAGTAACTCTTTCTTTGAATAGCTTATTTCCACCAGATTCTTCTGCAAGTTTTAGTTTACTAGTTAAGTCTGGAATAATACCATATTTTAGTTCACTCGCCTTAGTAAGATCTCCACTTCTTTCCGATCTCTCTAGATCAATTTTTGCACTCTCAAGATCTTCTTTAATTTTGCGAGATATTTGCATTTGTGATTTTGCTGCCTGCCACTTAGAACTCATATCAAGAGAGCGAGATTCAAGATCTGCAAGCTCCGTGGATAAGGTAACAATCTTTTTCTGTGAATTGTCGTCTTTTTCTTTTTTAAGAGCCGATAATTCTATCTTGATCTGGATAATCTTGCGATCAAGCTCATCTAATGCTTCAGGTTTACTTGAAACTTCAATTTTGAGCCTACTTGCTGCTTCATCAAGTAGATCTATAGCTTTATCTGGCAAAAATCTATCAGTAATATAACGATTAGAGAGAGTAACAGCTGCAATAATTGCACTATCTGCAATTGTTATACCATGGTGCGCCTCATAACGATCCTTGATCCCTCGCATAATCGAAATTGTATCTTCAATAGTAGGTTCTGCAATATATACAGATTGAAAGCGCCTAGCTAATGCCGCATCCTTTTCAATATACTTACGATACTCATCAAGTGTAGTTGCGCCAATACAATGTAGTTCACCTCTAGCAAGCATTGGTTTTAAAAGATTTGATGCATCCATTGCGCCATCAGTTTTGCCAGCCCCTACTAGTAAATGAAGTTCATCTATGAAAAGAATAATTTCACCGCTTGCTTCCTTAATTTCATTTAGCACAGCTTTAAGGCGTTCTTCAAATTCACCACGATATTTTGCACCTGCTATTAACGCCCCCATATCAAGTTCGATAATTTTGCAATTTGCGAGTGACTCTGGGACATCTCGCATATATATTCTTTGGGCTAATCCTTCAATTATTGCTGTTTTACCAACACCAGGCTCACCAATTAATACAGGATTATTTTTTGAGCGTCTTGATAAGACCTGAATTGCCCGTCTAATTTCTTCATCTCTCCCAATGATAGGATCAATTTTTCCTTCTGACGCAAGTTTTGTCACATCTCTACCATATTTAAGTAGAGCATCGTAACTATTTTCCGCTGATTCTGAAGTTGCAGTTCTACCTTTTCGCAAGTCCATTATAGCAGCAGTGAGTTTTTTTGAATCGATGCCAGATTTGCTCAGGAGATTACCAGTTGGGCCTTTGTCATAAGACATAGCTTCAAATATTCTTTCTATAGTAGTAAAGCTATCTTTATTGTCTTTTGAAAGACTAATAGCTTTTTCAAGAAGTTTTAATCCATCTGATGATAAATTAACTTGCCCCCCTCCACCGTGAACCTGAACCTGAGGAATAGATTCTAACTCCTTATCTAATTTCATCTTAATTGTAGATAAATCAGCACCAAGTTTACTTATTAAATTTGAAACAATTCCACTCTCTTCTTCCATCAGACAAAAAAGCAGATGTAATGGTAATATTTGCTGATGATTATGTTTTGCAGCCAGCATCTGAGAAGCTGAAATTACGCCCCTTGCAGCTGCCGTAAATTTTTCAATATTCATAGTAAACCCATTTTTTTAAATTTTCCTTGATATACATATAATACTCAAGTCTAAAAAATCAATAATGGGTATGTTGTTCACAGCTTTTGAAATCTCTGCAACCCACTTAGGAATGACGCTCTATTTATCTTTTGATTTTAATAAAAGTAATATGCATAATGGCAATAAAACCAAGCACATAGCAATAATATACATAAGGCATTACAGTTAATGGAGAAACGCCTGCTATAGTACTTGCAAGCAATATTTGCGCACCATAAGGTATTATACCTTGAAAAACACAAGAAAATATATCAAGCCATGCGGCACTATAATGTGGTGGAATTTTATGCTTTTTTACAATCTCTCTTGCAATTTCTCCAGTAAAAATTATTGCTATCGTGTTATTCGCAAGCAATATATCAAAAATACTTACTAGTTTTGCAATAATTAACTGCAACATCTTATCTCCAGCATTCCTTTTTGAAATCCAACTAGAAAGTTTATCTGCTGTCTCCCTACTAAAATTCTTACCAGCAAGGCCAGATAGGCCTCCAACCATTAGGGATAACAACATGATTTCATTCATCTCTGCAAAACCTTTATTAAGGTCTTGGCTAAAAATTAGTATATTATAATCATTATTGACTATAATACCTATTATCCCTGCAAATAATATACTTGTGGAAAGAGCTACGAATACGTTAAGGCCTCCAATAGCTAGTATCATTAATACTATGTAAGGTGTAATCAATAAAAAAGAATATTCCTTTGCCTCAACAAATAATTGAACATCAGTTTTTATCAACAAGATCGCAATTGTAATAAGAGAAGAAACAACAGCAACTTTTGCATTTAGTGTTAATTTTTTTTTCATATCAGCTTCTTGAGACATTACAGCTGCAATAGTAGTGTCCGAGATAATGGATAAATTATCACCAAACATTGCCCCACCTACAACAGTTGCCACGGACAAAGCCGGTAAAAAATCTGCTTGCACACTAAGTCCAGCAGCAATTGGAGCAATTGTTGCTATTGTACCCATCGATGTACCAATTAATAGAAATTCTGATGGTATTAGGGAAAGTGCCATATTAACAGTGGCATCAACACTACCAATATGGTTAGTAACCTTGCTAAAAGCACCTGCAAGCAAAAATATAATACACATAGTGATTATATCTCTATGACGCACACCGTCTAAAAAATCATGCATTTTTTGCTGAGTCGTCCCCTTGTGTAGTAACCAACCTAATGCTATTGCTGGTATTACTGCTGTTACAGGAGAGAGCTGATAAAAAGCATTTGGCGTTCCTAATATACTAAAATATACACCACTACCAACGAAAAGTAGTATAAATACGACAATAGGTATGAAATGAACAACATAGGACATAATCTATTCCTAAAAAAATATTAATATTAATTGATTTATGTATCTAAGATGGTTGCTAAAAAAGGCAACAACAGGAAGCTATACAGGCATTCGGAGAAAGGGTAAGCAGCTATGTCTAGATAAGTTCAACATTATGATTTTGTAATCTATTATCTATTATTTTGTTGTTCATTTATATAGATAATTATGAGTTTCCACAAGTTATTTTTTATTCTATTATTTATCTCTGTAAATCTTAGTTGTTGACAAAAAACAAAAGTTTTTACTCAATATTCTTTATAATCGCAAATCTTTCTGTACTACATCGTTCTTTTTGTGATAGAAAAACTATATTGCTAATAAAATTCATTTAATCATCTAGGCGGAAATATATCATGGCACAAAGAGTATTATTTATAATAATCGCTTTTATCTTGAATGCTTGTAACCAAGAGCAACCGCAGGAAGACCCAGCACAATCACAAATAGAGGAATATACTAAAGAATTAAAAGATTGCGACAAAAAACCTGATAATAATGCATATGTTCGTGATTTATCTGTAGCACCTGATGACATAGTACTAGGCGACCCAAAAAGCAAAATTGTATTAGTAGAGTATTTTTCACCAACCTGTCCACACTGTGTACACTATCATCAAAAGATATTTCCTGAAATACGAACAAAATATATTGATACGAACAAAATAGCTTATGTCATAAGGGAGTTTATTGCTAACAAACAAGATCTGGATGCAACTCTTCTAGCTAGATGCAATGGTAATACTGATATTTACATCAAATTCTTAGATGTTATTCTGAATCAACAAAATAACTGGGCTTTCAGCAAAAATTATCGTGAAATTCTAACAAATATAGGTAGTCTTGGTGGAGTAACACCTGAAAATTTTTCTCAGTGTTTGAATGATCAAAATAAAATCAAAATACTAATGGAAAATACTAAATTAGCAGCTAGTTTGCCTAATTTTGTAGGGACTCCTAGTTTTTTTATAAATAGCAAACACTTTACTGAAAGATATACCTTTGAAGAACTGTCAAAAGCACTTGATAAAGAATTAAATATTGATGGTTAATGAATTTTAAGTTATGCTGGATAAGAAAATACAAGAGTTAAAAGACAAAATAGATAAAATTAAAAACGAAGAAATGAGCTCTTCAAAACCAAAAAACTCTTCGCTAGAACTCCTCAACGTTGCTTCGGAACTTGTTGCTGGTGTTATAGTAGGGGTTATGATAGGTTTGTTATTTGACAATGCACTCAACACTAAACCATGGTTTCTTGTAATTTGTATTATTTTTGCTATGATTTCTGCTTTTAGATCAATTTGGCAAAAATATATAAAATAATTAGTAATTAAAAATGAAACATAGCCCTTTAGATCAATTTAAAATTAAAGAAATAGCAAATATTGAATTATTTGGCCACGAAATTGTTTTCACAAATTCGGCATTGTTTATGATTCTTGCTAGCTTATTTATCGTATTTTATTTTATTTTAGCCTTCAAAGGAAAAAAATTAATCCCTAACAGGTTACAACTTAGTGGGGAACTATTTTATAGTTTAATCACCGATACTGTAAATCAGAACGTTGGCACCAAAGGCAAAAAATTTGTGCCTTTGATTTTTACATTATTCATGTTTATTATGACATGTAATTTATTTGGTATGATACCATATGGTTTCACAGTAACTAGTCATATTTCTGTAACATTTGCATTAGCAATGATGGTGTTTTTACTAGTCACATTACTTGGGTTTGCATTGCATGGATTTCATTTTTTCTCTTTGTTTTTACCAAAGGGAACTCCTTGGTGGCTAGCACCTTTAATGATAATAATTGAATTATTTACATACCTTGCAAGACCAGTAAGTTTATCTTTGCGTTTGACAGCAAATATGGTTGCTGGACATGTATTACTTAAAGTGATAGCTGGTTTTGTTGTTTCAATGGCAATTTACTTTAAAATCTTTCCTATACCTTTTATCTCTGTGCTAATAGGGTTCGAGATTTTCGTTGCGATTTTACAGGCATATATATTTACTATATTATCATGCGTATATTTAAATGATGCAATTAATTTACACTAGTGTATAGTTTGATTCAATTAAACAGTATCGGGGAAAAGGATGATATGGTTTAATTTTGATTTTTATTTTAAATTTTAAGGAGAAAAATATGGAATCTATGATGGCTCTTAAATTTATTGGTGCTGGTCTTATGGCTTTTGGAATGCTTGGTGCAGCAATTGGAGTGGGTAATATTTTTGGTTCGTTATTAAACTCAATAGCCCGCAACCCTTCTGCTGCTGACCAATTACAAAGAATGGCTTTTATTGGAGCTGGACTCGCTGAAGCTATGGGTTTATTTTCGTTCGTTATTGCCATGTTGTTAATTTTTACGTGATATTAAAAAGTTTATATGCCTCAATTTGATATATCAGGTTTTAGCACTCAACTTTTATGGCTTACTTTTGTTTTTGGAGTTTTGTATATTATCGTAAGTAATTTCATTGCTCCAAAAGCTGAGAGTATATTGATAAATCGCAATCTTTACCTTGAAGATAATATAGCATCTTCGGAAAATGACCATAATAAGGCGCTTTCTTTGCAAAAACAAAAGGAAGAAAAATTGCGAGAGTTAGATATTGCTATTGAAGAGATGCAGAAGGATGCTCTAAATAAGCTAGATGCATATTTTACAAAAAAGAATACACAGCTAGAATCATCTTTAGCTACTAAAACACAAAAAGCATTTGCAGAAATTCAAAATTATTTGCATTCTTTTCACGAGAACGAAGATCAATCTTGTATTGATCTAGCAGCATTTATAATTGAAAACATTACTGATAAATCAGCAAATATAGAGTTATTAAAGAAAATTTATGGAACAAAATAATGCATTTTTTGGATGAAAATTTCTGGGTAGCAGTTAGTTTTATAGTTTTTTTATATTTTGCTTATAAACCTGTAAAAAAAGCTATTCTCAATTCTTTAGATTCTAAAATCAATGATATTAAAGCAAAACTAACTCAAACTGAAAAAGTAAAAGCTGAAGCAAAATTATTGCTTGAAGAAATTCAGGGAGAGATGGAAAAATTTGAAGAATATAAAGAGCAAATAATTAACAAAGCCAAAGCTAGTACAGAAAGATTGATTGAAAAAAGAACCAAAGAGCTTGAAATTGCTCTGGATCGAAAAAGCAAATCTGCTAATCAGCTTATTGAAAATGAAAAATCCAAAATATCTGAAGAACTAAAAAATGAATTTACTGATACTGTAATTAATATCGTAAAAAACTATCTAGTTGAATCAAAAAACAACTCCATATCTGATGAAGAAATTATCAATAAATTTATCAACAAACAAAAATAACTTTTACTATATAGTAAATCATCTAGTATTAGGTGCTAATTATTTTTAGCAGCGCGTCATTTTCGCGACCTTTTGTCATTCCTGCGCAAGGCAATTTACCTTAAAAGCTTAGTTCTGGATTCCCTCCTATGGGGGGATGACTCCACATAATTAGCACCAAATTCAAACCAGTTCTACTATAGCGAAAGTAGTTAAATTAGCATATGTTAATTTCAAAGCGAGGCTGAGGAGCGTATATAAATACGTGAGCACAGACAATCTCAACTTAAGGCGCTCCAAACAAAAAAAATATTTACAGATCATCTTTCTCAAAAGCTGGTTTTCCAGGAAGCTTTGAATTAATATAATTTATTAATTGATTCGGCAAGCAACTTAAACATTTTAACATAATATACGTAATAGTCGGAAAAGCTATTACCCCCTTATTATTAGCAACAGCTTTGATAATTTTTTTAGCAGCTTCTTTGGCTGAAACTATAAACGGCATAGGAAAATTATTAACATCAGTCATTGGAGTTTTAATATACCCAGGAATTACAACAGTCGTATTAACATTGTATTGTTTCAAATACCCTCTTAGAGCCTCGCCGAACACTCTAACACATGCTTTGCTTGCTGAATAGGAAGGAGCGCTTGAGAGCCCAACCAAACCAGCCATAGAACTAATAATAACAATAGAACCGCTTCTTCTTGCAATCATATAAGGCACTAGTGGCATTATGGTATTTAGAACTCCATTGATATTAGTATCAAATATTATTTCAACCTGAGAAGGACTCTCAGGTCCATCAAGGGTGCCGGCCGAAACGCCTGCACAAGCAATTGCAATATCAATACCATATTGGTTATAAAATTTTGTTAAATATTTAGCCATGTTGACTTTATCTCTTATATCAACAACGACAATATGCGTTTTTGCTCCTTTATCTTCGCATAAATTAGCTATTTTATTTAACTGAGTAGAATTTCTACCCATTAATATTAATCTACTATTTGGATTTGAGTATTGTATGGCGAGTTCACACCCAAGACCACTAGAAGCACCAGTAATTAAGATTGTTTGCTTATTCAATTTAATTTTTGCTTTCCTCAGAATTACTATCTTCTGTGACTTCATCAGACTTGATATTCTCTTTTGAGACAGATTCTTCTTCAGTAACAACTTCTGAATTTGGCTCTACAGCAGCAACAGATTCTGTCTTTTCTCCTTCAAGAGCTGCTTGTTCTTCTGGGGTACCAAGTGCATATACACAAAGCTCTTCTAAAGATACGCCGTTTTTCTCAGCTAACTGTTGAAGTTGGGTAACAGCCTCCATCACGTCACCTGGTATCATTCCACCACGTTGCTTTGAAAGCCAATCTGCTTGAAAATGCAATGGGTGATGAGCGTGTTCAGGCTTACCAATAAAAATAGTAAATGGCGACAATTGCCCTCCAAAATCACAATTAATTGTAAATTTTTTCATCGTAAAATCACCTCGCTATAAAAATATATCAATTTGTTTTCTAATTTAGGTACCACAACAAATAATAATTCAAAAAGCTTAGGATTTAAACTATTTTTAATTGCGGCAGTTAATATTTCTAAAAAGAATTATTAAGCTAGTATTTGTTTTAGTTTTTCTTGTAATTGATAATTCGAAGCAATAAACACATTATTCTGTACATAACTAAGCCCACCAGATTCACGCACTAACATTTCAAATCCCTGAGTGAAGATTGGATTATTTACAAACAAAGCAACATCAGCTTTACCACTGATTAAAAGAGCTAATTGATATGCACAAGATTCAAAAATTCTTATATTTGGTGATATCTTTGCTGCAATTGGTAATTCCGAGTAATTACAACAAACCAATCTATCCTCTAACTTATTTTTTACTGATACTCTTAATCTCACAGCTCCACTAGAAAAATTTGCTGAATGCCTTTCAAGCCAAGCTCCTTTTCCTTGCTCAGCATAATATATATCACCCAAAATTGGAAAATTAACGACAATTTTATCTGCAGAAATTTTATCATGTTTTTTTGTTAAAATTGTCACTATTAACGCAAAGAATGGAATTGCTCTTTCAAAGTTTGCTTCCCCATCTAAAACATGTACAAGAACTGCAGAATCACTAAAGCTTAGATTTTGTAGATTTAATTCGTTATCAAAAATAATAGTTTTGTAATATTTACTCAATGATTTTTGTAAATTTTCTGCAACTCTCTGTTTTGCTTTATCAACAAAAAATTTTGTATTTTTCTCAGAACTTTGTAAATTTTCTAACTCAAAATAATCACGATGTAAGAATTTTGATGCACCTCTTATAGCATCTGTAAGAAAAACAGTGTTATTTCCCATTACTCAGCTCTTTTAACAAAAGTGGTATCTTCAGTTCTAACTATTATTTTCTCACCTGTTACTAAGTATGGAGGTACCATGACACGTAAACCGTTAACCATTATAGCCGGTTTGTAAGAAGAAGTTGCAGTGGACCCTTTAATTACTGGATCAGTCTCCTGAATTTCTAGTATCACAGTTTGCGCTAAAACAATACTGAGTGGTTTATCCTGGTAGAATTCAACTTCTACACTCATACCGTCAGCAAGAAAGGGTAATTTATCTTTCATTAAATCTTGGTCAATCATTACTTGTTCAAAAGAGTCGGGATCCATAAATACTAAAAGATTCTCTTCTTTATAAAGATATTGCATCTCTTTCCTTTCAAGAAAAGCTTTTTCTACACTCTCGCTAGAACTAAAACGTTGGTTTAATTTATTGCCAGTACGTAGATTCTTCATCTCCACTTGCACATAAGCCCCACCTTTACCAGGTTTTGTATGTTCAGGATTTTTAGCAACAATCCATAACTCTCCTTCATAATCCAGTATGTTACCAGATTTAATATCATTTGCTGAAATTCTCATAAAATTATTCTTTTAAGTTTTTAAAATTAAATAATGTAATCACTGGTGCAGAAATAAAAATAGATGAATAAGTACCAATCAATATCCCAAAAAATACTAGCACACTAAAACTTTTTATTGCTTCACCGCCATATATTATCAAAGCAAGATTAGCAAGCAAAGTTGTAAATACTGTTATTGTTGTCCTTGATAAAGTTTCATTGATACTCATATTGATTATAACACTAATAGGCTTTTTGTTATATTTTCTTAAATTCTCACGAATACGATCATAAATTACCACAGTATCATTTACTGAGTAACCAACTATGGTTAAAATAGCAGCAATCGTACTTAAATTAAAATCAAGCTTTGTTGCACTTAAAAACCCAAGACTTAAGACTGCATCGTGAACCAAAGCTGCTAAAACACCTATGGCAAATTGCCATTCAAATCTTATCCAAATATAAATCATTATAGATAAAAATGACAGTATCAGAGCCATAACCCCTGATTTTATCATTTGATTACCAACTTGCGGACCAACAAAATCAACCTTCCTATATTCAAATTCATATGGAAAATTTTGTGTTAATGCAGATTTAATAAGCTCAATATTATGCATTAAATTTTCTTCACTACTAATACCAGCTCGTATTGAAATATCTTTATCGCTACCAAAGTTTTGCAACACTATTTCACCAATTTCAAGATTTCCAAGAACTGCACGCATTTTAGGTAAGTCAGGGGTCTGGTCAACACGCAGTTCCATACTAATTCCACCTATAAAATCAATACCAAAATTAAATTTATAAACACCAATCCAGGCTATACTTATGAAAAATAATAAAACTGATAAGCCGTAATTAAAATTCTTCATTCGCATGAAGTCAAAATTAGAATTATTAGGAAAAAGTTTTAGGGGAAAAAATTGCATTCTCAAATTCTTAAAAAGTTACTTCTAGAAAATTAAATGGCATAATACAACATGTGACACCACAAATCCATAAAAATGAATGTTTTCTTTCGATGTTACAAATTTTTTAAATTTCTAGATAATCCTCATCTAGATGAGTTCTTTCATAATTTTCATGACGCTCCTGCGCTTCTATACATAAAGTAGCTACTGGTCTTGCTTCAAGCCTTTTAAGACCTATTTCTTCTCCTGTGTCTTCACAATAACCATAGCCGCCCTTATTCACTCGCTCAATAGCTGCTTCTATTTTATCGATTAATTTACGATAACGATCACGAGTTCTAAGTTCAGTTGTCGTTTCTGCTTCAACACTCGCACGGTCGTTTAAATCTGGTTCATTCCAAATCTCTTCCTTTAAATGTATTAGAGTTTCTCTAGATTCTTCAAGCAATTCTTCACGCCACTTTAGAAGCTTTTGTTTAAAATACTCCAATTGCATTGGGTTCATGTATTCTTCAGTATCAGAAGGTACATAACTTTCTGGTAAAACTATCTTGTTCATACTAATTCCTCCGTTTCAAAACAGCTTCAATATAATGCAAAACTTTATAAACTTGCAAGACAAAATGATTAAGTATTTACTTTAAATTGAGATCTTTTTTATCAGAAAATGTAACTGACTCAGGGTGTGATTTATTATATACTGTTTCCAAGTGGCTTAAATTAACTTTTGTATATCTTTGGGTAGTGGATAAGCTCTTATGACCAAGCAAGTCTTGAATAGACCTAAGATCTGCACCGTTTTCCAATAAATGCGTAGCAAAACTATGGCGGAATGAATGAGAGCTTAAATGCTCTGGTAAACCATAAATACGTCTTAATTTAACTAATTCGGCATTAAAATTACTTCTGTGTAATATTTTCCCTGTTTTACTACGAAATATTGGTTCAGTTTTTTCAATTTCATATGGTAACTCCTTTAAATATTCCAAAATTAATTTTCTTACATCCTCAATCCATGGAATTAACCTTTCTTTATTACCCTTGCCTATAATTTTTATATATTCACATTGATTTACATTCTCTTTTGTTATTGATAATGCTTCTGAAATCCTAAGACCACTAGCATAAATTAATGTCAGTAGACTTTTATTTCTTAAATCAATCCACTTAACTTCACCCAAAGAGTCTATTTTGTCTAAAGAAAACAAAGTATCTTCTTTAGACAAAGCTTTTGGCAGAGACTTTGGTTTTTTAGGGTTGGATACAGCGTGTATTGAATGACAAGCCACGTTGCGAGTTTTCTCTATATAACGATAGAAGTTTCTTATTGAAGACAAAGCCCTAGCACTAGAGCTTGCTGCATATTCAGAAAATCTACGCTCAGATAACCAACTTCTTACCAGTCTTATATCGACCGAAGCAATAGATTTTATACTCACAGACTCTTCAGTATAATTTTGGATAAAAAAGAAATAAGCTTTTAAGTCATTTAAATAAGACTCTCTAGTATTTTTAGAATAATTTTTCTGGAATTGTAAATAAGTCTGCCATTCTTTCACTAACTCTTGAATTTCTGGATTAAACATTAGCTCTCATTATTGTATATTATCCTATCATAACCCAATTCTTTTGCCGTTACTAGAGCAGAATAATCATCGTATACATCTATAATTATACCCATTATTTTGCTAGGAAATTCATTTTGAAGAGTTTTAAAAATATAATCAATAACTCTAATACCATAATATCTACTACTTCCCTGGGGATTACTTAATAACACAGGTTCATTTACTTTTGATAAGTATTCTCTTGCACTTTTGATATTTTCAATCTCATAAATTTTATATTCCATAACATCACCCCCATTATAAACTTCTAACTATACTTATCACGACTCCCCATATGTAAAGCTCTGAATTTTCTAGGACTGGAATAGGGTCAAAATTGGGATTTTCTGGTATTAAATAAGGCTTCTTGTTAAGAAAACCAAGTCTTTTTACCGTAAGCATACCATCTAAGGCCGCAATGATTATCTTACCCTCACCCGGAGCTACACTACTATCTACAATTAAAATATCACCTTCGTAAATTCCAGCACCAATCATTGAAAGGCCAGAAACTTTAACACAAAAACTTGTCTGTGGATTTTTAACTAAAAAGCTGTTTATATCAATCATATCTTCTATATGATCATCCGCTAAAGAAGGATGTCCAGCCTCTACTTTTGAACTAAAAAGAGGTATTTTATACCCACCATTAACAGAGTAATTTCTTACATCTTCTACCAAATATTCTGGTACTCTAATAGCTTTTGTGCTAGTACCATATTTACCTTGACCCTTTGGCCTACCTGCCCCATTCCTTCTACCACCATGTTTCATTTACAGCGCCCATCTGAATTTATTATATACAAGATATTTGAAACGATATTTAAATCATCTTGAAATATGTACATTTATTTTATAACACAGATTTTCTATAAGAAGAAGAACTTTTTTTAATTTCTAACAAATGATAGGAATATTAAATAATCATATAGAATGATGAAATTTTTGTAGCACCGCGCATGTTATAAAATTCCCCCATGCGCTTCTCTTCAAATTATAATCTTAAAAGAAACAAGCCTCTTTTGAAAAAACCTTAACCAAAGAACTTATTTTGACCACAATGTTCTACTAATCTATATGCTGTAAGATTGGGCCAGCTTGGCTTTTACTATATTTTGAAACGTTTTAGAGTTGTAAATCTTTTCATACTTTGCAAGATCATCGCCTTTAGAAGAATTAAAATTAAGGTTTTTTATATCTAATTTCTTACACAAAACAACAAATTTTGGCTTTTCTTCTACATATTTTTGAATATATTTGGCTAACTTGGCGCTTTTTACTATATTTTTAAACTTTTCAGACTCGAAAATCTTTTTATAACTTTCAAACTCTTTGACGCGGAAAGAATCAAAACTAGGCTTGAACTTTGACTTTTTTGCAACTAAATTCTTACACAAAGCATTAAATTCTTCCCTTCCTTTTACATATCTTAAAATATAGTTTCTCATCCTTTCTAAGTTCCGTCTTTTTTCAGCACTACCAGCTTTTAATGTCGGTTTCTGGGAGAACTTCTGGGAGAACTTCTGGGAGAACTTCTGGGAGAACTTCTGGGAGAACTTCTGGGAGAACTTCTGGGAGAACTTCTGGAACAAGCAATTCCTGCGCCTCTTGAACAGCATTATCTTCTTGCAATTCATTTAACACAACTAATGCATTTGGCTCTAAATTATACACTTTAGGAACATTAAACATATTCAATAAGATTGTGTTTTGAGACATCTTTGGCAAAGGTTTGTTATAAAACACCTCTCCACCAGTTACTTGCATTAAATGTTTACTAGATTTACCAATGTGACCTTTATTATATAAATTTGCTAGAACTCCATTTCGATCTTCAATTTGAACATGTTTTTTTTTGGAAGTTAAATGTAATTTATACCCATTATCTTTTTCAACTATTTTGGCTTTGACCCCAGTCTCATGTAAATGTTTATTAATCTTTGCTGATATAGATTCTAAATTATCTCCTATTTTTACTACTATTCTTTTTCCGTTTAACACAAAACTTCCTGCTTTCATTTCAACAGAAGCTTTTCCTCCAGAATTTAACTTAACAATGCTGGCGGTAGAAGATTGATAAACAATAGATTTAATAGGTACACTAGACATATATTTACAAAACGCTTAATAGTTAATTAATTTTTATACTAATTTTAATTATTAATATACCTTAACTATCATATACATGATTTACCGTTATTTGTCAATATGTTATCTGTACTAATTATCTTTAACTAATTTAGCTTATATTAAATATTATTAGAACACCTGCTGGCAACTCCATAAAAATTTGGATCTGGTACTTGTTTGAAAAATTGATTCCCATTTTTGTGAAAATGGGAAGGAAAGTGGGGCTTGTTGCATGAAAGCAAGAAGCCCTGTAGGATTTACAAAATAAGACTTACAGAGAACGTGACGAAGAGCATAAGCGACGTGGCATCTCAGTTCTTTACTATAAAACGTCTTAACTCTGCAGTTTTATTTTTTCCAGATGGGCACGGAACAGATTAAATTTTTTTTTAACCATGGTCACAAACAGATACTATAGTAGACAACTCTAGTTCAGCAATGATCATGTTTGTTATAAAAAAATTGAAAGAATACCTAAAAATCGTGTAGCTTATTTTAGATTTCAATTCGTTTCAAGTTCAGGCTTAAGTTTTTTATTAACACCGATAAACTTAAAAATAATTTTACTGTGTTTTTGAGAATAATCTATTTTAACAAATCCACCATTTTTAAGTTTGCCAAAAAGGATCTCATCAGCAATATGTTGTTTTATTTTTATATCTATTAATCTATCAAGAGATCTAGCTCCACTATTATCAACACTATAATTTGCTGCAAGAAACTGTTTAACAGAATCACTAACTAGAAAGCTTATTTTTCTATCAGCAAGCAGAGAAGTTAACTCTTTAAGACTTTTATCAACTATCTTATCCACTATAGTGTCTATGGGATTAAATAGAATGATTTTATCTAACCTACTTCTAAATTCACTACTAAACTCACTATTAATATTCTCCATGTTAAATTGAGCATGGCCTTGCAATTCTAAATTATTATTAGCAAACCCTATTGATGGCTTTATTTTTTCTGCCGAAACATTACTGGTTAAAATAATAATACAATGCAAAAATTTAACTTTCTTTCCAACGCTATCAGTTATAACCCCCTCATCCATTATTTGAAGAAGTAAATTATATATTTCATGATTAGCTTTTTCTATTTCATCAAATAACACAACGGAGTATGGGTGTTTATCCACTTCATCTGTAAGCATACCTCCTTGATCAAATCCAACATACCCAGGAGAACTACCTAACAACTTAGAAACCGAACTAGCTTCCGAAAATTCAGACATATCATATTTTAAAAGTTTCATATCGCAGAAAAGCGCAAGTTGCTTTGCTAGCTCCGTTTTTCCAACTCCAGTTGGCCCAACAAACAAATAGCACCCCGTCGGACGAAGAGCCTTTTTAAGACCAGCTTTAGATAATTTTATACTGGTACAAAGGTTTTTAATTGCTTCATCTTGACCAAATATACTATTTTTTAACTTACCTTCTAGTTCCTTAATTTGTTTTATACCATCAAGAGTTGAGTTTAAATTTGAGATGTTTAAAATTGATGCAACTAAAGATTCTATTTCCTTCTCTGAGATTACAATTTTTTTGTTAGAAAGCTTCCTTGTCTTAGCTCGCGCCCCAGCCTCATCAATTAAATCAATCGCTTTATCTGGTAAATGTCTTTCATTGATATATCTTTCTGACAGAGTAATAGCTGCTTTTAAAGCAGATTCAGTATATGTCACTTTGTGATGTTTCTCGTAATAACCTTTTAACCCATTTAGAATTTTCAGCGTCACTTCCTCACTTGGTTCTTCAACTACAACTTTCTGAAAACGCCTAACAAGCGCCATGTCTTTTTCAAAATTGTTACGATATTCCTTAAAAGTAGTAGCTCCTATACATCTTAACCCCCCATTAGCTAAAGCTGGTTTTAGTAAATTGCTAGCATCAAGAGCCCCACTAGTGATAGAACCAGCTCCAATTATTGAATGAATTTCATCAATAAATAAAATTGCATTTTTTAATTTTTTTAAAGCCTCTAACATCAATTTAATTCGTTCCTCAAAATCTCCTCTAAATTTTGTTCCAGCAACCAAACTGCCTATATCAAGGGAATAAATCACTGCATCTTTTAAAATATCTGGTACATCGCCTTTAACTATTCTGACAGCTAACCCTTCTGCTATTGCTGTTTTTCCAACACCAGATTCACCAACTAACAGTGCATTGTTTTTTTTGCGCCTACAAAGAATTTCTACTGTTCTTTGTATCTCCTCATGCCTTCCTATTAAACAATCAATATCATCTTCATTTGCTTTGTTATTTAGATTAATACAATATTTTTCAAGCTCTATTTCAGGCTTACCTATAGCAGCACTAGGTTCTGAAAGAGATGGTTCTGAATTAATTTGAGAATTTAATTTACGATCACTTAAACTGTCAGATTTTATATTTTTATAGGAAATTTGTTTCTTTGGTACATCCTTTCAATTAACCTTAAGTTTTAATTGACACCATAGCTTTATACATATCTGTTATATTCT
>JAIFLQ010000088.1 GCA_020048975.1 Rickettsia sp. | reverse complement strand
TTTTTGATTCTCCTGACCCAACCCATGCACTTCTTGCTCTCTGTTTCTGTTGATCCATCATATGATCGAAACCAACATTATCTACGGTTATATTTTTCTTTTTTAAGATATCTTGTGTCAAATCTAGAGGAAATCCATATGTATCATAAAGTTTGAATGCCACTTCTCCAGATAATTCAGTTTTTGGGTATAAAGATGTTGCTTCATCTTCCAGTAACTTAAGTCCCCTGTCTAATGTTACTTTAAATCTTTCCTCCTCTTGCTTTAAAATACTACTAACGAAATCTTCTGCTCTTTTTATTTCGGGGAATGTATGGCCAAATAAATCCACTAATTTTGGTAATAATTTATACATTAATGGTTCAGATGCTCCTAGTTGGTGGCTATGGCGCATAGCTCTACGCATAATTCTCCTTAGTACATATCCTCTACCTTCGTTAGATGGCATTACACCATCAGCGATTAAGAATGCAGATGATCGCAAGTGATCAGCTATTACTCTATAAGAAAAAAGCTCTTCTCCTTTAGCTTTTACTTTTAGAAGTGATTCAGTGTAACCTATTATTTCTTGAAATAAGTCAATATCATAATTATCATGTACACCCTGTATTACAGCAGCTATTCGCTCTAGACCCATACCAGTATCAACTGATTTTTTAGGTAATTCAATTCTAGTATCTTTATTTATTTGTTCAAACTGCATAAATACTAGATTCCAGATTTCGATATACCTATCACCATCTGCATCTTTTGTACCTGGTAAACCACCAAATACTTTATCTCCATGATCATAGAAAATCTCAGAACAAGGGCCGCATGGACCAGTATCTCCCATTGACCAGAAATTATCATTTGTTGCAATTCTAATTATTCTATCATCGCTTAAATTGGCAATTTTTTTCCAATGATTGACAGCTTCTTCATCATCATGAAATACAGTTACATATAATTTTTCTTTTGATAAAGAAAAATCTTTAGTAAGTAAATTCCAGGCGTAATAGATAGCCTCTTCTTTAAAATAATCACCAAAGGAAAAATTACCAAGCATTTCAAAAAATGTATGATGTCTAGCTGTATAACCTACGTTATCAAGATCATTATGTTTTCCGCCAGCTCTTACAGATTTTTGACTTGAGGTAGCCCTGTTATAATCTCTTTTATCAAGACCAGTAAATACGTCTTTAAACTGTACCATACCAGAGTTTGTGAACATTAATGTAGGGTCATTTTGAGGTACCAATGAACTGGCTGCTACATGAGTATGACCATTTTTAATAAAATAATCTAAAAAAGTTCTTCTTATTTGTGTGGTTGTAAGTCTAGTCATTACAAGCTCTATGAATATTTAAGTTTAACATAATTTTGGAGTACTACATTAAATAATTTATGGCTAAATTACAATATTATTTTAAAAAGCTTTTTGTAGTATTTTTTTGCTTTTGAGATCAAGTAGATATTCGTCATACTAAAGTACAATGATAGCATAAGCTATAATTAGGTAAATTCTTTTTTAAGATCCTAAATGGAAAAAATTAATTCACAATTAGAAATAATTGGTAATTTTGTTAATAACGTTCTACGCAAAAAAAATATAGTAATTTTGGTTGGTAGCAATGGTATTAAAATTGTTGTGTACTACAAGGATGAAGTTATAGATAGTATTTTTATTGATTATAAAGAAAAAGAATATTTTACAATATGCTGTACTTTTTTAAATGGTTATAAAAAATCTCAAATATTAATTTTACTTGATTCTAAAGATTGCCAAATAAAGCACGAATTTATGCCAATGCTCCAATCCATAGTAAAATCTAATCCTGTAGAAAAATTTCTTCAAGATAACTATAAGCCAGAAGATATTACTGCTTACAACATATATAATGTAAATAATGATAACAGACACGGAGAATTGTGGGAGACCACAATTGCCTCGACAACATATTCCTACTTTATAGAGCAATTACTAGAATTTATTATACATAATTCTTTTAAGTTTATTGGTATATACTTTTTATCTTTAGAATTTGAATCAATAATTGGAGCAATTTTAAAAACACAAAACAGCTCTGATTCTCAAAATGATTTGCAAATTTTTGCGACTATTACTGAAGCGAGCAGTATTAGAGTTGCAACTAAATATAAAAAAAATATTTTGGATGAATCTAGTGTTGAATTTCCATCTGAAAAATCCGATCACTATATAGCAGGAACAATTGAACAAGCTATTAGCGATCAAATTCTAAAATTCAAAGCATATGCAAAAAGTTTAGATATAAAAATTTGTTTAATATTTTTATGTGATAAAATTTTATGTGATATTTTAGAAAAGATGCCATCTCTCCAAGTAAATAAAATTATAACATATAATAGTAATTCTAGGATAATTGAAAGTGGAACAACACATTTTCAGGACAGAAATTTGTTAGAATTATTCATGAAAAACAAAAAGTACTTAGCTTCAAATAAATCATTGAAGTCCATTACTACTCTAACTACCGTAAATTCATTGCTCTTTAAACCTTTGTTCCTCATAGCAGCTGGGATAGTTATTTTTCTTTCTTTTTTAAAATATCAGTCAGTTTTAACTCAGAAAGAAACTATGAGAGTAAATAATCAATATTATTTACTCTCTGAACAATATAGAAATATTAAAAAACGATATCCAGAAATAAACAATATTACCAATTTAGTAGAATTATATAATTTAGAGAAGTTAGTTAGTGTTAAATCATTAAATCCATCTGATTTTCTAAAAAAACTTTTTTCCATAAACACTCCCAATATTGAAGTTATTAGTATTAATTGGTATACAGAAGATATAAATGTTAATAATAAAAAAATATTACTGACATTTGATTTGTTATATCTAAGTGAAAAAAAAGAAAGAAAAGTGGCTGAAGACGCTTTTCTTGATTGCGTAAATAAAATCACGATGCTTTTTCAGGATTATCAAGTAACTTATACGATAGAATATGATGGTATAATTGAACTGCCGAAATTACTCACCATCCCTGCTAGAATAATACTTAGCAAAAAAACAGTTGGGGTATAATGTTAGATAAACTAGTTATACATTTAAAAAACATCATATTTTTTAAATTGGTTATGTACCTCATATGTATTATTCTGTTTATAGCTCTTATTCCCAAATTTCAGAATCAATTAACAAAATCTCTAGTTAGAAAAGCAAAATCAGAGATTCTTTTAAACAAATCTATTACTCAGCTTGAATCAATTACCCAATTTGAAAAAAATATTTATGATACTAATTTAAAATATAACGACTTAGTAGCTAATTCCAATCAAAAAAGCTGTTATACTAGAACGGAATTATTAAAAAATCTAAATTTAGTTTCACAAAAATATCTGTTACATGAACCAATTAAAGCAAAGATTACAAGAATATTTGAAATTTCATCCATCCAAAATAAAAACAGCGAAGTCAAGTTACACCAATATGAAGTAGTAATAAATTTTGCTGTTAACACTAGTAATGATGTTTTAAATTTGATTGATGAAATCAATAGTTTCTTACCTAAAGGATCGAATATAGTCAGTACACAAATAAAGATACTGCGAGTCCTCACTCCCACTACTATTAAAGCGCTTTCAACAGCCGGGTCTCCAAACCTTATTGATGGTTCAATTAAAGTTCTGTTAAGAGAAATTATGTATGAAAAATAATATAAATATTCTAAAAGATATTGATAGCTCTGTTTTTCTAAATAAAATAAAAATTTATTTAGGTAATAATTTAAGTAACCAACTTATTACTTCATTATCTAATATGCTTGCTATTGATTATGTTAATAGATTAAAACAAGAACCCAAAATGGATGAGTATGCTATGGAATGTGTAGATAGGCTTACAACCCATTTAAACCATAAGGTATTCACAGATGAAGGATTTTCTGGGGTTATGACTTTATTTGCAATAGCTATAACCAAGGAAAAAATTGTAGATGATGAATTAATCAATGTGCAAGAAAAAAACCAAGATATCCTAGTTGATGCTATAATAGCTTCGGAGTTTGCTGATTTATCACCTGCTGAACAATTAAACGTAAAAGAAGTCTTGAAATCTTCGATCACTGGTCGTGACGGTAAGGAGATTATAAATTTTATTAACTCTAATCCTAAATTATTTTATTCAGTAGTACTTAGCGCCTATAAAGAAAAAAGTAAACAAAAAGAAATTCTAGAGCTTGTTACAATTAATTTAAATAAAATTATCGCTACTACCAAGTCTATCAATAGAAAAAAGAATAATATTAAATCTCTAACAGGGAAAATTGCAATGGCAGCAGGATTGGTTGCTGTTGCTTCAGCTGGAGCGTTTTTGGGAGGTTTAATTCTTCCAGCTATTATAATTCCTACCGTTGCTATTTCTATAAAACTGGGAACAGTGATTGGAGAAAAACTAGGGGAAACTATAGCACAAAATAATCATTTTATTAAAAATAAACAGTCAATTATTAAAGCTTTAGATATATCAATTATGCAACCAGCATTAGATCAAAGTATATCTCAATCTAAACATATAGAACAAAAGAAACTTGTAGCTCTTCAACCAGAACTAATTGGTATTAAACCTAAAGTAAATAATGTTTTAGACCAAAATCATTTACAAAGTAAAACCAAGAAGGATTCCAGACATAGGTAGCACAGTTAATTGTACTGGTAAAATTTTTGATTTATATCCTCCCTAAAGCTAGGAAATCATACTAATTTCCTATGCTTATATTTGGGGTTTTTGATATCTTCTCCCATGTGATTTATCATATAATTATGATAATCTTCATAATTACCTTCAAACCATGAAGCATTACCATCTTTATCATAAGCAATAATATGTGTAGCTATTCTATCTAAAAACCATCGATCATGACTTATTACAAAAACACAGCCAGCAAAATCAAGAATAGCATCTTCTAAGGCTCTTAAAGTATCAACATCAAGATCATTCGATGGTTCATCTAACAAAATAACATTAGCTCCAGATTTTAGTAATTTAGCCAAATGAACTCTGTTTCTTTCTCCACCCGATAGTTGTCCTACTTTCTTTTGCTGAGCAGCGCCTTTAAAATTAAAAGCTGAGCAGTAAGCTCTGCTTTTAATTGACATGCCACCAAGTTCTAAAACTTCCAGACCTTCGGAAATCTCTTCCCAAACATTTTTATCATCATTTAAATGGTCTCTTGATTGATCAACATAACCAAGTTTTACCGTATCTCCTATATTAACCTTTCCACTATCAGCCTGTATTTTACCAGTTATTATATTAAATAGGGTAGATTTGCCAGCTCCATTCGGGCCAACTATTCCAACAATTGCACCAGGAGGCACTCTAAAACTAAATTCAGAAAATAAAATCTTATCACCAAATTTTTTTGATAAATTATCTACTTCAATTACTAAATCACCAAGCCTTGGACCATTTGGTACTATAATCTGTGCAGTTCCATTGACATCATCTCTTTTCTTATTAAGTAGTTCTTGGTAAGCATTAATCCTTGCCTTGCTTTTTGTTTGGCGCCCCTTGGGAGAAGCTTGTACCCATTCAAGTTCTCTTTTTAACTGCTTAGATCTATCTCCTTCTTCTTTTTCTTCTTTACTAATTTTCTCATATTTCTGCTTTAACCAAGCAGAATAATTTGAGTGCCACGGTACACAATTACCTCTATCAATTTCTAATATCCATTCAGCAACATTATCTAAGAAATAACGATCGTGGGTGATGGCAACAACAGTGCCCTTATATTCTTTCAAATAATTCTCAAGCCAAGAAACTGATTCAGCGTCTAAATGGTTAGTTGGTTCATCTAGCAAAATCATGTCAGGTTTTTCAAGTAATAACTTACACAAAGCAACTCTTCTTTTTTCTCCACCAGAAATTTTTGTTACATCATTATCCTTATCTGGACAACGCAAAGCTTTCATGGCTATATCAACCTCTCTTTCAATACTCCAAGCATCACAATTATCTATTTTTTCTTGTAAATCTGCTTGACGAATGAGCAAAGCATCCATTTCATCATCTGTCATTTCTTCAGCAAATTTATTGCTGACTTCATTAAACTCATCAAGTAGTGCTGTCTTTTCTTTAAGACCATCCATAATATTCTCAAAAACATTCTTCTTAGGATCTAAATGAGGTTCCTGAGGCAAATAACCTATTTTCATTCCTTCAGCAACAAACGCTTCTCCTTCGTACTCTTTATCGAGTCCAGCCATAATTTTAAGAAGTGTTGACTTACCAGCGCCATTATGGCCTATTATACCAATTTTGGCACCAGGCAAAAATGACAACCAAGTTTCTTTTAAAATTTCTTTACCATTGACTGACTTTTTTAAGCCTTTCATAACGTAGACATATTGATAAGACATTTATTTATTCCTTTGATAGTTTAATTTAAATTTTTTTGCCAGAGTTCATCCAATCATCATTGAATTTCTTAAGACCTACTTCAGTTAGTTGGTGATTTATCATCTCTGATAAGATTTTTATAGGCAGAGTAACAGCATTGGCTCCATTAAGAGCTACTTGTTCGACATGCTCTAATGTTCTTATAGATGCTGCAAGTATTTCAGTTTTTATTGAATAATTATTATATACAGATCTTATATTAGCAATCAACCCTATCCCATCCCCTCCTGCATCTTCAAGTCTACCAATAAAAGGAGAGACGTAAGTTGCTCCAGCACTTGCTGCCAATATTGCCTGATTCAAACAAAAACACAAAGTCATATTCACTTTTATATTTTGTTGTGAAAAGTATTTGCAAGCTTTTATTCCATCCCATGTTATAGGTAACTTAATTACTAAATTATTATCTATTTCTAGAATTTTATTTCCTTCCTTAATCATTTCATGAAAATCATTAGACACTACTTCTATAGAAATATTTCCTTTTAACAAAAGACTTAGTTCCGTAATAATTTCTTTAAAACTCAAGGGTGTAGACGACATCAATGTAGGGTTCGTGGTAATACCATCAATTATTCCATAATCAACAAATTTACTAATTTCTGCAACATCTATACTATCTAAAAATATTTTCATACTTAGTTAATTTTGGCTAAAATTGAGTCAAGCTCTTCAAGGTTTGAATAACAAAATGATATCTTACCTCCATTCCAAGAATTTTCAACAACAACTTTTACTCCATATTTTTCACTAAGAGACTGACCAAGTATTATGAAATCATCATTCATTGCAGAATCTGAATTATTTTCAAACGTTTGATTCTTTTTTCTTTGAACAATCTGTGTTTTTCTTGTTAATTCTTCAGTTTGTCTTACATTGAGATCATTTGAAACAACCTTATTTGCTAACTCTTCAGCATTATCAAGGCCTATTAAACATCTTGCATGACCCATGCTGAGCTGCCCATTACTAATCATAAATTTAATAGAATCAGGTAAATGGTTTAATCTTAATAAATTTGCCACGTGACTTCGACTTTTACCAAGTGCATCAGCTAATCTTGCTTGTGTGTAACCAAAATCATTCATCAGTTTTGCATAACTTTCCGCTTCTTCTATAGCTGTTAGTTCTTCTCTTTGAATATTTTCAATTAATGCAATCTCGAGTATTTCTTGATCGGATAAATTCTTAATTATAACTGGAATTTCTTTTAAACCAATCATCTTACAAGCACGATACCTCCTTTCACCGGCTATTATTTGGTATTTTCCATTGCTGATAAAATTAACTATTATTGGTTGCACTAAACCATTATTTACTATCGAATTAGCCAGTTCCTGCAATTTTCCTTGATCAAAGTTTTTACGAGGTTGATATTTACCAACTTCAATTTGATTAATATCTAAGATATTAGTTGCATCGCCATCTACCGGGACAACCTCTTCTTTTAACAATGATGATAACCCTTTACCTAAGGCTCTATTCTTCATATTCCTCCTAATTTCAAGCTGTTTTAAACGAAGACATAAGTTTTATTTCATTAGCAATAATTTCTTTAGCAAGTTCTATATAAGCTCTGGAACCAGAACATCTATAGTCATAAATAATTGCTGCTTTACCATGGGATGGAGCTTCTGAGACTCTTATATTTCTGGGTATTGTAGTTTTATAAACCAAATTTCCAAGACATCCTCTTACATCATTTTCAACTTGCTCAGTAAGACGGTTTCTTTTGTCATACATTGTAAATAAAATACCGCCAATTTTGATTCTAGGATTTAACTTTTTCTCAACTATTTCTACAGTTTTTAACAAATGACTAAGACCTTCAAGTGAATAAAAATCACATAACATAGGTATTAGAACTTCATTACAAGCAACTAATGCATTTAACGTTACTAAACTAAGAGATGGTGGACAGTCAATTACTATATAATCAAAATTATCTTTTATTTCACTAATTTTATTTAATAAAATATTTTCATGATCTTTTAAATTTACTAAGTCAAGTTCAATTGCTGCTAAATTCGTATTTGCAGTAATAATAGATAAATTCGGTATTTCTGTTTCAATAATTGCATCTTTTATAGAGCCAATCCCTGTAAATAAATTATATGAAGTGATTTTCCTTTTTATCTGTTCTATCCCAAGGCCACTACTCGTATTACCTTGGGAATCAATATCTATAATTAATACTTTTTTACTCATAACAGCAAAAATTGTTGCTAAGTTTACTGCTGTTGTTGTTTTACCAACGCCGCCTTTTTGATTAACAATTGCAATAACTTTTCCTTTCATAACAATCTTTTAATGTTCGAAATTTCAACTATTTTACCATTACCGGTGATGCTATCATGAAGTGCAAAATTAAACAACCAATGTTTTTTCGCTTCTATTATTTCTTTATCATAATTTTCTCCCTTAAGTAACAACATCTTTCCTATCTCCATACTATTTGTAAGGTTTAATATGTTAGTTATGTTGCTAAAACCTCTGCAAGTTAGAATATCATAATTGCCTTTGAAATTCTCATCTAATCTTTCTTCGATTATATTAATTTTGTTTAATGATAGTTTAGACGCTTGTCTCAAAAACACAGCTTTTCTTGTATCACTCTCTATAAGAGTTACATTCTGCACTCCTCCTATAGATAAAACAATACCAGGGAAACCAGCTCCAGATCCAATATCTACAACAGATTCCATAAGATCAATATATTTAAGTAATTGTATTGAATCATTAATGTGCCTTTCCCAAAGATCATTTTCCGAAGCTTTGGATATCAAGTTTATAGATTTATTCCACTTAAGTAGCAATGATTGGTACTTAAGTAAAATTTCGTACTCTCCACGTGAAACATTTACATTACTTATAATCATTTTTTATGCTTAGTTTTCAAGTATATTATGATTGTAGTAAGTGAGACTGGAGTTATGCCAGAAATTCTACGAGCGGCTCCAATAGATTGCGGTTTATAAAAATTAAGTTTTTCTCTAGTTTCTATAGACAGACTTTGTATTTGATTGTAATTAATATCACTAGGTAATTCTAAAGACTCATCTTCTAAAAATAATTTTATATCCGAAGCTTGTCTTTTTAAATAAGAGGAATATTTTGATTCGTTTTCGTAATATTTTAAATAACCAATATTTTCTTTATTTAATTCAGGAAAAAATTCTACTACTTTCTCAAATCCAAATTTTGGTAACCCAAGCATTGTGAAGGCAGTTTTGTGTGAACCATCTTGAGAAATCAAACTACCTTTATTCTGAATTGCGCTAGTTGTTAAACTTAACTCTTCAAGTTTTTGTTTAATTCTTTGAAGATCATTCAATTTTTGTTCAAATGTATTTTTTCTTTCCTCGGAAACAATACCTGCTTTTATAGCGAGTGGCGTAAGCCTAATATCGGCATTGTCAGCCCTGAGAGTCAATCTATATTCAGAACGAGAAGTGAAGATCCTATAAGGCTCTGCTGTACCAAAATTTATTAAATCATCAATCATGACTCCAATGTATGCATCTGACCTTGATAAAGTGAACTTTTCTTTACCTTGCGCATAAAACGCTGAATTAATACCAGCTATTATGCCTTGAGCAGCCGCTTCTTCATAGCCAGTAGTGCCATTAATTTGCCCAGCAAGAAATAAGTTTTTAATTTTTTTAGTCTCTAGAGTATTAAAAAGCTCTCTTGGGTCCACAAAATCATATTCGATTGCATAGCCAGGCCTAATCATTTTTGCGTTTTCAAGGCCGTTAATAGATTTTAAAATCTCAATTTGAACGTTTTCTGGTAGCGAAGTAGAAATGCCATTAGGATAAACAGTATAATCATTAAGTCCTTCTGGTTCTAGAAAAATTTGATGACTATCTTTGGTAGAAAATTTAACTATTTTGTCTTCTATTGAAGGGCAGTACCTAGGGCCAATACCTTTAATTTGACCAGAATACATCGCAGATAAATGTAAATTATCCTTGATGATTTGGTGAGTAACTCCATTTGTTCTTGTAATGTAACAATTTATTTGCGGCACTTCAATTTTCCTAGTTAACTGAGAAAACGGTCTTGGAATCAAATCACCAGGCTGAACTTCTGTTTTAGTATAATCAATTGTTCTACCGTCAATTCTTGGTGGAGTTCCAGTCTTTAATCTTCCAACCATGAAATTATTATTACGAAGAGTTTTTGATAACCCATAAGATGGTTCTTCTCCTACTCTACCAGCCGGAATCTTGTTTTGTCCAATATGAATTAAGCCAGACAAGAATGTTCCCGTTGTTAGAACAACAGAATGACAATTAATTTTACCAGAATTCCTGGTTATAACAGCTGTAACTTTACCTTGTTCAATTGTTATATCTTCAACAGAATCATATAAAATAGTTAAATTATGGTATTTATTTAAAATAGAAAACATTTCATCCCGGTACAAAGACCTATCAGCTTGGGCCCTTGGCCCCCAAACCGCTGGGCCCTTGCTTTCATTAAGCATTTTGTAATGTATACCAGATTTATCAATGACTCTCGGCATTACACCGTCTAAAGCATCTATTTCTTTAACAAGAGTACCCTTTCCAACACCTCCGATTGCAGGATTGCAAGACATCTCACCTAAATTTTGTTGCTTAAGAGTTATTAATAAAGTATTGCTTCCAGCTCGAGCAGATGCTGCCGCAGCTTCGCATCCAGCATGTCCACCACCGACAATAATTACATTAATTCCTTTCATTTCACGTGAAACATTACTTTACAATTTCTTCTTTTTTAAAGAAAAAAGATATTTCCCTGTTAGCGCTATCCATGCTGTCAGAACCATGAATACTATTAGACTCTATATCTAAAGCAAAATCTTTCCTTATTGTGCCGTGATCAGCATTTTCTGGATTAGTTGCTCCCATTACCTCTCTGTTTTTAAGAATTGCATTTTCTCCTTTTAGAACTTGCAAAACCACTGGAGCGGAAGTCATATACTGTATTAGACCAGGGAAAAATGACCGTTCCCTGTGTTCCGCATAAAATTCTTCTGCTTGTTCTTTAGTCAATTTAGCCATTTTTTGCGCTGCAATTTCTAATCCCGCAGCCTCAAGATAAGAATTTATCTTGCCTATTAAGTTTCTCTTGGTTGCATCTGGTTTTATAATTGAGAAAGTGTATTCTATTGACATAAGTGAACCTCTGTTGATTTTCAAATTAGAGCATTATTTATAAGGATTTTCAAAAATTTTTCAAGTGTTATTTTCTTAATAATTTTTTAGCTTTAACTTTTGTTAATTTTTTTCCACACAGTTGACCCATCTGATTTGTCTTCAATAGAAACCCCAAAAGCAGCTAAATCAAATCTAATTTTATCTGCTAATTGCCAGTTCTTTTGCGCTTTGGCAACTAACCTTTGGTTAATTAGTTCCTTTATATGGTTGTAATCAAGGTTGCCTTTAAACCATTTTTCGCTACTTACTCCCATTAAACCCAAAAATTGAGCGCAACAAATCATTTTTTTTGCTGCGGCAATTTTGGATTCATAAGAAATAGATGAATGAGCTTCTTTGGCAAAATCTTTGATTAATTTTATAGCTACTGGAGTGTTTAGGTCATCTAACAAGGCTTGAAAAAAAGCTGGAGGCAGATCTTTTAGAAGATTATTATTTACAGTATCCAGATTCAAATCTTCAACTGCACGATACCAATAATTAAGTGTTTTTTCTGCGTCGTCAAGAGCTTTTTGATTGTAATCTAGAGGTTTGCGATAATATGTACTAAGCAACAATAGTCTTACTACATCGCCTTTAATTTGTTTGTCCATAAGGTCTTTAACAGTTACAAAATTACCGAGAGATTTACTCATTTTTTCATGATTAACTGTTAAAAATCCATTATGAACCCAATATTTAGCATATTCAGAGCCAGGAAATGCTGAGCAACTCTGTGCTATTTCATTTGTATGATGCGGAAAAATTAAGTCTACCCCACCTCCATGAATATCGAAATTAGGCCCTAAAAACTGATGACTCATTGCAGAGCACTCTATGTGCCAACCAGGCCTTCCAGTTCCAAAAGGACTCATGAATTTAGCTGATTCGGGATCAGTTGTTTCAGATGGTTTCCAAAGCACAAAGTCAGCGATATTTTTTTTATTCTTATCACTTTCAACTCTACCGCTTTCTTGCATTTCTTCAAAAGTTCTTCTAGATAATGCTGTATAATTTTTTGCTTTAGAAGTATCAAAATAAACATATCCTTCAACCTCATATGCAATAGTTAAATTTAATAGTTTATTAATTATATCTATCATCTGTGGTAAATGTTCAGTTGCTTTAGGCTCCTTTGTTGGCTTCAAACAACTTAAGTAATTCATATCATGATTATAATCAATTATAGTTTTGCCAGTTAATTCAGATATTGGAATTCCAAGTTGCAAAGATCTGTCTATAATTTTATCATCAATATCAGTAATATTTCTTACATATAGAACTTTCTTTTGTCCATATAATCCAATTAGTACTCTATATAAAATATCATATACTACAGCAGATCTTGCATTCCCTATATGCGGATGGTCATAAACTGTCGGCCCACAAACATACATTTTTACCAAATTGATGTCTAATGGATTAAATTCCTCTCTTTTTCTTGTAACTGTATTAAATAATGATAATTTCATATTTTAAGCTAAACATAAGTGTTATTATTTGCATAATACAATATCAACTTAATAAATAAAAACAATTTATGAATTCTGAAGAAGAACAGCTTAAGAAAAGAATTGTTGACTATACTGTAAATGTTCAAATGATAACGTTTATAGTGATAACTATGGTTGTGATTTTGACTTTAGTTAACTGCATTAGAATATATTCTAGTCATAAATCTAATATTCTTAAGGAAATGGCAACTGAATCAAGTTTTTTAAGTGCAGTTATATCGGATCAGTTAAATTATTCTAAATATTTCATTAAGCTAATAAGTAAAAGCGTTAAAACTTATCCTCAGAATATAGAGCGTATTAGAGATACACTACAATTTCATTTTCAATCACGAGAATTCAATTTGTTATTTGGTTGGCGTAAATATAGTTGGGCTAATAATGAGTTTCAAGAAGTGGCAACGAGCATGGATGGTATTATCAAGAACCCCAAAAAACTAACTTTTGTAGAAAACATAGTTGCTACAATGAATGTTAATAATAAAGAAAAAGATACTATATTTTTTCGTATTAACAAAGGTTCTGATCAAACTTATAGTTTGAAATTAATAAACACGCTTTTTGATAAAGAAACTCAAAAATTCATTGGATCTGTGGTTCTTAGTTATGATATAGATACTATGATCAAGTATCTAAATAATCGTAAAAAAAACTCGAGTATTAATTTTGTCATTATTGATGAAAATCTTACTATTGTTGCAAAATCAAAATCACAAATAGACAAGATTACACTCACTAACAATAAATTATCGCCGTATATAATAGAAATCTTGAAAAAAAATACTTTGCATTCAGGCAATCTAAATAAAGATTATTCCTACCTTGATATGGTTAATGGGTTAAATTACTTTATAAAACCACTAGAAAAGCTTCCATTTACAGTTATTGTTAACATTGATCATAATTTTATAAAAGATGATATAATTAAAAGTGTTGCAAAAAAATTTCTTGAAGTTGGCTTGCTTGCTGGGGTTTCATTAATAATTATTATTTCCATATACAAAAGAGAAACTTCGCTTAGGACAAAAGCTGAAAAAGCAACAATTCTGGCAAATAATGCTACAAAAGCAAAAACCAATTTTCTGGCTTTTACAGCTCATGAAATAAGGTCTCCATTAGGTTTTATTCTTACTGGTTCCGAGGTTATGTCTAAAGAGCTATTTGGTCGTATACCTTCAAACTATACCAAATATGTTGAAGGAATTCATAATAATGCTCAAATTATACTTGATTTTATTACTGATATTTTAGATGAAAATCAAATAATAGAAGGCCAATTTAAAATAGTTAACTCTTTAAATCAAATACAAGATATAATCGCTCAAGTTGCGACTTCTCACTCAGGGAAAAAAAATATTTCCATAGTAACGGATTTTGAAGCAAATTTGCCGTTATTAGTTTGTGATAAAAGAAGAATTACGCAAGTAATAGATAATCTAATTAATAATAGTATTAAATATTCTAATGAAAACACCATTATTACTATATCTGTAAAAATGAACGAAGATCAGATGTTAGTGACCATAATTGATCAAGGTATAGGAATGAAAGAACATGAAATACCTATTGCTCTTAGTAAATATGGAACTATTAGCAAGAATGATTATACCAAAGGTGGTTCATATGGACTTGGATTGCCTATAGTAAAAATGTTATTGGATGCTCATGAAGCAATTTTGAACATACATAGTATTGATGGAAAAGGAACGACTGTAAAAATTATTTTTCCTAAATTCAAAATTGTTTATAATAAAGAAAAAAACTAGAAAATGGATTATTCTGTAAAAGAAAATTTTTTGATTAAATTGCACAAGATACCTATCTCTGTACCCTTTTTTATAACTATAATATGTATTTATGGTTTCATAGTTCTTTATTCAGCTGCTGGTGGAAGAATAGAACCATGGGCCTATAGACAGATAATAATCTTCTGCATTTTTATGCCAATTGCTTTAATAATATCATTAATAGATACCAGTGTTATATATAAATTTTCATACTTTCTGTATTTTTGTGTGTTATTACTTCTTGTTGCCGTTACGATAGCTGGTAAAACAGCAATGGGCGGAACTAGATGGATTGACTTAGGTTTTTTTCATATCCAGCCATCAGAACCAGCAAAGATAGCTATAGTGCTAATGCTTGCTAGGTACTTTCACACTATTCAAAACCAAAATATTTCTTCTATTAGTAATTTAATTCTTCCGATTATTGGAGTATTGATTCCAGTAGCTCTGATAATCAAACAACCTGATCTTGGTACTGGAATAATTACTATAATAGGTGCGACTATTATTTTTTTTGCTATAGGGGTTAGGACACTTTATTTTGTTATAGTTGGTGCTAGTTGTGTTATATCGTTACCAGTGATTTGGTCTTTACTATACGATTATCAAAAAAAACGTGTTTTAATTTTTTTAGATCCAGGAGGAGAGCCTCTTGGAGCTGGATATAATATTATCCAGTCAAAAATAGCTATAGGATCGGGTGGTTTATTTGGCAAAGGCTTATTAAACGGTACACAAAGTCATTTAAGTTTTTTACCAGAATATGAAACCGATTTTATTTTTTCTTTCCTTACCGAAGAACTGGGATTTATTGGAGGATTAGTTCTACTGATATTGTATTTCATACTCATAGTAAGCTCTCTTGCGGTTGCAATTAACTCTAAATCAACATTTAAAAAATTGATGGTAGTGGGTTTAACATCAATATTTTTTAGTCATGTATTTATTAATATAGCAATGGTAATGGGTATGATGCCAGTAGTTGGAGTTCCTCTGCCTTTTGTCTCATACGGTGGAACTATTATGGTAACCATGTTGATTAGTTTTGGTCTAATTATGAACGCTGGCGTACATCAGCATAGTAATATATAGATATTGATTCATATATATTATAAATTTTATTTTCCATATGCACTTTAATCAGTATATAGATAGTATAAATTATTTTGAGCTGAATTTATGTATAAATTAGCGGTAAGATTATTATTAGCACTTATTTGGGGGGGGTATATATTTTTTATTTGCCTGATACCGCTAAAACTATATAAATTGAATCTAGTTGATGTATTTGATCAAATTTTTCCTGCAATTGATATAGCAATACTTTATTACTTCTCTAGTTATTCCAAAATTCGATATTGGCTATTATTTTTAATTGGTATGATACTAGATCAAATTTATCAAATGCCTACAGGGTCAAATTCATTGGTTATTATTACTGCAAATTTAGTTTT
>JAIFLQ010000005.1 GCA_020048975.1 Rickettsia sp. | reverse complement strand
ATTACACCCCCCTTTTCTAGAACAATGATTTACGCTGCTAATTTATCCCGCAAAAGATCTATCAGCTTACTAGAACTTTCAGCTTCTGATATATTTTCTAAAATAGCTATCTCAGAAGATAATCTATTCAAGGCTGACTCATAGATAGTTCTTTCGCTATATGAGCGATCGTTGTCAACATTTTTATAAAGATCTCTTACAACCTCAGCAATCGCAGTTATTTCACCAGAATTAATTTTAGTTTCGTATTCTTGAGCACGCCTACTCCACATTTTATTTCCGCGCTTAGGCTTTCCCTGAAGAATTGTATATACTTCGTGAACATCACTCTTATTAACTAGAGTTCTAAGACCTACTGCAACAGCTCTGTTTACAGGAACTCTCAAAGTCATTTTATCTTGAGGAAAGGAAATAACATAAACTGTAAGCCTTGTATCAGCTATCATTTGCACTTCGATTTCAACCACTTCTCCAACCCCGTGCGATGGATATACGACTCTTTCACCTACCTTAAATTCGAGATTTTTAGACATTTACACCTCTTTTTTAATAGAATCACTACCGCTGGCCATCATATCATATTTATCTAAAAAGTAAAAGCGTTTAATTGATGAAAAATTAATCCTCAGGTAATAAAACCTCTCTTTTTCCTGAGTGGTTAGGGGCTGATAGGATACCGTTTTTTTCCATTTCTTCAATAATATTTGCTGCTCGGTTATAGCCAATTCGTAGCGATCTCTGAATATAACTGATTGAAGTTTTTCTTTCATTCCTAACTATGTTGAGCGCTTGTTTATATATATTATCATTATTGTCTGATTCATCTAATTCATCAGCAGAAAAATCCTCATCCGATTCCGTCACAGCTGATACATATTCAGGAACACCAGTAGTTCTTAAGAAAGATGTTACTCTCTCTACCTCTTTATCATCAACAAAAGGTCCATGTACACGGAGTATGCGTGCACTATTTCCCATATAAAGCATATCCCCCATTCCAAGCAACTGCTCCGAACCTTGCTCACCAAGAATTGTTCTACTGTCAATTTTTGAGGTTACCTTGAAACTTATTCTACTTGGAAAATTAGCCTTTATCACACCAGTAATCACATCTACAGAAGGTCTCTGGGTTGCCATGATAATGTGAATACCAGCAGCCCTAGCCATTTGAGCTAAGCGTTGGATAGAAGTTTCAATGTCTTTACCAGCAACCAGCATGAGATCAGCCATTTCATCAACTATTACTACGATAAATGGCATTTTCTGCATATCAATAGGCACGGATTCAAAAACAGGTTTTCCAGTTTCAGGGTCAAATCCAGTTTGGACTCTCCGTTCTAGCACTTTACCATCTTTGATTGCTTCTAAAATCTTTGTATTGAAATTAGCTATACTTCTGACACCTAAATGAGACATTAAACGGTATCTATTTTCCATTTCTTTAACCGCCCATTTTAACGCAACTACAGCTTTCCCTGGTTCAGTAACAACAGGAGTCATAAGATGGGGAATATTATCATATGAAGATAGTTCTAGCATCTTAGGATCAATCATTATCATCCTACATTCAGCAGGAGTATATCTATATAATAATGACATTATCATAGCGTTAATAGCTACTGACTTACCAGAACCAGTCGTGCCTGCTACAAGTAGATGAGGCATCTTGGCTAGATCAGCAATTAAAGGACGCCCACCTAAGTCCTTACCAAGAATAATCGGTAACAGGGTATTTTGATCCTGGAATTCCTCAGTTTCAACCAACTCCTTCAAACGAAAGAACATACGTTGCTCATTAGGTAACTCAATGCCAAGAGCATTTCTCCCAGGTATAACAGCAATACGCGTAGAATGAGCCGATAACGAACGAGCAATATCATCAGATAATCCTATAACTCTAGATGATTTAGTGCCAGCCGCTGGCTCAAATTCATACATCGTTACTACAGGCCCCTGTCTGATCTCAACTATTTTTCCTTTTACACCAAAATCTCCAAGCACAACTAAAAGCTCCCGAGCCTTTTCCTCTAGTTCTGATGATGATTGCAATTTAATATGCTGGTCATTTGCTTCATCTAGCAAATCTACAGATGGTAAGATAGCTTCTTCTTGCTCTGCGCCGCTAATATTTCGCGCTACAGATTCTTTTTTTATTACCTGAATTTTATTTTCCACGGTTGGTGATGCAGGCCTCATATCAAAATCATTGTTACTTTCTTCAATAATAGGCGCTCTTGCAATTTTCACTTCCGCCCTAGCGCCCCCACTGCTTTGATTGACAGTACTATTAAAATTATTAACACCAAATTTTGGAATCTTTATATAAGAAACCATTTTAACAAAAAAGTTTCTTATATAGGAAGTAAATTTAATGTAAGCAGTAAATTGAATTCCGAGTGTAAGTACTAGAAAAAATATAGATAGCAGAAAAGTAATTGGTAATATTAATTGTTCAAATTCTTCTAGATGCTTGATAGCAATATTCAGTAAATAAATCCCTAAAACTCCTCCGCCATCGGCTGGAAGAGTGTTTATTTTAATATTACTCAAGACAATACAAATACAAGCTATAGCAACAAATAAAGAAATGATTTTCAGAGATTTGTAACTTAAGAACCCATTTTTATAAATTAAATATGCCCACACAACGAATGTAATTGGGACAAAAAAAGATGCAACGCCTATTAGTTGATACAAAACATCTGATAAATAAGACCCGAAATAACTTAACAAGTTTGCTGGTTCATTAACTGTAGAAAGGTTAAACGATGGATCATTTTGACTATAAAAACCAAGTGAAATAGTTAACAAAACTGCCAAAATCAACAAAGTAATGGACCTTACTTTATTATGCATAAATATTTTTTTTAGCATAGGCGATAATATTGAAATATATTAATTTAATTGTTAAAACGTAATATAGCATTTATACGGAACGAAGAAAATAGTAAACTCTCTTGCACGGCATAATGAATTTATATTATTACTAATTTTATTTAGTATCTAGTCACGATGGGGTAGTATATATATTGACTATGAGAAGTGAATCAATTATAATTCCAGTTCTATTTATTGCGCCAATTTTTTTATGGAACTTTTACATTTGAGGCAACTAAGAATTGAATCAATCCCCAAAACCTATTATCGAGTTAAAGAATATAAGCAAAAGCTTTAATTCAGAACCAATTTTAAGTAATTTCAATTTCACTCTTCACGAAAATAAATTTATTACAATACTTGGACCTTCTGGCTCTGGCAAAACTACCATCATAAAATTAATAGCTGGGTTTGAGTCTGCAGACAATGGAGAGATAATACTTAATAATATAAAAGTAACTACTCTACCAGCTAACAAACGAGAAGTTAATACTGTGTTTCAGAATTACAGTTTGTTTCCTCACATGACTGTCTACGAGAATATCGCCTTTGGTCTTCGGATGAAAAAGAAGAGCCAAGACTATATTGATGAAGCCGTAAACGAAGTTCTCAAAATGATTAAAATGGAAAAATTTTCTGGTAGAAAACCATCTCAATTATCTGGTGGACAACAACAAAGGGTTGCTGTTGCAAGAGCCGTTGTTAACAAACCACTAATTTTACTTTTAGATGAACCACTAAGTGCCTTGGATGAAAATCTTAGGAAACAAATGCAAGTAGAGCTTAAAGCTATGCAACAAGATTTAGGAATCACTTTTATATTAGTAACTCACGATCAGGAAGAAGCTTTATCTATATCAGATACCGTAATTGTTATAAATAATGGCAAAATAGAACAAATCGGCTCTCCTCAAGAAATATATGAAACGCCTATTAACAGTTTTGTTGCCAGTTTTGTTGGAGAGTTAAACGTATTAGATGCTAAAATTGAAACTATTGATCAAAATCAGTTAACCATACTGGTAGAAGAAGTTTACACATACCAGATACAAAATAAAAATAACTTTATTTTAGGCGATGAAATTAAACTACTAATAAGACCCGAGAAATTAAGATTAACTTTGCTAAAAAATAATTCAGCTTCAAAAGGTCTAAGAGGTAAAATTATTGAAATAAGATATAGAGGATCATTACTTGACTACATAATACTGATTAATAATAATAAAAAAGTCATTGTAACAGTACTACAAAACAAAGAAGGCAAAAGTTTTAACTACACCACAGATATGGATGTTTTTATTGAATGGGATGTTGGTTGTGAGGTTTTGACTAAATGATTAATAAAGATTTATTCAAACATTTTACTATTTTAATTCTTGTATCCTGGTTAACAATTTTCGTTCTGATACCGAATCTCGGAGTTCTAGTAATCAGTTTCTTAGAAAGAGGAGAACTAAGTTTTGTACAGTTTGCTTTTACTTTAGATAATTACAAAAAATTATCATCTTTGATGTATATTAAAGTTTTTTTAAAAACCTTTGGTATAGCATTTTATGTTACTATAACATGTTTGCTATTTAGTTATCCATTTGTATATGCAATCTCTCACACTATTCAAAATAGAGTAATAAAAGATTTTTTATTGATTTTGGTCATAGTACCTTTCTGGACTAGTTCATTAATTAGAACTTATGCTATGATGATAGTTTTAAGAACTAACGGTCTACTAAACAACTTTTTGATAAATATTGGTGTTATTGATGAACCAATTGAATTTTTATATAATTGGACTGGAGTTAGTATAGGTCTTATATATTCATTGCTACCTTTTATGATACTACCACTCTACACTTCTTTTGAAAAACTTGATCGCAACTATATTAATGCTGCTCAGGATTTGGGAGCCAATAAAATTGATGTCTTACTAAAAATTATTATACCACTAACCAAATCTGGAATAGCAGCAGGATGTATTTTAGTATTTTTATCGACATTAGGGATGTTTTTTATCCCAGAACTCCTTGGTGGAAGCAAAGAAATACTAATAGGGAATTTAATAAAGAATCAATTTTTAATCGCAAGAGATTGGCCCTTTGGCACAGCAATTGGAACAATACTAACCATTATTGTAGCAATATTGATGTTTTTTTACGCAAGAAATATAAAGAATACTGAGCAATTGGTAGTATAATCAATGAATAAATTAGCAAAATTATATTCTCTATTAATTTACATATTTTTATATTTACCTATTGTTATACTCATAGTTTATTCATTTAATTCTTCAAAATATGGAACAAGCTGGCAAGGCTTGACTCTAGATTGGTATAAAAAGCTATATTCCAATAACTTACTTATTGACTCAACAAAAAATTCATTTCTTATTGCAGGACTATCTGCATCTATATCTACTTTAATAGGAACTATATCAGCTTTAGGTTTGTATAGTTACCGATTTAAAGGAAGAAAAATTTTTTCTTCTATTGTATATGTTTTGGCTATTTCTCCGGATATTATTATGGGAATAAGTTTGTTAATTTTATTTAATCTTGTAAATATGAATTTAGGATTTTATAGTTTATTGCTTGCACATATCACTCTTAATCTACCATTTGTAATAATAATAGTTATTGCGCGCTTAAAAACTTTTAACAAAAATCTGATAAATGCAGCAAAAGACCTTGGAGCTGGTGAATGGACCATATTTAGTAGAATTATATTACCACTTACTGTGCCATCGATAATCTCTGCTTGGCTACTTGCATTTACCTTATCTCTTGATGATGTAGTCATTAGCTTTTTTGTTACTGGCCCAAACTTTGAAGTATTACCATTAACTTTATTTTCAATGGCACATTTGGGGATTAAATCTGAGATTAATGCGCTTTGTACAGTGATTTTTGTAGTAACTTTGGTTTTGATTTTTATATCTCATTTTATATTTAGGAGAAAAATATGAAAAAATATTTTATTTTATTTTATTTGCTTTTAGGAAATAATTGTTACGCTTTGGCTAATGAACTTAACTTATATATTTGGTCAGAATATTTACCAGAAAATATAATTGAAAGATTCACTAAGGAGACTGGTATAAAAGTAAATCTTTCGACTTATGACAGTAACGAGAGCCTATATACAAAAATAAAATTATTACATAACTCTAAATCCGGTTATGACTTAGCGGTACCTTCAACTTATTTCGTTAGCAAAATGAGAGATGAGGGGCTACTAATGGAATTAGACATGTCTAAAATAGATAATTTTAAAGACATTGATGAAAACTTGACAAATCAATCTTATGATCCAAAAAATAAATATAGTATACCTTACCTTTGGGGTAGCACAGCTCTTTGTTATAATGCTAAATATGTAAAAGAAACAGTTGATAGTTTTAACATATTATTTGATCAAAAATATGCTCATAAAATTCTTTTAACAGACGATGTAAGAGAAGTATTTCATATTGCTTTAAAACTACTAGGCTACAGTGGCAATGATACTAATGAGGAACATATAAAACAAGCTTATGAAAAACTAAAAACTTTAGTACCTAATGTAAAAATCTTCAATTCATTTTCTCCTAAACTGAACTACATCAATGAAGAAATCATTTTAGGTGTAAATCATAATGGCGAAGCTTATATGGCATCTTTAGAAAACCCTGACATTAAATATGCTTACCCAAAAGAAGGAGCAATCCTTTGGGTAGACAGCTTAGTTATTCCATCTAACGTCAAAAATATTGAAAATGCTTATAAGTTTATTAATTTTCTTTTAAGACCAGAAATTGCCAAAGAAATTAGCGAAACAATTGGTTTTGCAACAGCCAATAAAGCAGCTATGGCTTTATTACCAAAAGAAATTCGAAATAACCCAACAATATATCCTAGTAAAGAAATTTTGGATCAAGGAGAATTCCAAAATGATGTCGGCGAAGCAATCGTTATTTACGAAAAATATTGGGAAATGCTAAAATTAGGACAGTAATTCTGAGCGCCATTGCAAATTAAGTGAAGCAATGACGCTTTTAAGACTTACCAAAATATTTCCTGTTATTATCAGCAATTTAAAGGTTGCTAGTCTTTTTTTGTAGAATATTTACATTTTGATTGGTCAAATTTTGCATATCATAAAAAAGATCATTTAATAGTTTGACTGTATTTTTATAATTCGTCTCAAAATGTTTCCCTTGAAATTCAATGAAATCTGCTGCTGTTTTGCATTTTAGTACATCCCGACTAATCTCCATATTTTGTTCAAAATTATGTTTTATGTTATTTGATAATTTTGACATCATATTATTTGGTGTATTACCTTCGTGACTATGATTTAAACCAACTCCACATAAAGATCCTACACCCACATTCATAAAATTCTTCATCTGCTGGTTAGCCCCATTAGCTGAAAAACCGAATATATTATCCCATTTTTTATCAGATGATTTATTACCGGCCTCTTGGCCCGAATCTTTGTTATTTAACTTTTTTGTATTTGCAGATTCTGCTGAAACTTTCGCTGCCTCATCTAGCTTTTTTGGTTTTTTATTTTTACTCATATAGATATCAAATGACCTCACCATCTTGAGTTAAATTACTATCACTCCAAAGTATATATTAACTAAGACAATATATCCTATATGATTATTGTCTTACATCCCGAATTTTAATAATTTCTGTGTTTTTTAGATCTAAGTTTGTTCTAAAAGGATTAATATCCACACCACCTCTCCTAGTATATTTTGCATAAACAGTTAGTTCTTGTGGCTTACATTTTTCTAATATATCAATAAATATATGTTCTATACAATCTTCATGAAACCCATTATGATTCCTATAAGAAATTAAGTATTTCAATAATGATGAATGGTTTATTTTCCTACCAGTATATTTGATTTGCACAGATGCCCAGTCAGGTTGACCAGTAACAAGACAGTTAGATTTTAATAAATTTGAATATAACGTTTCTTCTACAAACTCTCCATCCTGGTCTAAGTCCATTTTTAGTAAATCAGAATTAACCTGGTAGTCAGAAACTTCCGCATCAATTTCATCAAGTAAAACACCGTCAAAAAGCTCCAAAGGTTGGCTTTTATAGTAAGCTAATTTATTTAGGAATACTTCAACTGCTAGGCCGGCTACATGGCTTAAATCAGATTGTATAATATCAGATACCTCTATCTCACTTGTGAACTTAGTGTTATTAAAAGAGTTTAAGTATAGTTTTATAGATTTTGATTCAATTAAACACTCTGAATCAGATGGTACAATAAAATGCACAATCCTTACTTCTGGTTTACCTTTTTGGTTCAACCATGATACCTCATAGCAATTCCATAAATCATAACCATTAAAAGGCAGTTCTGATTGAGTAATTATCTTATTTCGGTTCAAACTCCTTTTTATAGGAAATAACAGAGAATTATCATAAGAATCTTTATATTTAACTTGTTTACCAAGTAATATTTCTGACATTTGTGTATATCTCTTTTAATTTTTAAAATCTAAAATGGTGCACCTGATTGGATTCGAACCAACAACCTCTGCCTTCGGAGGGCAACACTCTATCCAGTTGAGCTACAGGTGCTTAAATCCCAAAGAAGTAAACATACGATAGATACAATTAGCGCAATAAATGTAAAATGTAAATGGAATCTACATTTATAATAAATTATATATTTCCAAAAAACTCTATCTTCTCAACAACTCTATGTTCCCACCTATAGCCGTAAGATTAAAAGAAGTTGTTCTTTCAACAAGAAATTTCAGTAAATAATGTGGTCCACCAGCCTTAAACCCTGTACCAGATTTATTTTCTCCACCGAATGGTTGAGACTCTACTTTCGCACCAACTATTGACCTATTTACATAAATATTACCAGCTTTAATTCTTGATCTTAAATACTCTATTTTTTCTTCAATTCTACTATGAATTCCAAAAGTCAATCCAAACCCATAATTATTGATTTCATCAATAATTATATCTAAATCTATATTCTTATATTTTATGATATGCAGTATAGGTCCAAAATTTTCAGCTAGAATATCATTAATTGAATTAATTTCTATAATATGAGGGTAAAAATAATTACCATCTTTTAAATTATCTTTTTGTGGATGTGCGTAAATACTAAAGCCTGATTTCTTCATATAATCAATATGTTGCCCTAAATTATCACAAGAATTTTTATCAATCACAGCGCCTATATCATTGCTAAAATCAACTGTATCTCCAATCTTAAGTGTTTCAGTAGCTTCTTTTATTAGATTGTATAAATTATCATATATCTCTTCTTGTACATAAAGTACTCGAAGTGCTGAGCATCTTTGTCCCGCTGAATAAAATGCAGAAGCAAGAACATCATCTGTTACTTGTTCAAGCAGTGCCGAGCTATCAACTATCATAGCATTTTGGCCGCCTGTTTCAGCAATAAATGGAACAATACCGTTATCACGATTCGCTAGTGTTAAATTAATAGCCTTAGATGTTTCACAAGAACCAGTAAATACGACTCCAGCAATTCTACTATCCGTTAATAAATATTTACTAATATTACTACCAGAAGCAATAACTAACTGTAATGCAGATTTAGGCACGCCTGCTTTGTGCATTAATTTCACTACAAAATTAGCAATAACACAAGTTTGCCCAGCTGGCTTTGCTATTACCGTATTTCCAGCAACTAACGCAGCTACTACCTGCCCCACAAATATCGCAAGTGGGAAATTCCACGGGCTGATACAAACAAAAACTCCTCTAGCATGCATTGAAAGTATATTTCTCTCTCCAGTAGGACCTGGAAGAACCCTGTCACGCAAAATCAGTTTTGCTTGACTTGCATAATATCTACAAAAATCAATTGCTTCAATAGCTTCATTTATTGCATCATGAATAGATTTACCACCCTCCTTGATAAGAAGGGAATATAATTCAAATTTATTGTCTTCTATACAATAAGATATTTTTTCTAGAATATCTGCTCTTACTTCTACCTTAGTTTCGCTCCAATTGTTAAATTCTTGATAAGCAGAATCTAACGATTGTATTATTTCAGTAGAATTGGCAACATACACATCCGATAATTTCTCAGCAATTTTTCCTGGACAAAATAATTCATTTGATTTTTTTGATTTTTTAGTTTCTAGGCCATCTATTATTGAACCCACTTTATAGATATTTGAGAAATAACTAGCAACTTTTTCCTGAAGATAATCGTAATTTGTCTTGTGTCCTAAATCATAACCCATAGCATTTTTCCTATTTGGATAAATATTTTCTGGCAGAGGAATTCTATTGCCAGTATCTAATAAACTTAAAATTTTATCATGCAAATTAAAACTAAGATCAGAGAGGGGAACCTCTGATGAAATCACTTTGCTTACAAAATTACTATTTGCACCATTTTCTAATAGTCTGCGCATTAAATAAGCAAGCAAATCATCTGACTTGCCTACAGGAGCATAAATCCTTACATTTGCTTTATTACTCACTAACTGAGAATGCAAAGCATCTCCCATTCCATAAAGTTTTTGAAATTCATGAGATTTAGTTCCTGCCAATTCCATTATCGTCGAAATGGTTAAAGCATTATGAGTAGCAAATTGTGGGTAAATATAATCATTATTTTCGAGTATTAACCTAGCACAGGCAATATAATTTGCATCAGTATATTCTTTTTTCGTAAAAACTGGATAATAAGCTAAACCATTGACTTGAGCATGTTTAATCTCACTATCCCAGTAAGCACCTTTAACCAATCTTATAGATATTTTTTTATTAGTTTTTTTTGCCAATAAAATGATTTGCTCTATTAAACTATAACTCCTAGTCTGATAAGCTTGTACTACAAGACCAATACCATTGAAATCTTTCAAAATTGGTTGTTCTATAACTTCACTTAAGAAAGTAATATAAGCATCGAGTCTAAAAGACTCTTCTGCATCAAAAGTAATTGTCAAATTACTCTCTTTGATTTTTTCTATTAAATTAATAATTTTTGGCATTAATTCTTGCCTTATATCATTCAATTTTGGGTATTCAAATCTGGGATATAACGCTGTTAATTTAACTGATAAATTTGGTCTTGATGTTATGTCACCAATTACATCTTCTTTTACATTAAAAGTCTTAGATATACACTCTATTGCATTGATGTAATCTTTGTAATATTTTTCCGACTGTTTCTTTGTTCTTGCTGATTCACCAAGTAAATCAAAAGCAAATCTATATCCTAAAAATTCTTGTTTTTTCTCTAAAGCAGCTTTTATATTTTCAGCAAATACAAATGATTTACTAAGATACATAATTGCTTGTCTTAAAGTTTTTAAAAAAACTGGCTGACCGAATCTATCAATTAATTTAGCCAAAACATTATCTGATTTAACAATATCTGTAAATTTTCCCGAAAAATAAATACCGAAGGAAGAAAAAACAGTTTTAAATGACTTTGACTTCTTAAATAAAAAAGATTCCCATGATTTATTAGATAATTTATCACTCACAAACTCTTTACTTGTTTGCAGGTCTGGTATTCTTAGCAAGCTTTCTGCTAAACACATGATTGCTATTCCCTCATCAGTAGATAAGCCAAATCTATTGATAAATTCTTCGATAGAAAAATTTTTATTTGCTCTGATTACAGCAATAAATTGCTCTGATCTTGTAATAATAGATTGTTGCTGGGAAATAGAAAATTTAAATCTAGGTAACAATTTCTTTATTAATTGCGTCTCATTCAACAAAACTACAGAATCTGATGATGATCTATTTTGCATATTTATTTGCTTTTATTTTCTAGTCTTTAAATATTTCTTACGGTAGTTTGCGCTCGTTTTCAGATCTATCAACATAAAAATACAAAGCTATTAAACTAAGAATAGCACAGACAATTATATAAATTGCACCTGACCCCATATTACCATTTTGCACCAAAGATTCCATTATGTACGGAGCTGTACCACCGAAAACACTTGTAGCCGTGTTATAAGAAATTGAAAGAGCTGTACTTCTTATATTAGTTGGATATAACTCAGCCTGAAGAGCTGGTTCTGGACCTATATACATAGCAGCTAAAACTGCAATAATAACTTGTGCTATAATAATAGAATTAAAGTCTCCAAATTCAAATGACTCAAGAAGAAACGTGGAACTTAAAATTATAATCAACAAATTAATAACAAAAATTCTTTTTCTGCCTATTTTATCAGAAAGCCACCCACCAAAAACAGTTACTACTATCATAATAATGTAACAAATATTGACCAAATTGCTTACTTCATTTTCACCAAATCCTCTGTGTATTTTTAAGTATGATATTAAATATATTGATTCAACATAAAATATTACTGAGCCAGTACCATTAATAAAAATTGAAACTAACATATCAAATAAGTGATTTTTGAAAACAAATTTTAATGGATTTTGTTCTATTTTACCATGTGATTGACTATCGAGAAACAAAGGAGTTTCAGCTGTATTTTTCTTAATATAAATACCAGCAAAAAAAATCAATATACCAATTAAAAATGGTAATCTCCACGCCCAAGAATCAAACTGCTCAGGTGTAAAAAATGATTTTGTTAAGTATGATACTAAAGAACCAAATAAAATACCTACGCAAATACTAGACATTGAAAAACTAGAAGTAAAACCCCTTTGATTCTTTTGACTATGTTCAATTACGAAAGATATAGATCCAGTTAACGCACCACCCATGGATAGGCCTTGTAACATTCTGACTAATATCATCATACTCGTTGCAGCTATACCAGCTGTTTCGTACGTTGGCAAAAAGCCTATTGCAGCAGTAGGAAACGCCATGCAAATAATAGAAGCACTAAGCGCCGCTCTACGCCCAAATTTATCACCAATTACTCCAAAAAAAATACCCCCTATAGGTCTCATCAAGTATCCAATAGCAAAAACCAAAAAAGCATAAAGCAATGAAGTGCTTGGATCGCCACTCGGAAAGAATTTTTGTCCAATTATTGGAGCAAAATGCCCAAACAAGGCATAGTCATACCATTCAAAACTATTCGCAATACCACTTGTTAAAATTAATTTGCGCTTATTCATTTTGTTTCTCCAGCTTCACGCTCATTATCCTGCCTGTTGAATTCTTTTTTTTCTGAATAAATAATAAATAATGTGGATGGTATTATTATTAATGCCCCATAAATAGTTGATATACTAGGGATTTCTGAAAACACTATATAAGCAATCCCAGCTGACATAATTAATTCAAGGTATCTATAAGGCATTACTGCAGTTGCATCAGCATAACTAAAAGCTTTAAGAATAAAGAATAAAATCAGATTAGCACTCATACCAAGAACAAAGAGTAATATTAGTTCTTCTATATTTGGCATAATCCAATTATACATCGCAAAAGGAAATGCTAATATTGTTGTTATCATCGCCGAATAAAATAACATACTAATCATAGATTCTTTGATCACAAATTTTTTGTTAAAAATATCTAAAATTGCAAAACCAACAGCAGATAGCACGAACACAAATATTTCTGGATTAAAATCTTCTGCATTAAGATCAAGAGTTACAGCTATACCTATAAAAGCCACAATCGTCACTAGCCATCTTTGCCAAATTATATGCTCGCTTAAGAAAAACACTCCAAGAATTAACACAAAAATAGGTATGGTAAAAGTAATAACAGTACCAGTTGTTACTGGGGCTATACTAAGACCATAAGTCCATCCAGCCATCCCTAAAAACAGTAAAGCTCCTCTAACAAAGTGAACAAAAGGCCTACTAGTTTTCAGTGTATTAGTACCATAATACCATATAAATGGAATAAGTGTTATAGTTCCGAAAAGAAATCTAAGAAAAGTAATTTCATAACTATGAAGTCTTAAACCTAAATATTTTGCGATTACATCATTTATTGAACTACTGACCAAGCTTAGTATAAACCATGTAACACCTATAAAATAAGTATGTAATTTCGTATCCATAAAAATAAAATCTTTAATTCCGAAAGGACCATATATCTTTTCATATAAATAGTGAAGTTGTTTTTTTTATTTAAACATAGAAAGGACTAGTATTTTTTATGTTACTTATGTTTATAGCAACAAGTTTAAAATCACAAAACACAGAGCTTTATTAACATTATCTAACTAACAATCTACTTTTTGGATAGTTAAAAAAAAAATAACACTACTTATGATTGGAAATCATTGCATATAATTTTCATTTACTCTAGCCCCAATATTTGTAGTCGATTCAGATAAAGTTTCCACTAAGACGTAAGGAATAGAAGCCTATAAATAAATAATTAAGAGAACGAGGAGCAAAGACATTCCAATCGAAAGTTATCAGGGACAAAGATACTTTTAAAAAATTAACTATAACCACACTGAATTAGTATAAATAGCTGGGTTAGAACAGTCAGTAGATAGCATGAGAATAATGATCCAATTCCGATTACAGCAAATAGCGAAACGAAAGTTATCTTCTATGAAGCACGTGACCCCAGTACAGAAAGCTTATGCGTTCTTCTATGAATCACAAAGCTGGCGACATGTTGAATACATATAGATATGATGTTAGTGGCAGCGGCTCTTCAGATTGCTCAGATTATTATACAGCTCTTTCGGGATCTAAGGCTTAAAATCCTGTTCATGGTAGCGAGGGAGGGACTTGAACCCCCGACAAGCGGATTATGATTCCGCTGCTCTAACCACCTGAGCTACCCCGCCATTAACCAGAAATCTAGAGACTCGTAGCATAAACTTAATTTAAATTCATCCTAAAGAAATTCTACAAATCATATAAAATTAGATACATGTTAGAATGAGGTAATATAGAAATTACTATCTTATATCTACACAAAAAACAACCTACATCCAAATTTCAAGATAAAATGATCCTCTTTATCCAATTAAGCACAGACTTCTTATGTAATATTACACCAACCTCAATCAAATAATCTTAACGTTTAGAGAATTGTGTACTCTTACGTGCTTTACGTTTACCGTATTTTTTGCGCTCTACTACTCTAGAATCCCTTGTTAAGAAACCATTCTTACGTAAAATTGCATGAAAATCTTCAGAAATACAATCCAATGCCCTAGCGATGCCGTGAATAATAGCTCCAGCTTGGCCAGTCGTTCCACCACCTTTTGTCGTGCAAATCACATCATACTGCCCTGAAGTATTAGTATCAGTAAAAGGCTGTAGTATTAATTTTCTATAAGATTCGCGTGAAAAATAATCAGACATATCTCTTTTATTTACGGTCACGACGCCTTTTCCTGGTTTAACCCAAACTCTTGCTATAGAATTTTTTCTTCTTCCAGTACCGTATGCACCACCACCAGGCAGTAGTTTTTTAGCTTTATGAAATATAGGCTTAGCTACAATGTTAACTTCAGCAACTTTTGTATTTATTTCTAACTCTTTAAGTATTGGTACTTCCATGATTATTACTTCTTCTTATTCTTGTTTTTTGAATTCTTGCTTGCAATATCCAAAACCTCAGGCTGCTGTCCCAAATGTGGATGCACATCTTCGGCATAAACATACAAATTACTAAATTGCTTTGCACCTAAAATATTCCTGCTTATCATCCTTTGAACAGCCATTTTGACGACACGTTCAGGATACTTCCCTAAAAGGACTTTTCCAGCAGTAGTTTCCTTAATTCCACCAGGAAATCCTGTGTGACGATAGTACATCTTACCATCTTTTGGATCAGCTTTATTACCAGACAAATACACATGTCTTGCATTAATAATAATAACATTGTCACCGCAATCCATATGAGGCGTAAATGTAGGCTTATGTTTACCACGAAGCAATACCGCTGTCTGGCTTGCAAGACGCCCAAGTACTAAATCTCTTGCATCTATTATCCACCATTTTTTTTCGATATCAGATGGCTTTGCTGAATAAGTTTTCACGTCAGTTCTTCATTAATTAGACTATTTTGTGGATAATAAATAGCAGTTTATAACACACAATGTCAAGGAGAATTTTTGATGATTTTATTTATTTAGCTATTTATCAAAGATTTCTTACTTCTATTTACTTAATATTAAGTTATAGCTTTGCTAAGCGAGAGAGAATATTTAATTGCCTTTTCTATTCGTCTGGATAAACACCCCATAGAAATTTCTTTGCAACCCAACCTTTATAAGATTTACATACTAGTTGACACCAATCATTTTTACATTTTACCAAATTACAACGTATCTTTGGCTTTAACTTAGCTACTACATCATCATAATTTCCGGGGGAACCAATTAATGGCAAAATATTTTTTGATATCAAAATAACTGATCTTTTCGCCGACAAGGCACTTGCATGCACCCACCCACCTTCTTCACTTAAATCGCGGATTTTACGCCACTGCTCATATTCAGCTATTATCTCAACTGGCTCACCTTTACGAATAAAAACCCATTCAACAGGACAGTCCACGACTGGACCAGTTCTAACATTCACTTCGTCAAATTTAATTGTTACAAATCTTGGAATTGGTAACTTTTCCTTTGATATATCTGCAAACGTTACTGAGCTAATATTGACGCAAAATATTAACCATATAAATATTTTATTCATCCTCTTCAGATTCTAGTAAAGTATCCTCTTGCTTGACCACAACATAATTGCCAGCTCTAAATTGCGTTTTTATTCGATTGATTTCATACTCACTTATACCTATAGACTTTAGAACAGCCCCTCCTAACTGCAAGCCCGTTTCATAATCTTGGGGAATAATTGTTGTAACTCCAATATCATAAAACTCTGTGCAATTCTTTAGGTCTTTTAATCTTACAACAACATCAAGATCTGCAAAATTAGTTCTAATCGCTTTAGCTGTTTTTCGGATGGTAACAGTGTTATTCATTGTTAATACAATAGTTAAAGCCCTATCAGCCCCAACCGCTTGTAAATTACTTATCTGCGAAGCATCTCCAACAAAAACTGGCCTACTTCTAATACTCTTGCAACCATTTTTCCTACTTTGCCAAATCCAGCAATGATAACATGATTGGCCAGATCCCTTGCTCCATATTCGATAATCTGCGCAGGAGTTCTGCCAAGGTCTTTTTCTATTCTTTCAGCAAATTTTTGCCCAATCATTGCAAGCAATGGAGTTAGAGCCATCGAACAAGTTACAACGAGTAGTAAAATATTAGCAACACTTTCTTCAAGAACCCCATATTCTTTACCAAGATTAAACAGAATGAATGAGAATTCACCCCCTTGGGAAAGTAACAATCCAGCATGTATTGCCACCCCCTTGTTAAAACCAAACAATACGCATAGACCAGAAATAATCATAGCTTTTAAAAGAATCAGAGCTACACAAGAAGCGATTATTATTGTTATTTGCGAATATATTTCCATTACATCAATCTTCATACCTACGCTCATGAAGAAAAGACCAAGTAATAAACTTTTAAATGGATATATACTTTCCTCTGCTTTCACCCTGAAATCAGTCTCAGCAACAAGAACCCCCGAGACGAAAGCACCAAGAGCAAGAGAAAGACCAAAATGCTCTGTACCCCAAGAAGCCGAAAGAACCACCAGCAAAGTCACCGCAATCGGTAATTCACTGCTCTCATTATTCGCATCTGAAGAAATAAAAGAAAATAGCGGTCTAAGTAACAATCTACCAGCAACAAAAATTACACCAAGAGCAACAACTGCTTTTAAAAGCGAATATCCAAGCACAATTATCAAAGACTTTTCACCATTTCCACCAAGAAGAGGTACTATCACAAGCAAAGGAACAACAACAAAATCTTGTAACAATAATATAGCAAGAGCAACTCGACCTATTTGCATAGATTGGCTTTTTGTTTCATTAATCACTTGCATAACTATCGCAGTTGAAGATAAAGCAAGACCACCAGCAATGATTATAGCGGAATTATTATCGCCAGTTACTAAAACTATAGCTCCTGCAATAATTAGAACAGTAATAAGCACCTGCAAGGACCCAAGACCAAAAACGTACTTCCTCATAGCTTTAAGCCTTTCAATCGAAAGCTCAAGACCAATAGCAAACAGCAGGAAGACAACTCCAAGCTCACCAAGCAAGGTTGTTTGCTCATAAGTAACAACTTTCATACCATGATCTCCTATCATGGCACCAGCTACCAAATAACCGAGAACTGGACTTAAATTTAACCTCTTAAAAATCGCAACCACGAACACCGCAGCTGCAATAAGCATGATAACTACAACTAAAATCTGACTTTGCATTAACTTCTAATTTCTAATTTAACTTCAACACTCTCCTATTTATATAATATATAAATCATTAAAAATACATTAATACAAGTTAAATAAGACAAAATGAGATAACATAAATTATGAATGTTTTTATTTTCTCTTTCCCCACAATTCCTCAAGCCTAAATTTATCTCTTGCTTCAGGATGAAAAATATGAACAATTACCTCGCCAGCATCTAACAAAACCCAATCTGAATTATTAACACCTTCAACTAATACTGGCCATTGAGCGACGTGCTTTAATTCGTATACGACATGCTCTGCTATTGCCGATATATTCTTTGTTGATCTACCACTAGCAAAAATCATGTACGTTGCCAATGGCACCTCCTGAGCAAGCTCAAGAACAGTTATGTTTTGGGCGTTTTTATCTTCTAGTATTTTGATAATAAAATCTTTTAATTCATTTGGATTACTGATCATTAGCCTTACTCTAAAGAATATTTAATTTGAGAAGATGAAGCAGGACACATCACCCCCTTATGCGTTATTATATTATTAGTTTGAGTTTTCGCAAGAATTCGTTTGTGTTTCAAATTAAATTGAGAATTATTAACAAAACGCTCTTTAACTGGCCTATCAAATAAAATCATTTCACACAACATAGATATTTCTTCATGTCTATACCACTTATGAAAGTTAGTCAAATTATCTACCCCCATTAACCATATAAAATGGTTACCAGACAAACGTGCTATTAATTTTGCAAGAGAATTGTATAAGTAACACCCTCCCAATTCATCTTCAAGAGAGCTTACTATAATTCTCGGATGAGAAACCATTCTCGATGCTTGCTCCGCTCTTTTGTGAATTGGATCTTTGTACATAGTTTTTAAAGGATTTTGTTTAGCTACCAACCAAATTACATAATCACATTTATAAATATCTATAGCTTGTTTTGAAATAAGAAAATGCCCCTGATGCGCTGGATTAAAAGAGCCCCCAAGAACACCTATTTTTAATTTTGTATCTTTCAAAAAATTTAAGGATTGCAAATTGTAGATTTTATTTGTAACTTTCATTGTACATTATTCTCAAATAACAAGAACTTGATTATGTCTATTTCCAAAGTAGAATTAATTTCTATATTACAACAAAGTTTTCCACATGCAAAAATAGAATTAAAAGACTTGGCTGGAGACGAAAATCACTACGCCCTAGAAATAAAGGATTCTTCATTTAAAAATATTCCTTTAGTACAGCAACATAAATTAGTTAATGCTGCACTATCAGATGTCTTGCGGTCTAGACTTCATGCTATAACCATTAAAACTAAACATGAGTAATAAAAGATTCGCAAATTTATCCTTTAACAAAGAACATCATCAACCTATTTCTTATTTCTTCAGCTGCATTTTCAGCTAAACCAGATATCGACTCTTGTCTTAAAACAGTATTAGCATACAATGAAGAATTCACACTATAAGAACCCATTTTAACAAAGCTACCTTTAGTCAATAATTTTAAAGATTGCTTATCAAGCAACTGGTAAGTTACCGTAATATTTTGCACCTCTCGAAAGATATCAGAATTTGATTGAAGAATATTGTACGATCTGGAAAAAGACAAAGTCGTATTTAAAATATACCGAGTGTTTTTTTCTGGTGGAAAAAGATTTTTCATATGATTATAAAAATCAACCCCCTCAAGCGTTTTTACTGGAGTTATTTCAACAGCAGACAGAAAAATTTCTCCACGGCTATCTGTTTTATAAGCTGGATTAAAACCACAAGAGACTTGCAATAGAAGCATAAATATCAACAATAAATTCTTGATATTTTTTGATAACACAAATAATAATAAGTTGAATACTGCCATAGATATCCTTTAGTAGTTTAAGTATCACCTAAATTATGAGTGCTCAAAAGATAAAAATACGACACTCAAAGTTATAAAACTCTTTTTAACCCATCCACTAAAAAGCTTTTTCTTGCGAAGCAAAAACAACTTTTTGACCGAGAAACCTTTTAATCTTTATTAACGTCAACAACTTCACTCTCCAGATTTTGTGTTTTTGTTGTATTTACTCTTCTTCTGTTAATTCTTTTTCTTGACTTGTTATTGTGCTTGTTTTGACCATCCAATGATGATTCTATTTTTACCTCGCCATTTGAAACGTTATCTTGCAAATGGTTCTTATCTTCCACACTTTCAACAACAGGGTCTTTAGCGATAATTTCTGGCTTTGACTCTTCTTCATTCGGTCTATTGTGCTTAGGTAAATAATTTTTCTGTGATCTTCTATTATTAGGCTTTTGCTTTCTATTTAAAGAGTTTTCAGACTGCGCTTCTTTGATATCCTGCAAGGCTGGTTGTTTTACCATCGTCTCTGACTTGTTTTTTTCTGAAAGCCGAATCTTTTCTATCGAATAACTATCAGCAGTTGCGTCTCTATCAATATGAAAATTAAGCTTTATAGAATATTTTTTTTCAATAAAATTGATTTCCTCTCTTTTGTTATTAAGTAAGTACAAAATAGATGAAGCAATGCCGTAAACATTCACAATATCATAATTATTATTATAAATTTCGTTTTCTACTGTTCTGAGTATTAACATAGAATTCGACTCGTCAGCACGCACAACTCCCTTGCCACTACAATGCATACATATGTTAGAATTCACCTCTAAAAAAGACGGACGAAGCCTTTGCCTTGACATCTCAAGCAGACCAAATGAACTTATGTGAGACGTTTGTATTCTCGCTTTATCTCTACTTAAAAACTCCCTTAAGGTCCTTTCAACTATTTTACGATTTCTAGTATCTGCCATATCTATAAAATCTAGCACCAACAAACCAGACAAATCCCTAAGTTTTACTTGCCTTGCCACCTCTCTTGCAGCTTCAAGGTTTGTTTTTAAAGCCATTTCTTCTATATTACGCTCACTCGTGGCTTTACCAGAATTTACATCTATTGATATTAACGCCTCAGTAGGATTAATTACGATATAGCCACCAGATGGCAAATGAGCAACTGGCTGATACAATCTTGTTAACTGATCTTCAACATTAAACTTAGTAAGAATTGGAGTATTACTTTTATATTCTTTTACAGAGCCTAAAGCATAAGGCATAATCTCTTTAATAAATTTGACGCAAGCATTAAAAGCCGCAGAACCTTGAACCACAACTTCTTTTACATTCCGATCAAACATATCCCTAATTGTTTTCAATATGAGACCATCTTCCTGATGAATAAACGAAGGGGCGTTCGCTTGAAGCGTAGCTTCTCTAACTCTGTTCCACAACTTAACCAGATATTCATAATCCTTCTTAATGTCTAAAGAAGTATGACCAGCACCAGCAGTTCTAGCTATAACACTAGAACTCTCCTTATTCCGACCAGAAACCAAGCTATTTATAATATCCTTTAATCTTTTACGCTCATCGTGATTAGAAATCTTGCGTGAAATACCATTTTGCGAAGGTTTATTAGGCATCAAAACACAATATTTTCCAGCTAGCGAGATATAAGTAGTCAAAGAAACCCCTTTATTACCACGCTCTTCTTTCGTTACCTGCACTAGAAAAATTTGACCTTTCTTAATAACCTCTTGAATTTTGTAATCCTTTCTTGCATCACTATGCGCATCTTCTTTAGAAAAACTTTCTATTTCATTATCTTCAGCTTCTATATCAAAATCTGACTGAATTTTCTCGTCAACTAATTTTTCTATTTTACTAATATCAATTTCATCAATATCCGCAATACCACTAGAATTAGTTGAGTGTTTTTTTTCTGCAAGATCGTCAGATGTGATTTCTGGTGGAGCAAGCTCATTCCAAGAAGGAGTAAAGACTTCATTTTCTTTATCCTTGGTAAGAATATTATAATAATCAGGGTGTATTTCACTAAAAGGCAAAAATCCACTTTTTTCATCACCATAATCTACAAAAGCCGCCTGCAAAGCTGGCTCCACTCTTGTTACTTTTGCTAAGTATATATTACCTTTAATTTGCTTTTTGTTAACTGAACTATACTCAACATCTTCTATCTGGTTGTTCTTATCAAGCAAAACAACCCTAGTTTCCGTAGGGAAATTCGCATCTATTAAAATTCTCTTTTTCATATTAAACTATATAATTTTTATCAATTCTTTAACTGTGGTTTTAACTTATAAAGACTTCAAGTACTAACAGCAAACTTACATCAATCTCTAATGATATGCACTCTAATAGTTACTTAGCACTTTGATTTATCCAACGATTGATTTAATCTAATATTAATTGGATAGGCGTCTTTAATTAGTTAATAATTATTATTTGCTAAAATAGCCACAACATAGTGAATTTATATACTACCATCAATATTTTAGCAAATAAATTATGATCAATAGAATTAATTACACAACTCTGATTCCTTATTTTATATGCACCACTTCCTACTTATTTTCTGCAATAATAAACATTACAATTGTAGAACAAATTCTCGTTTTAAACGAATCATCTTCTTCTGTCTTAGACAGAGTTTATCATTACGATATACTAGGCTATAGTATTGCTGGTTTACTATTATTTATTTTCAGTGTTTATCTTAATTTTCGAAAGATCACAATCTTTAGCTTATTAATTTATATTATCTGCACCTTTAACATAGGTTTTTTTGAATTTTCTGGAATAGTGCAAAAAATTTACCCTATAATATATTCTGGCACTAATTTACTTATAATTACTACTTTACTATGTTACATTTTTAACAACAATCAAATAAAACGAGAGTATTTATTAAGTTTTTTTATCATAAGCTGGTCTATTGCATATTTTTTAGCTCACTTGCTCCTGTCTTATAAATCTTTTAAAGTCATTTCAGTTGATCTAATTGCAATACGTGAGTTAATAATACTAAACACAATATCAATAGGAATCTTTTTGTTTATTTTTATTTCGAACCCTTATTTTAACTCATTAAAATACAAAACGGTGAATAGCTTACTTGTTCTAAAAAATGTAGATTTAGAATTACTAGGATCTTTTAGCATTTTTTATATTATGATGGCAGTTTTGTATAGTTATGAACTATATCAATTCACCGATACTTTACTAACAATCACAATATCAGAAATAAAATACTATATTCTTTTTGCTATGCTGTTTGTATCAATATTAGCACCAAAATTCGTTTTTAAATACAATCACCATAAAATAAATATATTATGCATCGCTACATTACTATTCACAATTCTTGCAGTGCCTTTTTGGAATAACGATCTAGCTCTAAGTTCTTTTTGTTGGTTTATTATAGCGTCAGCTTTATATTTATATTTTTGTTCAAACCTTTTAATTCTAGCCACAAAATTTACACAATCTTATTTACAACTAGCAACTATATTATACATGCTAGCTGGCTCTATTGGCTATTATTGTAGTTACATCATAATGGAAAATATAGAGGATACTGATAACGAATATAATTTATTAATCTCAATTTGCTTCGTTTTGTTTGGTCTATTCGCTTATTACTTGTATCGTTACAAAAAATATAATTTAGGAAAATGGTAAAATATCAAGATGTCTAATATTTCTGGGGATAAAGTTATAGAGAATATAAGAAAAGCAAGTGTGTACTATCAAGAAATAATGATGCAACTACTGCAACACCCATCTACACAACTTTCATCTGACTTTTATGACAAAAATAAATCTCAAGAAATAGCTACAAAATTATTCGAACAACTTTTTGAGCATCCAGAAAAATTTACGGACATTAATTTAGAATATATACATAATTTGCAAAAATTAATCACCAATTCAGTAGCAAAATTTACGGGGGAAAAATCCGAAGACCCTCAAAATGACACCTCCTTTTTTGACAAAAGATTTAAAGATCCAGCTTGGCAACAAAGTATTTACTTCGATTTTATTAGAAAATATTACATGATCTCTGCCGATTGGACAAAAAAAACTGTTGGGCAATATGAATTAGACACTGATGCTAAAAGATTTTTAGAATTTACTTCTAGCCAATTTGTTGACGCTCTTTCTCCTTCAAATTTTGTTTTTAGCAACCCAGAGGTGATTAGAGAATCATTAGAAAGTGGGATGAGTAACATTACTAAAGGAATGGAAAATTTTCTTCTGGATATAAAAAAATCAGGTGGGTTAATGAATATATCAACCACTGATAAATCTTCTTTTCAGATCGGAAAAAACTTAGCTACAACAAAAGGAAAAGTGATTTTCCAAAATGATTTAATCCAGTTAATTTGTTACGAACCAAAAAAGATGACTCATGCTATTCCTATATTTGTAATACCGCCATGGATAAACAAATATTATATCATGGACTTATCAGAAAAAAATTCATTGATTAAATGGTTAGTAGATAATAACTTTCAGATTTTTCTTGTATCTTGGGTTAACCCAACAAAAGATTTATCTCACAAAGACTTTGAACACTATTTACAAGAAGGGGTTATTGAACCAATTGAATATATAAAAACATTAGGATTCAAAAAAGTTAACACTGTTGGTTACTGCATAGGAGGCACTCTACTTGCTATTGCAATAGCATATTATAAATCAAAAAATAATCCTATTATCAATAGCGCGAGTTTTCTGACAACTTTAGTAGATTTTTCTAACCCTGGCGAAATAGGAGCTTTAATTAACAAATCTACAATCGGTTATATAGAAAATAAAGTTTCTGAAGTTGGTTATTTAGATGGAAAATATTTATCAAATAGCTTTAGTTTAATTCGAGCTAACGATCTGGTATGGTCATATTTTGTAAACAACTATTTACTTGGCAAATCTCCCGCAGCATTTGATATATTATATTGGAATTCAGATGCAACAAACTTACCAGCAAAAATGTACATATACTATTTAAAAAATATGTATATTGATAATTTACTCAAAGTAGCGGGTGGTATTGAAATGTTAGGAACAAAAATAAATCTCGCTGATATAGAGGTCCCTACTTTTTCTCTCGCTGCAAAAGGTGACCATATAGCTCTTTGGCAATCTGTTTACGACGGAGTAAAGCTGTTTAAAGGAAATAGAACTTTCTGCCTCACTGAGGCTGGTCACGTTGCTGGAGTTGTAAACCCCACAACTAGCAACAAATATTCTCACATGATTAGCACCGATATTTTAGAAAATCCTAATGAATGGCTAGAAAGCGCAAAAGTTCATGAGGGGTCATGGTGGAAAAGTTGGAATAAATGGCTACTTACTAACAGCGAAGAGCTTGAAAAATCTATTAATTATAATTCATTAGAGATGATAGAACATGCGCCAGGAAGCTATGTAACACAAATCTAACTAACCTCAAAAAGCAAAGGTAGAGAAACTCATCAACTACAAGCGATCGTAGGAAGCCC
>JAIFLQ010000054.1 GCA_020048975.1 Rickettsia sp. | reverse complement strand
CTATGCCGGCTTTTCCTGTTTTTATAAAATATTTTTCCGTATTTAAAAGGTTTACTATTGTTAATATGACTTTTGCTATCTCCAGAGCTTTAATTTACATAGTTACCTCAGTAGGATTTGTTTTTTTAGTTAAAATTTTTGGTAATTATGGGTTGTTATTTATAATTATTCCTGTGACAGTTGGTTATATTTTTGGATTAATTCATTTTGAAAATCTAGAGAAAGGTAAGATTTATAATGAATAGGGTTTGTTTTGCTGTACTTCAAATTATGTGAAGTAATAATATTAATTTGATCCAACAATAATTGGATAATATCCTTTTGCTCTAAATCAAAACAAAGAGATAAAAAATTTTCTACAGTTTCATTGCTAATTTTTTGTTGTTTTTCATATGTCATTGCTCCTATTGTTTGCATGTTATGCAATCTATCAATTAGTTTAATTAACAAAACTTCTTTATCCCTCTTTGTATAAGCAACATTTAAAATTTCTGTTACACTATATTTTATGCCACTTGGTTTGTCGCGAGTTAGTCTGTCTACTATTTCTTCGATTCTATGTCCATACCCATCAAGAATCATATCGGTTGTAACTTCCGTATCTTCGACTATATCGTGTAATATACTAGCAACTATTACATCAGTTTTTAAGATGTAGTCAGATGCCATATAAGCTACTTCTATGGGGTGAGTATAAAAAGGTTCTCCACTCTTTCTAAATTGATCGGCGTGGTATCTTTTAGCCCAATCAATTGCTTTGTTAATTAAATTAAAATCAAGTGTATTTTTTACATCAAGTAACTTTAATTTTTCTATTAATCTAGTTGAATATTGACAACTTATTGAATAATTCATTCTAAGACTACTACATATTAATTTTGTTTAAGTTTTGCATCAGCACAATCTTTTTCATAAATTCCTTTATCCTTTATTGTAGAGACTTGATTTTAAAAATAGAAGACTCTCTTTTGTTGACAAAAATTGTTTTAAATTTAAGCTGTATATTCACGAGTTGCCACCAAATATTCGTCTTTATGAATGAAATCCAATATATTATTTAGTTCCGTGCGTTCTGTTAAATTAGAACCGCTGTCATTTATTAAAGTGGAGTACAATTTTATCATAGACAAGTTCAATATGTAGTGATTAACTCAAAGTCAGTTCATTATATGTAATATTATAAAATTATTTACAGGATAAGCAAAAGTTCGCTCACTGGTACAGTGAGCGAACTACCGTCATTTCCAAGCAAAACAAAATTCACCGCCTAAATTCTTACGCGCCCCTAACCAAACCTTACTTATAGACAGTTAGTAATATATAAAGTCGGCTACCTGTAAAAACGAATTAAAATCGTAAAAATACAGTAAAAGCGAAATTTTTAAACATGATCATTTTGTTAACGTTATACCGGTGTGTTTTGATCCGCGTCACTTATTTTAGCTTCTAAATTTTTAACTTCTTTTTCAGATAAACTGGTAGTTTTTATGACTAAGTCGACCGATAACCCTGATTCTAGTAAATTTCGTGCAATTTCAAGTGCCTTTTTTTGTTCTCCTTCCTCTCTACCTTTATCTTCTGCATGCTTTAAGTTACTTTTTTCCATATCATCGTCTATCTTAGAAGCTATATAGGCTTCTTTTTCTTCAGGAGACCAGTTATGTTGTTCTAGCTTACGATAAGCTTGCAAGACGTTTTTATTTTTTACCTGCGGTATGGAATCTAGATGAGCAGCTTCTTTAAACATCTCCAGCCATTCAAGGGTAGAACCGGTTAAACCGGAGTTTTCTAGTTTAGGAAGCTCTATAAATATATGTGACTGAGTTAGGAGAAGCTGTTTACCGGTAGTAGTTTCTTTGAACGGGTGATAAGAGATACAAGGTATATCATCGTTAAAACACTTCCTACCCATTATCGAGATGGTTATAACAGGGTTTAATTCGGTATGATCCGTGCCTTGTTCTAATTGATCGGTAATAGCATGAGAGGCATAATACTGAATTCTCTGTAAATAATCTTCTTCGTTACGCTTTTGCATCTCTATTATATAGATGTTATTTTTATCGTCTTTAACTTTTAAGTCGCATAAGCTCTTTTTTCCTTTTAATAGACTAGGCATTTGATCTTTATGAAGGAACTCTATAGAGACTAGTTTAGTAGAGAATGGAAACTCTACGGCATTACTTATTATAGATTCGGCAAAATCTTTTATACCTTCTATATTATCTTCACTGAAGATCTTTTTGAAGGCGACATCGTTCCGTGGATCTGCGAGTTTGGTCATGGTATATTCTCTTAGGTAAATTTTTAAGTATCTAAATTAGTAACTACTGTAGGAGATTCTAAGGTTATTAGTTGTTTAATCTTATAAATCGTTCCTCTCGATATTTCTAGCTCTTTGGCTATTTGAGTAGGGCGCTTACCTTCCAGTAAATGTTGCTTAATCTTGTCATGGCTAATAGAAGGATGTCTACCCTTATAAATACCTTTATTTTTGGCAGCGGCGATACCGTCGGCTTGACGTTCACGGCGCAAGTTAGTTTCAAATTCGGCAAACACCCCGAGCATATCGAAGAATGCTTTACCTGTTGCAGTGGAGGTATCAACGGGTTGTTCTATGGCAATCAGGTGAGCGCCTTTTGCTTTCAAGCGATCAACTATGATTTGTAAATCTTTTAACGAACGTGCAAGACGATCTATACGTGTTACTACTAAATACTCATCCTTATGAATAAAGTCTAAAATATTATTTAGCTCTTTTCGATCCGCTAAATTATTTCCGCTTTTTTGTTCGGTTCGGATAATTTCACAATTCGCTGCTTTAAGTGCGATAATTTGTGAATCTAAATTTTGTTCTACGGTTGATGTGCGAGCGTAGCCTATTTTAGTCATAAAATGTTTATTTTGGGTATGTGTTCATTAAGTAATGTGTTTTTTGGGTGTACCATAAGACAATTTTGTTGCTAACGGCTTATAGCCTAGTTTGTTTGTACCAAGAGCGTTTTATAACATGATAAATGTTGTGCATACTATCTAAAAATGATTTCCTTTTATGCCAAAATGGTGGGTTTATCCCAGCTTTTTTAATAAGTACAGTAGGTATTTTTACTACTAAACTTGTTTTTATCTTCTTATGAGGATTACCCCAATAATTTTTAAGCTCAATTGTGCCTATTTTTTTAGTGGGAGTTAGAGCTGTATTTACGACGCTTGATGAAATAATATATTTCTTTATTTTTTCAGATACTAATTGTTTTTCTATTCCTCTAAGTTCAAATAATAACAAAGGGTTATAATCAATTTCTTCTGCAATCTTTAAATATAACCCAGCTATATGCTTACAAGGATTTTCCCAATCAGGACATGAGCAAGAAGTTTCTATATCTTTACTATTTTGTGGCAAGATTGCAGAAACGGTAGAAGGTAATTCTCGTGTTACTAATTTAGCAAGTAATAATGGGTCGTTTTCAATATTACTAATTATGGATGCCGCATCAACTAATTTAGAGAAAATAATTTGGCTTTTGTAATAAGGAACTTTATGTACTCCAAAATATGGATTTATATTACCCATCATAGTAGCTGACACGGTGTTTTGCTCTTGTTGATAATTAGATAGTCTGTTTGAAGTACGATAAGCACTTCCACGCTTCAATCTTCCTTCTTCTATAAAAGACTTCAAAGCTTCTAAAAATTTTTCTCCCCACCACGTTTTATTATTCACCTGACAACGCCTCTTGTCGTAATTTTATTAAATCCATGAAGGTTTGTGTATTAAGGTCTTTTAACCACGAAGAATCATCGCTAAGTACTGATTCTGATAAAGTTGCTTTATCAGTGATAATTTGATCTATTGTTTCCTCTAAAGTACCTTGAGTTATGAATTTATGTACTAAAACCTTTTTTTGCTGTCCTATACGGAAAGCCCTATCTGTTGCCTGATTTTCGACAGCAGGGTTCCACCATCTATCAAAGTGTATTACTTGACTTGCTTTTGTCAAAGTGATGCCAACACCTCCTGCTTTTAATGATAAAATAAATATTGATGGAGGAGTATCAGCATTTTGAAATTCTTCAATCATACTATCTCTTACAGTTCTATTGGTAGCACCATGTAATAAATAGGTATTATACTTTGATATAAAAAATTTGTTTACTGCTTGGCAAATTTCTTTGTATTGAGAGAAGATTAGTACACTTTCTTTATTTTCTATAGCTTCTTCAATTATTGATTCTAGTCTTTGCAGTTTTAATGACCTTTTTGCAATAAAATCACTATTATCCTGCAAATATTGCATAGGATGATTACAAATTTGTTTTAATCTGGTTAAGCTAGATAACATGTCCGCGCTAGAAAACTCTTTGTTTTTAATTTTATTGCTAATATTATTAACTACGGCTTGATATAATGAGGCTTGTTCTTTAGTAAGCTGACAATAAACTTTTTGCTCAATTTTATCAGGTAATTCCGATATAATAGACTTATCAGTTTTAAGTCTACGCAATATAAACGGTTCTATAAGACTCTTTAACTGAGGTCTATTTTCAGCTTCACCATGAAATTGTTTCTTAAATATTTTTAAATCCCCTAAATAATCTCTATTTAGAAAATTAAATATTGACCAAAGGTCAACTACGCTATTTTCAATAGGTGTTCCTGTGAGTGCAATATAGTGTTTAGCTTTTAATCCAAATAGAGATTTGCTTTGTTGAGCTTTTGGGTTTTTTATGTTTTGCGCTTCATCAAGAATAATTCTATGCCATATAGTATCGGCAAAAACTTTATAATCTTTACGAATCATAGTGAAGGTTGTTAATATCACATTATAATCAGTGAAATTATGATTCTTATTTTTAGCATGGTAAGTGTTTATAGAGATATGTGGTGCAAATTTTGTAAACTCTCTTTCCCAATTACCGATTACTGAAGTGGGAACGACTAATAGATTGTTTCCAGCATTATTGGTTGCTGCTATGTGTGCAATAATTTGAATAGTTTTACCAAGACCCATATCATCGGCTAAACATGGATTTAAACCAATTTGCTCCATATATTGCATCCAAGAGAAACCTTGTTTTTGATAAGGTCTCAGTACACCATGAAATGTGTCTGGAGTATCGAGTATTTTAAAGTTTTGTTTATTATAAAGCGACATAAGGAATTGATCGATATTGTGATCACATTCAATATCAGGATGAGAAGCTTTGTTAAGTAATTGAAAAATATTCATATCTTCTGCTTGATTGTTTTCCCAAAAATCAAGCATGCGATTCATATGTTCTAAATCGAGCTGTACCCATTCTCCTCTGAATTGTACTAGCTCTTCCTTATTAGCAATTAACCGCCTCCATTCTTCAAGCGTGATATCTTGTCCGTTCAGAGATAAGGAGTATTCAAATGATAAAATACCGTCAAGAGTAAAATAACTATTTTCATTTTGTGATGAAGTTCCGCTTTTTTTACGTTTAAGCTTCAATTTAGCTGTATTGTACCCTTTGGGCGTATACCAGGAAGGTATAATTACGGCAAAGCCAGACTGTTGTAATGTCCACGCCGTTTCCTTTAGAAAACTTTTTGCATCTTCTTGTGTTAATTCAAACGGTATAATTTTATCTTTATTAAATGCACGCTCAAGATCAGGATAAATACGCATTGCCAAACCTAAATCATTTAAGCAATCATGCCATTGATTATTAATAAGTTCATATTTTGACTGATCGTCATCATCTTTTTTCAGAAGAGTAAGACTCCATTTAGAATTATTATTTTCAGGAGCTTCTAGTTTGATGCAGATATTATGTTTGGTTTGATCTAGTGCTGATTTCCAAATTAACCAATGTTCTTTATCTACATTAGAAATTTTTTTTGTTTTTGAATTAAAAAAACTTTCTAAAAAAGTCCCTGAGATAATTTTTGTTTGTTCCGTAGGCAAGTATGTTTGCTTAGCAATATTTGTAACGGTATAATCAAAAAAATGTTGTAATAATTCAGATTTATCGTAATAATTATTATTTACATAACAACATATCTCGGGCATCTGTTTAGCCAATTGCTTGACATCAGGGTGATATGTAGTCCAGATAGGTTCATCGTTTTGATTAATACTAGGCACATATAATTCATATTCTAGAATTTCAGATACTATATCAGTAAGTTGCTGCCAATACACGAAGTCCGAGGCCAAGCGTAAAGTATCTGAAGAAATAATATTTTTAATTTCCGCGGGTCTAACGTATAGACAATTGATTTGATGATATTGCCAATCTATTTTATCAGGAATTTCTAAGTTGTATTCTCTTTCTAGTAAAGGAGAGGCAATCGGTATTGCATTATGTGTTGGAAGCAAAACATCAACTTTCCCCCGTTTGCCGAGAGTCAGCTGTTTATCTGGAGCGTATATTTTTTTCGTTGTTTCGAGCCAAAGACATATTTGGTTTTCGGTCGGATGCCATATTCCGTGTAATACTTCCATAGATGCTAAGAATTATTATATATTCTAAATACTTAGTCCATTTAAGTAGGCATGGATTTAAGTCTAATAAAAGGTTGATTTGAAATAAATTTCATAGTCATTTTCTCATAAGATGTAAAAAATTTCAATGACTTTAATTTTTGCTAAAATTTGTCATTAATGGCCTATTATAAATTATGTAATACTTTAAAATACACTAGGTTTTAGTGGTCTATACGAAATATGTCATTAATACTATGTTTTAATGAAAACTTTGTTTTAAATTAATCTCCCCCTCAAAATCTTTTTCTATTTCAACCAAGATGTCTAGTTTTTGTTTGTTGTCCTTGCATAATTCTTTTAATGATAAGAAAACATCATAATCATGTGCTGATACATTAATGTAAAAACTTTTTACTATTTCTTTAAACAATTTAAGATCATGCTCTGTTTTACATGCAAAATTATATGCTTTTATCAGATTAGAAAAAATATTTTCATTATACACACTGAAATATGCTAGAGCGTTCAATAAGCTTTCTCTGCGAGGATACAATACGAGAGACTCTTGAAGTAATTTTACTATGTGAGTACCACCTTGCTTAAAATATTTCCTTAGTAATGGGTAGTTCGGTTCTTCGTTTTCTATTTCTATAAGAAAATTCTGTATAACATCAGGAGATAAATCGCATTGACTCTCAAAATATTTTACAATGACTTCTTGTCTTTTATTAGCTGGTACTGCGTTGTTTTCTTCATACTTCTCGGTATCATCGCTTTCATCTTCAACATACTCAAAACCCATTTCTAATAATTTAGCATTCCTATCTTGGTTAGATGTATTTTTAAGTGCTTCTCTTACCTTATTGTACCTTTCTTTTTCTTTGGCAAATTCATCTGTCATAATATCAATACTTTGTTTCGATAAGCTAATCCAAAATTGTGTTAAGGATTGATTAAATTCTTAAATGTGACATGAGTTATTATAAATTGTTCTACAACAACGGTCTATTATAAAATTATTTATAGGATAAGTAAAAGTTCGCTCACTGGTATGAAAGGCGAACTACCGTTTATGAATTCTATTTTTTATTTTCACTATTCGAAGTCCATTTATACGGTGGTTTTATTAATGAAAACTTTTAGTCCAAAAAGATAGATAAAGTGTCATTTTAGAGCCTGTTAAGTTTTAACTCTAGTTTTGCAGGAAAACTATACATAGTATACATACTATGTAACATATAAGATACCTACAAAATAGCAACATTTTAACGGCCGTTTTATACTATACAAAAAGTTACAATTTTATTGTTACAGGTTATAAACGTATCAAAATTTTAAGCTAAACTAAAATCAATGATCTTGATTCTTTGCCAAAGTCTACATTCAACGCAAATCCTCGAATGACCAAACCTAGGTTCTTACAATCTAGACCTAA
>JAIFLQ010000091.1 GCA_020048975.1 Rickettsia sp. | reverse complement strand
TTTTACCAAATAATAATATTTTCACAGACTCTTCTCCATCCTTGCTTTTAAATCTTTTCTATATTTAAGTATTGAATCATCGTAAATTACTGAGGCGTCTTTATTAGATTTTATCAGAGCATCTATTTTAGCCTTTTTTTCACTATCACTAAGACTGCTTGAAATTACATGTACACGGGCTAGTTTGTTTAATTTAAAGAATTCCCAATCTCGTGCCCAATAGTGGTTTATTGTTACTATATTTCTACTTTCTTTTGGTACAAAAGGTCCTCTGAAATACTCAAAATTTTCTGTGATCTGTGAATAACCAGGAAGTAAAAACGGAAAATGCGGATGTTCAAATTTATCAACATATCGAGGTTTGACAATAGTCTTAACACGCAAATCTTCTTGATCAGTTGATTTTGTTAGGCTCTCTATTAATAGCTTACCTGATTCAATTTTTTCAACATCTCCGCTACCAAATATTTTCCAATTTATTGAAAGGGCAGCATAATCATCATAGTTTTTTAAAAGCTCTACAAGATTTTTATCTTTAATAGGAAATAAGAATTCATCAGTATCAACAACAATCAACCATTCACTTATATCTTTTGTTCGTGCTACAGCATCTGTATAGGCTTCGGTTTGTATACGATTCCATTCTTTTAGATTTTTAGGTATTTTTGTAACTTGTTTTAAATCGATAATGCCATCTTTAATATAGGGTTCTAGAATTTCCATATATTCATCAGTGCTTAAATGGTTATAGAGATAAAAATGCTCTACTCCAATTAATCGGTAAAATTCGATCCATTCTTTTAAAAATCTTGCCTCATTTTGAAAAATAGCTACTAAGCTTATATAATATTTAGGATGTGCAAGTAATGTGGTTTTAAGTACTTGTTTACTATTAGTAAGATGGGATTCTTTAAAAAATAGTTTAGATTTAGCGTAATCTGCTAGTGGGGTTAAATCGTATTTATTCTTAAATATAGGTTCCCTGAAATGCTGCCTAACGTAAAAAGTTGTTTCAAAAGTTTCGCTAGGGTTTTTACCTTCCCTCCAGCCATATTTTATATAATGCTCAAATGGATCAATATTTTGCGCTTTAACTTCTGGGTAATGTTTAAGATAATAATTTTGATCAAAATAATAATGAGCAAAGAGATTGAGAAATTTTTCATTCTTTCCTAAAACCCTCAAGCTAATTAATGTTAGAATAATAAGAGCTATAGCAACGATATATTTTATATATATTTTATTTTTCATAAATAGAATGTGTGTTATATGCTATTTTCTTTATCCATTCCGTATTATCCAAATACCATTTTACCGTTTTGGCTATCCCTGTTTCAAAAGACTCTTTCGGATACCAGTTTAACTCTCTTTGGATTTTACTTGAGTTTATTGCATAGCGCCAGTCATGCCCTTGTCTATCTTTTACAAAGCTTATGAGCTTGGAGTAAGATGTTAAACCATTTTTAGGTTGAGGGGCTAATTCATCAAGCAGAGAACATATAACATTTACAACCTCAAGATTTGTTTTTTCGTTATTTCCTCCAATGTTGTAAAATTCTCCAGGCGTACCTTTTGTCAAAACTTCCATTATAGCTGTGCAATGGTCGCCTACGAATAACCAATCACGGATATTTTGTCCATCGCCATATATAGGAAGATTTTTTCCTGCAAGAGCATTAGTGATAATTAATGGTATTAGTTTTTCTGGGAATTGATAAGGTCCGTAATTATTTGAGCAATTTGTAATTATTGTTGGTAGTCCATAAGTATGAAACCAAGCTCGGACAAGATGATCTGATGACGCTTTGCTTGCAGAGTAAGGGCTATTTGGTTGATAATTTGATTCCTCAGTAAAGGCTGGGTCATTTTTTTCTAATGATCCATAAACTTCATCGGTACTGACGTGTAAAAAACGAAAAGTTTTTTGTTCATCAGATGTCAAATTATCAAAATATGAACGAGCAACTTCCAGTAAGTTATAAGTGCCAATAATATTGGTATGGATAAAATTGCTTGAATTCGAGATCGAACGATCAACATGACTTTCTGCTGCAAAATTGACTATTGCCCACGGTTTGCATTGCTTAAATAAGCTAGTTACTAATTCTGTATCTGCGATGTCACCTTTTACAAAAACGTGACTAGGATTGTTTGCTATCGAGGATAAATTATTGAGGTTACCAGCGTAAGTTAATAGGTCTAAATTTACTATTCTATCTTTAGTTTTTGCTACCCAGTCAAGAACAAAATTAGAGCCAATAAATCCAGCTCCGCCAGTTACTAAAATTGTTTTTTCCATCATATTTTATTTAAGATTCCCCCTACAAATAGCGCAATATTGCCAAGTAACGTCTGACGATAAATTTTGCATTTTAAAAATCCCATAATTCGAGGAAACAAAAAACTCTCTCTAGCCTTTACAAATATATTTAACTTATTTTTATTGTCTTTGGTTAGTAGTTTGGAGTTATCCAATAATATTTTGATATTTCTGTCGTTCCAGGATTTGAATGAGTTGTTTAATAACATCTTTAATCTAGATAATCTAGCAAAAAAACCATTATTAGCGCCTATTAAATTATTACCATGTTGTCTGTATAAAAGGCCTGGATTGGAATCGTAATACACAAAGCCTTCTACTCCAGTTATTAACTGATATATAAACCAATCGTGACTTACGGTATCTATATTTGATCCAACTTTTTTTATCAAATCACGAGCAGCTTTATTAAAAACCATGGTATTACCGCCTGCAATACTTTGCACTAAAGCATTAGAAAATGAGGGTTTTTTTGTGAATAATGGTGAGTGACCGATTTGTTTACCAGTAGCATCGACCAAAATAGTTCGTGAGCAATAGAGTGCGGGAATATTGGTATCAACGTTTTTTAAGTAAGATACAGCTTTTTCAAGTTTAGATTCAAGCCATATATCATCTTGGTCTGATAGAGCGTAAAAATCAAAATCACCTTCAGTGCTTGCTATTCCATTCAAAAAATTTTTAGCAAAACCGAGGCATGGATTATTCGATATGAAATCAGCTTTATGGTTTTCTTTAAAAGTTTGAACCAATTCTTTGGTATTATCAGTCGAGCCATCATCATAAACAAACAAATGCCAATTTTTGAAGCTTTGATTAGCAAACGAGTCGAGCTGTTCTTGTAAAAACTTTTCGCCGTTATATGTAGACATTAAAATAGCTAGATTAATAGTCATGGGTAAAGTACTTTAATTTTGATACAGATCATATACCAAACTAGTATTATAGACAATAAGAGATAGTTGTATTTTGATTATGGGATTGTTGTTTATTTAATCGATTTTCTCAAACCAACTCAAACACCCCTAGTAATTCAATATGATGGCTCCAGTAGAATTGGTCAATAGGAGTTATTTCTTTTAATTGGTATCTATTATGATGCAAAATAAGTTTTGCATCACGAGCGAAGCTTTCTGGATTGCATGATAAATATATAATGGTTTTAACGGTGCTTTTAGAAAGTACATTTGCTTGCTCCTTAGCTCCAGCCCTTGGTGGGTTAATAATTACCGCATCATATTTATTTAGTTCGTCCCATTCTAATGGTTTAGTAAATAGATCACGTTGATATATGGTTGCTTTTATTGCTGCATTCTTAATAGCTTTTGTTAGAGCTTTAACAGAAGTATGTTCTGTTTCAAAACCGTCTATAATACCAAATTTACTTGCTGGAATAGTTAAAGTACCTCTTCCACAGAATAAGTCAGCAATTTGTAACTGATGGTTTTTTTTGATTTTGTCAAGGATGTTATTTATTAGGTTTGTTAAGATATTATCTGATAATTTGCTAACCTGCAGAAAGCTATGATTGTCAATCTCTACTGCTACATCTTCAAATAAGATATATGGTTTTTCAGTTAAGTGTACTATATTCCATCCAATATTATTAATAATTGTTAGTCTGATAATGTTGTTATTTTTAGCAAAATTTTTCAGAATTTCTGTTTCGTCTAAGCTAATATTGTTGTTGTTAGTTGTTTCAATAATTAAATCTACTCCATTATCTGCCTTTGTAATAAGGATTTTACATTTTTCTTTATCATTTAAAAACTTTTCTAGTATGTCCTTTAGTTTTGTTATCAGGTTTGATAATTCTGGTATTAATAGCAAACAATTATCGATATTTACTATCTGATGAGAACGAAATTTTTTAAAACCAAGAAATAATCTATCTTGTTTTTTAACTGCCTCAAAAACAGCTCTTCTACGATTGTTAGCGCCAATAAATTTTATAGGAGATATTGTACCTACTACAACATTATATGCTACAAGAGTGTGCAGTAAATTATCTAATTTGATTTGATTATAATAATTATGATCGAGGTGCTGCAGACTACATCCGCCACATATAGTAAAGTATTTGCAAGGTGCTGTAATTCTATTTTGGGACTTGTTAATTATCTTAGACAAATTATAAGATAATTTATTTCTGTAAACATGTGTTTCAAATTCTACAGTTTCACCAGGTAGGGTGTATGGCAATTCGATTGGTTCAGATAGATCTAAAGTTGAAGTGCCAACACCTCTGGAATTAAGCGCAGTAATAACACACGTATTGCGCTTAATAACAGCCATTCTAGGTGATAACTATTTTTTCTTGTTACAACAGTCTTTTAGTTTTTGACCAACTTTAAATTTTGGTTGGTTGTATGATGCTATTTGTATTGTAGCACCAGTTCTAGGATTGCGACCAGCTCTTGCTGCTACTTTGCTAACACTAAAGCTACCAAAACCAACTAAAGCTATATCTTCACCTTTACCGAGTGCGCCAATAACAGAACTAGTAAACATATCAATAACTCTTTCTGCTTCTGCTTTTGTACAACTGTGTTTTTCAGCAATAAATGATACGAAATTTCCTTTGTTCATATGAACTTCTCCCTTGTTAATAATTTAGTTTTGTTAATCACATTTAACGTTTTTAATTCTAACACCAGCTTTCTCTTCCTTAGTAGAAAAAAATACACTGTTACTATATTTTCTTACCAATTGTTTGCTATCATAACACACTATTTTGGAAAATGTAGCGAGCCCTAGTTTCAAAAGCATTGATCATTTTATTCGTTGCCATAGAAAAAAATGTTCCTATAACACTGTCTAGTATCATTGATTTACATTCAAAATCAATAGAAAAATTCACTTCGCAGTCATTATTTAATTTTTTAATGCTCCAAAAGTTTGTTAATTTCTTGAATGGGCCAGATATTGCTTCAACATTTATTTCAAAGCTTCCCTTGTTTTCTGCTGTGATAATCCGAGATTTATAACTTTCTGTAAATAGCTTAAAGTTAATTGTTAATTCAGCTGTTAGTTCGTTTCCTATTTTTGAAAGTAATTTTGCTTTAGAACACCATGGTAGAAATTCTGGGTATTTTTCTATGTCTAATACGATATCTCGAATAAGTTCTGCTTGATAAGGTAGTAATCTTGTGTCGTTAAATGAGTGCATTTTTTTCGATTTTTACAGTGGTCACTTTTATACTTTTACAGGCATCACAACAAAATTATCTTTAGGGTTTTCCAGTGTTTTGATAAGAACAGGAGACGATGTGTCGTTGAGATAAATTTGCACTTGCTCTTCTTTTAACGTTCCTAACACATCCATAATATAGCGTGGGTTAAAACCAATAGTAATATTATTGCCAGAAAAACTACAGTAGCTTTCCTTGTTGTCGGTAGAAAAGGGAATACTCTCGTTAGCCATGCCTTTTGCCTCACCCGTTGCTGTGATTGTAAGATTAGAGTCATTTAATAAAAGTTTAATTGCCCGAAATTTATCTACTGTAACGGTTGCGACTCTATCTATTGCATTTGCAAGTAATTTTGTGCTGATTACTAATTTACTTTCGTTGGCAGTGGGAATAAAAGTTTCGTATTCAGGAAAGCTGCCATCAATTAGTTTAGAGATTAGGATTAAATTATTACATGCGAACTTGACTTTATTTGTTCCTAAAGTTACCAATAAATCCGAGTGGATATTTTTTGTATCTTTAACGATTTTCAATAATTCAGTAACCGTTTTTTTAGGGATTATCACTCCAAAATCATTTGCTGTAGTTCCTACGGTACTTACAGCTATCGAAAATCTATGGGCATCTGTAGCGGCGCTTGAAAACTCTCCATTTTTAACATGCAAATATATACCATTCAAGTTATATCTAGTTTCTTCATTAGACATTGCAAAACTTGTATATTCAATAATACGCGCAAACTCTGCACAACTAACTTTCAGTGAAACTTCGGCATCCAAATCTTCCATTTCCGGAAAATTACTAGCGGGCAAGGTTAGTAAGTCGAATTTGCAGGAGCTAGTAATGATTTGTAGATGTTCTGAATCTATTTCTTGCTTTAAGAGTATTTCTTTATCGGGAATTTTTCTAACTATTTCAGATAAAATTTGAGTTGAAACAGTAGACTGTCCTTCTTTTTTTATATCAGCTCCGATAGTTTGTTTTAAGTATAGATCAAGGTCTGTCGCTCCTATTTCTAGAATTCCATTGTGAGCAACTAATTTTACGTTACTTAACTCTGAAACAACATTTCTTTTTTCTACTACCGATGCTGCAAAATTAAGAGTATAAGATAATTCTTTGGTAGGAACTATTAGTTCTAAGCTGTTGTTATTTTTGTTTTTAGACATGATTAAATATTGATTATTAGTTAATTTACATATTAGCTTTGTAGCATACGTGTTAGTAGATTAATTTCTTCTCGAAAATCGGCGTCTCCAGACATTAACTGCTCTACTTTTTTTACTGCATGCATAACTGTTGTATGATCTTTTTTCCCAAACTTTGTGCCAATATCGGCCAAGCTTTTTGGAGTGAGTATTTTGGATAAATACATTGCTATTTGTCTTGGTCTAACCACCGCTCTGACTCTTCTAGCAGATGACATTTCAGAAACTTTGATATTATAGTGGTTAGCTACTTTCTTTTGAATATCATCTATAGTAATTATTCTTTCATTAGAACGTAGTAAATCTCTTAAAATGTCCTGTGTGCTTTCAAGATTTATCTCTCTGCCAATTAAAGTTGAATGGGCTATTACTTTGTTTAATGCCCCCTCTAATTCTCTTACATTAGAAGTAATTTTTGCAGCCAAAAAATCTATAACATTCTGGGCAAGGTGAATATTCATTTGTTCTAATTTTGATTGCAATATTCCAACTCTTAGTTCATATGTGGTGCTATGCACATCTGCAACTAACCCCCATCCCAGTCTGGATTTGATCCTATCTTCTATATTATCAAGATCTGATGGTGATCTATCGCAAGAAATAACCATTTGTTTGTTATTATCAATAATTGCATTAAAGGTATGAAAAAATTCTTCTTTAAAAGCCATAACATCCTTACTTCTGAGGGCTTTTATAAATCGGTACATGAATTTTTCTGCTGACATGTATAAAACTTTTCTCTTTGGATTTTTTTTCCTAGAGTGCCAAGCAATGGCATGCATTAAGTGAGTTTTACCGAGGCCAACGCCACCATACAAAAACAAAGGATTGGATTTAGTCACGGCTTTCTTTGATTCAGCTACTGCCAATGCTGCAGCGTAGGCAAGTTCATTTGGAGAGCCAATTACAAAATTTTCAAAAGTGAATCTTTGATCAAGAAAAGCTGTTGTAGTATCTTCTAGTTCCAAATTTACAGAGTTTTTAGATTCAGTTTTTGTTAGGTCATTTGGTGATGTATTTACTATTGAAAGAGTATCTTTGGTAATTATATCTACAGATTTTATTTCAGGATCATAATGAATAAATAACTTTGTTATGGTATCTAAATAATTAGATTTAATCCAATCTCTTACAAAGTTACTAGGTACTGATAGTAATAATCCTCTGTTTTTTGTTATTTCACAAAAAATAATTTTACTAAACCAGTTTTTAAAAAGCGCATCGCCATAATGTCCTATAAGGTCACGACTAACATCATTCCACAAATTGTCATAGTAGTGATCATCTTTTGCCATGGTTGCGAATTGCTCTAGTTGTTTCATATAATCAAATATGGATTAAGAAATGCTTAACAAATTTAAACTTTAATATTTAAACTTGAAGCTAAAAAATTAACGTAAATATCAATAAATTATTTGTATCAATAAAATAGGCTTGAAGTTTTCTTCGTAGAAGTAAATAATATTAGTAATAAATTTTTTTGCAAGATCTTATATATGGCTATTCAAAAAAGAGAACAAATGATCAAGAAATTACTTTATCAGAGTTGCAACAGAGGTTGCAAGGAAACAGATCTTATAATTGGTGAATTTGCAAAGAAAAATCTCTATAAAATGACTGATGAAGAAATAAATCTTTTTTCGGAAATATTACAGCTATCAGATGCAGATATTTATGACTGGTATACAAAGAAAAAGACTCTTCCAAAAGCCATCTCCAACTCAGTTATTATTCAGTTATTAAATTTTATTCCGTATAGATAATGCAAAAAATTCATATTCCCTTTGTTTCTAAATGTTTTTTTGCCTATGAGTATTTTAACCACATAAGAAAAAATATTTTATTGGTATTTGCTGATGAAGAATCAACTTTAAAAGCTTACAAACATCTTCAGTTTTTAGTAGGTAAAAATGATGAAGGCGATGTTTTGTATTTCCCTTCACTCGACACACTGCCTTATGATCGTGTTTCTCCAAATCATGAAATAACAGCAGCAAGAGCAAATATTTTAACTATTTTAAGTTTTAATAAATCGCCAAAAATTATAGTCACAAATGCTCAGAATTTAATTGTTAAAGTTCCTCCGCCTAGAGTTTTTAAAAACTCAGCTATAACTATTGTTCCAGGAGCTAAATTTTTTATAGAGGAACTTGCATTTTTTTTAGTTGATAATGGGTTTACAAGATCAGCAAGCGCAATAGAAAGTGGAGAGTTTGCTATTAGGGGTGAAATAATTGATATAGTACATTCGAATAATACAGGATATAGGATTAATTTTGGTTGGGAGGTTGTAGAATCTATTAAGGAGTTTGATGTAAATAGCCAAATTTCAACAAAATCACTTGATAAATTAGAGTTATCTTCGGCGAGTGAAGCAATTTTAAATTTAAATAATATAGAGGTGTTTAGAAGAAACTTTCTTAAAAACTTTGGAGTCAATTATGTTAAACATCATATGTATGAATCAATCGTTTCTGGAAGAAAGTTTCAGGGGTACGAACATTTGCTACCATTGTTTTATGAGGAAATGGCAAATTTAAGCAATTATTTACTTGATCATGTAGTAATCTATGACAATTTGTCCTTGCAATCAATTGCAGAACTAGAAAAATCTTACGAAGATTTTTACCAATCAAGAATGATATCTAACAAACTTAATCCTGATTCATTTTATTTCGCTATTACTCCCGATCAACTTATTGTATCAAGTGATGTTATAAAGGAATTGCTCTGCGCAGGTGATAATTTATTTATTGATAGCGAGGATATTAAAGATGATTATGCTCTTATTCCAGCAAAGCCTAGAATCCAGCCTTTATATTTTTTAAATCCTATACTTCGCTGGAATGATAAGGGAAGTGGAGATATAGTTAACATTGAAGAAACCTTAACTAATTTAATTAAAGACAACAAGAATAAAATCATCATAATTTGTTGTGGCTCAAAAAGTGCGGAGCAGAGAATAAATAATATCATTGAAAATCAAGAATATACGACTAATAAAATATCATTTCTTAAAGAAGCTAAAAAGGGTTTAATAAATACAGCTATTACCCCTTTGGCTCGTGGGTTTTTCAGCAAAGAATATTTGTTTATTTCAGAGCAAGATATTTTAGGTGAGAAATTTACTTCTCAGAGCCACAAATCTAGCCCTAGAAAACTTAAGAATATTTTGGTTGAACTTGATAATATAACAGAAGGAGAGCTTATAGTTCACAAAGAACATGGTATAGGTAGATTTGAAAGAATAGAAACTATAGCAGTTAGCGATGTTCCTCATGATTGTTTGAAAATTCTCTATTTTAATAATGATATTCTGTACTTACCAGTTGAGAATATTGATCTAATAACAAAATATGGTAATGAAGAAGCTGCTCTTGATAAGCTTGGTGGGTTGAATTGGCAGAAACGTAAGGCTCGTCTAAAAAATCGAATAAAAGACATTGCTAGTAATTTGATTAAGATAACAGCGGAGAGGGAATTGCGCAGAATACCAGCTGTTAGCTTTGATCCCGAGTTATATTTAAAATTTTGCAATCGTTTTATCTATAGTGAGACAGAAGACCAGCTTTCTGCAATTAGTGATATTGAAGATGATTTAAAAAGTGGCAAATTAATGGATAGATTAATTTGTGGTGATGTTGGCTTTGGAAAAACAGAAGTTGCTATGAGAGCTGCTTTCATGGTGGCTTTTGATTATGAAGATGACCATCCGCAAGTAGCAATTATTGCCCCTACCACTATTTTATGTCGGCAGCATTACATGAGTTTTCTCGAGCGTTTTAATGGTCTAGATATTTGTATTAATCAATTATCTAGGTTAGTTAGCAGTACTCAGGCAAGGGTAATAAAAAAAGATATAGAAAACGGAAAAATAAATATTATAATTGGCACTCATGCGCTTCTATCAAAAGAGATAAAATTCAAGAACTTAAAGCTTTTAATTGTTGATGAAGAGCAACATTTTGGCGTCACTCAAAAAGAGCATTTAAAATCCTTAAAATCTGGAGTGCATGTTTTATCTCTCTCTGCAACGCCAATACCTAGAACCTTGCAAATGTCTATGTCTGGGCTTAAAGATTTGAGTCTTATTGCAACGCCTCCAATAGACAGATTACCAGTAAGAACAACTGTTATGCCATTTGATGGTATAATAATAAGGGATGCTCTCATGCGTGAACGTTTTAGAGGTGGAAAAAGTTTTTATGTAGCACCAAGGATAAAAGATATAGAATGGATTGCAAAGAAATTACTAGAATACGTGCCCGAGCTTAAATTTAAGATAGCTCATGGTCAGATGTTACCTAATGAACTTGATAATATAATGAATGAGTTTTGTGATGGTAAATTTGATATATTACTCTCAACGACTATAATAGAATCGGGTATTGATATCGCATCTGCTAATACGATAATAATTCATAGAGCAGATATGCTAGGCCTTAGTCAACTTTACCAACTTAGAGGCAGGGTCGGTCGTGGTAAAATCAGAGGCTATGCTTGTCTTACGTTAATGAGTGATAAAGTTACTACAAAACATTCTTGGAAAAGATTGGAAATATTACAAAATATTGATTCTCTTGGCGCTGGATTTACTATTGCTAGTCACGATATGGACTTGCGTGGGTTTGGTAATTTGGTTGGAGATGAACAATCTGGACATATTAGGGAAGTAGGTTCAGAGTTATACCAAGAGATGCTTGATGAAGCGATATTAGAGCTTAAAAATCAAAAAACTGACGAAAAATACTTAGATTTTACTACGTCTATTAATCTTGGATTAGCCGTTTATATTCCTGCGAATTACATTGAAGATAGTTCGCTCCGTCTTGCTATATATAGAAGAACGGCAAATCTTAAAAATCATTCTGAAATTGAAGCATTTAGGGATGAAATGATCGATAGATTTGGTGTTATACCAGAGGAGTTTGCTAATTTGCTGAAGATAGTTGAGATAAAAACTATTTGTCAGGCGTTGAAAATTGAAAGTCTTGATAGTGGTCCAGGCGGTTTTGTTATAAGGTTTAATAAGAATTTTGATGTTTCAGATAGTGTGATGTTTTTTATACAAAAATTCCCAAGACATGCTAAAATCAAGCCTGATAATAAATTAGTTTTTATTAAAAATTTGAAAAATTCAGTCAATATTTTAAGAGAGTCGGAAGATTTGCTTACAGAGTTTAAAAATTGTGTAAAATAATTATTATTTAAGTGAAATATTAGAGAGATATGCGTTTAACTAGAATACAAATTAAAGCTATTTGGGAAGTGTTTGCATTGCATTTTATGAAGGAAGATAGCATATGGTTGTTTGGCTCTAGGGCAGATGATAATAAAAAAGGTGGAGATATAGATCTTTATATAGAAACAAACTATACTGATTTATTTTTGGTTGCTTCGAGAGAAATTAGTTTTTTAACAGATTTAACAAAAGTAATTGGTGATCAGAAAATTGATGTTATCATAAATGTTTTATGTAAAAATAAAGATTTACCAATTTATAAACAGGCAAAAAATACGGGAGTGCTAATTTCAATGAGTTCACGTTCTTTCTTAACAGATTATACCAAAATAGCAGATATTCACGCAATCAGGCTCAGAGAAGCTTTAGGAGAAGTAAATAAATTAACACCAATTACAGTCTCTGTTTTAGAGTCTTTAAGTAGGCAGCAAGTGGCTTTTCTTGATATGATGACTACACGTTTTAGTAAATTACAGGATATTCTTGGATCTAAAATTTTACCGCTGATTTTAGAAGTCCTAGAAGAAGAAGCTGAAAGTTTTGTTGATAAACTAAATAAGTTAGAGAAATTGGGTTATATTGAGGATGCAAATTGGTGGGGAACATTACGAATAATAAGGAATCAAATTGCTCATGACTACCCTGATGATTATAGTGTAATTTGTGAGCATCTTTCTATATTTCTATTTAAAGCAACTGAGTTACTTGAGTTTTGGAATAGATTGAAAATTAAAATAGTTAAATTGTAAACTTGATGAAAGTTTATATAGAAAAATTAAACCTACATAATTACCGCAATTTCAAAGAGTTAGAGTTAGTATTTAACGATAACATTGTTGTTATTATAGGCGAAAATGGTAGTGGAAAAACAAATATTTTAGAGTCAATATCGTTGCTAACTCCTGGGAGAGGATTAAGAGGGGCAAGATACGACGAAATATCTCGTAATAATAAAGAAAACTGGTCTAGTGCTATGCATCTGCAAAGTAAGATAGGTAAAGCATTGATAGAATCTAACTTTCTAATAAACACAAATTCAAGGACTATTGAATATAACGGAGCAAAAATTCGTAACACAGAACTCACTAATCTTGCTAATGTTATTTGGTTAACACCTCAAATGGATGGAATATTCTTGAGTTCAGCAACTGATAGAAGAAGATTTCTTGATAGGATAGTTTATAATTTTTATCATGATCATGCTAGTAACATTAATAAATATGATTATCTCATAAGCGAGAGATTAAAACTTCTAGTTCAAGCAAGCTCAAATTTTGATGAATCATGGTTAAAAATTCTAGAAACAAAAATTTCTACTTTAGCCGTGAAAATCAGTAAATTACGTTTAAGTGTGGTGGAATTTTTACAAGAATCTATCTTAATTGTTGACGCGCCATTTCCGAAAGCTAAACTTAGCGTTAATTTATTATTTGAAAAAGAAGTAACAGACGAAGAATTTTTAGATAAATATTCGGTAAATTTGAATAAAAATCGGCAAAAAGATAGGATTACTAAACGAACGAATTTTGGTGTAAATAAAGAAGAGCTTATTGTAGAACATAAGGAAAAGAGGCAGATGGCAAAGTTTTGTTCTACAGGCGAGCAAAAAGCTTTGTTAATATCGATATTACTGGGGCAAATTGAAGCAAACAAAACAATAGCTAAGACTTCTCCTATTCTATTACTAGATGAGCTGTTTGTTCATCTAGATGATATACGTAAAGATTCTCTTGCTGAATATATAATAAATAGTAAACTACAGACATTTATAACAACCACAGACATGTCTGGTTTAAATAAAATTGCTACTATCGCCCAAATTATTTATGTTTAACAAAAAATAAATAAAATAATGAAATTAACAAGACCAGATTGGATTAGAGTTAAGGCTCCAAATTCAAAGGAATATCAAAATACTAAAGAGTTAATTAGTAGTCTTAAGCTAAATACTGTATGCGAAGAGGCCGCTTGTCCAAACATTGGCGAATGTTGGCAAAAAAAACATGCAACTGTTATGATACTGGGTTCAGTTTGTACTAGGGCTTGTTCTTTTTGTAACGTAGCAACAGGACGTCCTGACCTGCTTGATCCTCATGAGCCAGAAAGGCTTGCAGAGGCTGTAGGAAAACTAGGTCTTGAGCATGTAGTAATAACTTCTGTAGATAGAGATGATTTGCCAGATGGTGGTGCCACGCATTTTGCTAATTGTATAGCTAGTTTACGAAAATCTTCACCAAATACTACTATTGAAATCCTAACACCTGATTTCTTAAAAAAAGAAGGGGCCTTAGAGATAGTAGTGAAAGCAAAGCCAGACGTATTTAATCACAATATCGAAACAGTTCCTTCTTTGTACAAAAAAATTAGGCCAGGAGCTAGATACTTTCATTCGTTAAATTTACTTTATAAAGTGAAAAAATTGGATCCAGAAATATTTACAAAGTCCGGAGTTATGGTTGGTCTTGGTGAGACTGATTCTGAAATTATCCAAGTAATGGAGGATTTAAGAGCTGCTGATGTTGATTTTATTACCATTGGTCAATATTTACAGCCAACAAAAAACCACGCCCAGATCGCAAGATATGTAACCCCAGAGCAGTTTAAATATTTTGAAAGAGTTGCTAGAACAAAAGGATTTTTGATGGTGTCTGCATCGCCACTTACTAGATCTTCTTATCATGCTGGGGATGATTTTAAAAGGATGAGAGAAGCTCGTCAGAATGCCATTTAGTAAAAATGCCTATCTAAACTTTCTATCCGAAACTCTTCGTTTGAACTAATATGTTGATTGAAACTATTTATTTTGTATAATTGCTTCTGTATTCATTAAGATCTTGGTAAGTAATTTTATGCAAAAAATTTCGTTTATTAGCGCTGTTATCGGTTTATCTTTGTTGGTGAGCGGTTGTTTACCTACTATCTTTACTGGAGCTACAGCATCTGTTGTGGAACTTGCAAAAGATAGACCAGCAGGTGAGGCTCTTACAGATATAAGAATAGCATCTGGAATAAAAGCATCATTTATAAAAAATAATTTCAGAGAATTATATACCAAAATTAAAGTAGAGGTAGTGCAGGGTAGGGTTCTATATACGGGGGTAGTTGATAAGGAAGAAGATATAATTAGCGCTGTTGAGATTGCATGGAAGCAAGAGGGTGTTGTTGAAGTTGTAAATGAACTCAAAGCAGACAAGAAAAGTGGTAAGTTTGATATAGTTCGATATACTAGAGATACTATGATTACAAGCCAAATCAAATCAAAAACTTTTCTAGATAGGAGTATAAAATTTGTTAATTACACGGTCATTACTTTGGATGATGTTGTTTACCTATTTGGTATAGCAAGATCAGAGGAGGAGTTGCAGAAAGTGGCTAATATAGCTTCCAACATTAATGGAGTAGAGAAGGTGGTTAGCCATGTTAAAGTAAATGAATTAGCAGCTAAACTCCAGCCCTCTAAATCTAGTCAGGATAACAAGTCTGAAACATTGTTGATTGATGAAGGGGAGTCGTCTGATTTTAAGAACGAACATGACTCAGTAGATAGTTGGTAGATTCGAAATATATGTTTTGTAAAAAAATATTTATTTATATTCATAAGCTAGGTTTCTTTTTAGCATTATCGCTTCTTGTCTTATCATTATGTTCTTGTCAAAGTAATTCAAAATCACTTCGTAATTTATCCAAAGATGATAAGCATAATACAAAATATAAAGGCCATTTTAAGGTAGGAACTCAGTATAATATAAAGGGTAAGGACTATAAACCAAAAAAGTATAATAAATATTCTAAAGTTGGCAAAGCTTCGTGGTATGGACGTAAAGATCATGGCAAAAAAACAGCTAACGGTGATGTATATAACAAAGAAATGCTAACTGCTGCACACAAAACCCTTCATATGCCATCTTTAGTTAAAGTAAAGAATTTAGAAAATGGCAAATCTGTAATAGTTCTTGTTAATGATAGAGGGCCATATGCTGGTAATAGAGAAATTGACTTATCAGAAAAAGCTGCTACGTTGCTTGGTTTTAAAAATAAGGGTATTGCGCAAGTAAAGATCGACTATTTGCACTCGGAGACGCAAAAACTATTACAAACTTTTGGTCTTGCTAGCAAAGAAGGGTTTAAGTCAAAAAAACCATTACCAAATAAAAAATGCAGTGTTAACTGTCATGTGAAGCTCGTAAATCTAAAATATGGATATAATGTTGGTTCTTGATTTACAACATACTATTAATTTGAACAAACTAAGATGAGCAGGTCGATAAAATTATATAGTTTTCTTTGTAGTTTGTTTTGTACTATTGTTATTACTGGTAATTTAATCTTTCAAAAATTTGTAACTATTAATATTTTATCTCTGGAATTTGAATTGTCAGTTGGGGTTTTGTTATATCCAATCACTTTTTTAATTTCTGATTTGACGGCTGAGTTTTATGGCAATCGATATGCAAATCATATGATAAAAACATCAGTTTTATGTAGTTTTATTGTTATGGGTTTGATCATGATAAGTGATTATTTGCCAGCAACTAATTGGTCGAATATTGATGATGTTAGTTTCCACAAAATGTTTAGTGTATATGGTGTAGCATCAGTTGCATCTATAGTGGCTACTTTTTTTTCTCAATTGCTTGATGTAAAAATTTATCTCTATTTGAAGAATTTGACCACATCTAAACATCTATGGTTTCGAAACAATCTTAGTACGATACTTGCTCAAGTATTAGATACTACATTAGTATTAACAATTCTTTGCTTTGCAGGGATTTTATCTTGGGAGAATTATTATACAATAGCTTCAAACTCCCTTGTGTTTAAAGTAATAGCTGCTTTAGCTTGTACACCGTTTTGTTATCTTGGATATTATTTGATTAAAAAATTTGTTGTAAAAGAAGGGGGGGTTAAACAGTATATCAGTAAAAATTAATAAAGATTTGCATCAAAATCAGGAACTGGGTATATAGAGTAAAACCATCTCTCTATGCAAATAGACCTGGATCACTTCGCACATTTGCTCGCTATGACAATATTCGTCATGGCGAGAAGCGAAGCGACGTGGCCATTTATTATTAGAAGATAATAAAAAACCAGTCATTGCGAGCGAAGCGTGGCAATCTAGCTTTAAAGCCACGAAAGTGTGGATCACTTCGCATTCGCTCGTGATGACGGGAAA
>JAIFLQ010000032.1 GCA_020048975.1 Rickettsia sp. | reverse complement strand
AGTCAAAGAAGATCTTGAGAAAGCAATACAGAAAGCCGAAATAGCTGGTTACAAAAAATTTAATGAAGAATTCGCTAAAACAGCAAAAGCTGTGGAATGGGACAGTCCTTCTTCTAAGCCTAATGAAAAATTACAAATAGTAAAAAATAAAGCGCGAGAAGAATTATGCACATTGGTTGAAAAAACAGTTAACTTATCAAGAACAACTACCTTGCTAGATGGAAGCACCAAAAAGCAAGAAGTGAGTGCTAGGACAATTGAATTTCCAACTTCAATCAAGGAAGGGTCTGGTCCAATGCATGCATCATTTGCGTTAAAGGATGAACATGGTCAAAATATGCCAGCAGAAGGTGCAGTTTACTTTACGGCTCATTATGATAAATCTGGTAAATTAACCGAAGTGAGCTCTCCGCAGCCTGTAAAATTTATGGGCAGCAATCCAGAAACAGCGGTTGGTTATATCGAACGTAATGGCCAGATATACACATTACCAGTTACGCAAAAAACTTACGAAAACATGATGAAGCAAACTGTTGATTTAGCAAAACAAGAAGATTTAGCCAAGGATCATGTTATTGTAACAGCGGTAGAATCTCCTACAAAAGCTAAACAACCACTTAGTTTAGAAGAGGTGAGTGAAAAACTAAAAGACAAAACTTCACAAGAAGTAGTAGAAATTTTGAAGCAAAAAGTATTAGCGGGTAAGGTGGAGACAGTAGGTTTAATAGTAAAAGCAACTGAGCAAAACAAAGCTGACGGAGTTCTTCCTAAATTAACAGCAAAGCAATATAAAGAAGTCTACGATTATGGTATGCACAAAGCAGCACCAGCTGCCCCAAATTTACTATCACAAAAATCTATGCATGAAGCATGTAATAAATTAGTAGAACCAGCTAAAATTGATCCTAAATACCACGCAAATCTTGTAACGTTTAATACTAGGCAACTTAATAAAGAAGTTCAAACTCGTTAATTATGATAAACGACTAAAAACTAAAACACTATTTTTGTATCTAAAATCATGTGCATTGTGCCGTTGCAGCAAGATATCCAGTAATATCTAATACCTTTATCAATTAAAGAAATAGTAGCTTTTTCCGGTAATTGAGCAAATTCATTTGTAGTAAATTGATAAAGTTCACCATTTGAAGCAATTACATTTACTGTATAATCATTTCCATTTTTAACAACAAATGGATCTAAAAAATTAATAGCTTTAGGTTTTTTAGACATACGTTCCTTTGCAGAAATAAGATCACCTGTCCAGCTTACTTTACCATTAACAGCTGATAGTAAAGCAATTTGCCGTGCATTGTTTGTAACTATCAAATTATTATCATGCAAAATCATAGACTGAATATCGTCGGCAACTTTGATCCAAACCTCCTTGCCGTCACGCAAATCAAGCTTCACTATTTTTCCATTACTAGTAGCAAAATAAGTAAAATCGCCGCTTATAATAGGTTTAGTTATAATAACAGACGGTTCAAAGCTCGGTAATCCAAGTTCAGAGCTAGATAAACTGTAACGCCATAATTCAGAACCGTTATTTGCATTGAGATATACTACTTCCCCTGAGCTATAACTTACCAGTACATGGCCATTATGTATAATAGGATTAATATGATTTTTTGAAGAAATAATCTCGATGCCCCCCTCATGCATCCATATCAACTTAGAATTCTTTATATTGTACGCTACTAATTGATTGCTAATCGTTTGCACTAGTAACAATTTATCATCCAGCATAACAGGTTTGCTTTTGATTATATCAGGAAACTCCTTTCGTATAACTTCATTTCCAGATATTGCATCCATAACAACTAAATTACGAGAACCATAAGTAACGTATAGCTTATCGTCGCTAAATAGTATACCACCAGAATTAAAATATCTATCTACTTCACTACCAGATATATTTTTACTCCATAATAACTTTTTTTCTTTTAACGAAAATGAGTTAACATAACCTTGTTTATCCACACTATACATAACCCCTTTAGCAATCGCTGGCTCTGCTATAATTGATTTGTTAGAAATTTTATAAGAATGCGCTTTTTTTTCTTTAAATGGATTTTCTCTTCCTGTAGAAAATAATTGCTGTTTTTGATCTTCTACTTCAAGTTTTGGAGTTAAATCAATCAGATTTTTTACTTTTGTGGTACCTATACTATCACAGCCTGATAAATAAAATATAGCCACTAAGAATGTTAAAAAATTTTTCATAATAATACCTATATAAATTTTAACTTGATGCTTTTATAGAAATCTGAGCAATAATTGCTTTTGCTTGCTCTTTTATAACTCCTGAAGCTCTAGAAAGCTTTAATACTTCTAAGGCATGTTGCTTTGCAAAATCTAATTGATTGCTTTTTAGATAGAATAATGATTTTAACAAAGTAGCTGTTGCATAAAAAACCTGAGAGTCTTTATTAAAATATTGTAAATACTCTCTTGATTTGTTTTCCTGATCAGTGTTTAAATTATCTATATCCAAAATCAGACTAATATATAAAATCCTTGCATAAGATCTGGTTATTTCAGAGTATTCCTTATTATCTATTATCGCTTCAAGTAATGTTATAGCTTTTGGAATATCATTAAGTTGCACTTGCGTGCTAACTAATTTTATTGAAGCTAATTCAGATAGCTTATTTTCACCATTGATATTAATTTCTTCAAGTAAAGTATTTACTAATTTCTTATCCTTATACTCACCAGAAACTAATTGAACAAACGAATCTCCTATTTCTTGATTATGCTGAGTCTTTGCTTGTGAAAACCAACTATATATAGCCATAAAAATAGCAGTAATAATTGTGAGCGTTATTACGATTGGTAAAATTTTTCTAAATATTTGCAATCTTTTTGCATCTTTTTCGTCGTTCAATATTTCGTCTAGAATATCAGTCATTATTTCTAATCAATTATTATTTTTTCTTGCAGCTAAATTTATTCTTTGCTTCAACAGATCTTTTTAAAGAATTTTCTGGTCTGTTCGGGAACTCCGAGTCTAGCTTATCTAGAACGCTACACGCTTCCTTAGATTTGTTTAAATTACCTAAAGAAAGAGATAATTTCAATAAAGCATCTGCAGCTTTGGGGCCCTTAGGATACTCTTTGTAGCTCTTTAAGTAGTTAATTGCTGATTGATTAAAATTATTACGACGATAAAAACTTTCTGCATACCAAAAAAGAGCATTTTCTCTTAGTTTATGCTTTGGTTGCGTTTGAATAAAGTTGGCAAATTTTTGTTCCGCTTCGTCAAATTTGCCATCTTTTAAATAGGAAAGTGCTGTATCATATTCAGATTGAGCTTCATCTAGCCCTTTTTCTTGGAAGAATATTTTTTTATCTGGAGTTTGTTGTGAATCTGTCTCTTGCTCAAGAGCTAAAGGTCTTTCTTGGACTTGTTTAACTTTAGAATCAACAGTTTTTGTTTGCATAGCACTAACAGTTTGCTCAAGTGCGTCAAGACGGGTTTTTAGTTCTTTTATCTGAGTAGACTGTCTTTGAACAACAGCTAAATAATCTTGCTCAGCAGCAAAGGTATGGCAGCTGTTCCAAGATATAAAAATAATTGCTACTAGAGCCAACAAATTTCTTAATATCATTCTGTTTGTACGCACCAGGTAATTAGATATTGTTAATATTTAATTGATTATAATAACCAAAATTCTTTTCTAGTCTAGTATTTATTCTGTTATATGACATTAAAATTTAGGGAACTACTTTATAAAAGCAAAGCTTCTGTGAAGTTCAGATTGAATCTTTTCACGGATTGATTCCGTTTACACAAGCGAAAACTTAAACAATAAATTATTTTTTAGCAATTTTTAGATTGCCAAACAAGTCTATTGTTTTTTATTGAAAATAGTACTAGACTGCGATCTAATAAATAAAAAAAGATACGATTGTAATGCCTGAGGTTTTTTTTAACGGCCCAGCTGGGCGTATAGAAGGTAGATATACTGAATCAACTAACCAAAAAGCGCCAATAGCGCTTGTGCTTCACCCACATCCGCTATATGGCGGAACTATGAATAATAAAGTTGTTTATAACGTCTACAAAACTTTAGTTGATAATGATTTCACGGTACTGAGAATCAACTTTCGTGGTGTTGGTAAATCTCTTGGTAAGTTTGATGAAGGTGTCGGAGAAATGACTGACGCTGCAACAGCACTTGATTGGTTACAACTAAACAACCCTCTTGCTAATGTGAATCTGATTGCTGGATTTTCTTTTGGCGCTTGGATTGCAATGCAATTAATAATGAGAAGACCTGAAATTACACATTTTTTGACGGTCTCTCCCCCTGTTAATAAATACGATTTTTCATTTTTGTCCCCTTGCCCTACTCCCGGATTAATCATGCAAGGAGATTTAGATAGTGTAGTTTCAGAGGAATCGGTGCATGAATTAGCACAGAAGTTATCAAAACAAAAACATATAAAAGTTGATTATCGTATGATTAATGGTGCCGATCACTTCTTTAGGAAGAAAATCGACAAACTCAATGAAGAAATTGATGATTATCTGAAAAGTAACTTTGATCATCATTCTAATCACGCAGAAAAAAAGAATGATAAAAAATCTAAAAAGATTGTGAATAGACCAGCTAATAAAAAGCTATTTCTTGAATAATTAGTTAAACATCCGACTCTACCAAAACTATTTATATAGATGCAAGCGTCTAACATTGTACATTGGTAACAATATATCAGCAACGCCCCTAGTTCCAAAATGTAACCGTTCACGGAAAATAAAAAATCAGTCATTGCGATCCGAAGCGTGGCCATTATTAGAAGATGAAAAACCAGTCATTGCGAGCCTAAGCGTGGCAATCTAGCTTTAATAAAGTCACGAAAGTGTGGATCACTTCGCATTCGCTCGTTATTACGACATTCGTCATCGCTGTAAAGGTTAGATAATTCGTTTACAAATCAGATCGTTCTAGTCCCTTTTTCTTTGTGACTTTGGGTTCCACATTGCGATCATCAACCCTCTGGGTTTTTTCTTTTTCT
>JAIFLQ010000003.1 GCA_020048975.1 Rickettsia sp. | reverse complement strand
GCGACATTTTGTCATTCCCGCGCAAGGCAAATCTAGCTTAAAAGCTTAATTCTGAATCCCCGCCTATACGAGGGGATGACTCCACATAATTAGCACCCAATTCAAACTAGTTCTAATATAGCAGAAGCACGTAGGAGTTGATAATAGATAAAATGAGACAAATAATAAAGTTAGATCAATGGTCAATGCCTATTTTTTACTGAACACAGATAAGTTAGGCAAGGATTTTCTAATTAACACTATAGCGAAAGTAGTTGAATTAAACTTTGGGCACGGAATTAAGAAAGTACACAGGTTTGTTAAGTTCTTTCCAAGGTTGATGTTTGGCCATGATTATATCTTGAAAATTAGGGCTATCAGTAATGAGTTTTAACCAAGCAATTATATTCTTGTAATTGCTGTTATAAAACCATTCTTGGTCAACGATAGCAAATTGCCTAATGAAAGGTAAAATTGCAATATCTGCTATGGATTTTAAACCAAATAAGAATTGATTGCCATTTAGCATTTTCTCATATTTATCTAAAAACTCGACCTGTATCTGTTTTTTACAATCTTCTTGAGAATGCTCAGGATATCTTTCTGGGTACTTATAAGGTCTGAGTAGTTTTACAAACTGGTTATCATTATTAGCAATTAATTCTTTTAGTTCTTCTTGTTTTTGTTTGGTATATTTTTGAACATGAAATAATTCATTTTGTTTTAGGGCATAATTAATTATATCAAGGCTCTCCTCTATAACTTCACCTGTTTTTAAAAGCAATACAGGAACAGTCCCTTTAGGAGAGATTTCTAGCATAGAGGCTGGTTTGTTTTTAAGATCTACTTCTCTGAGAACACAGTCAATCCCAGCTTCTAATAAAGCCATTCTTGCCCTCATAGCATAAGGGCATCTAACAAAACTGTATAATATTGGTAAATTGTCTGAGTTATTCATTGATATATTGCCCTACAGTGGTCTAGTCGTTATTGAACTAAATTTACTATTTGGTAGTTAAGAGCATCTCTGTCATATCTACCTTAGTAATTAAATTAAAACATTTCTTATTTAATTAACATTATTTTGCACAACAAAAACTTGGACTAACTTACAAGAATTAAGATATGTTGAATTCCTAGTTAACTTAAGTTTGAGACTTTCTTTTAAAGACTAGCATATTTAAAATATAAAGAATAAACATTAGGACAAACCAGTATATTATGATCTCGCCGGTAAAAAGCAGAGAACCATCTTTGCCAATAATTTGTTTAAACAGTAATACTATCGACGAAACAAGAGCTACCGGAGCTATAAAAAATACCGCAGGACATTTAAAAGGTCTTTCAATATTTGGTAAACTAAACCTAAATAGCATTACTATGATGGTTATTGCAACATAATCAAGTAAAGCAGCCATACTAGAAAGCTGAGCGAGTATAGAATACGGACAGAAAGCTGCCATTAAAGCAATCATAAGAGTGAAAATTACAATTGTTATATGTGGGCTATCATATTTATGGTGTAGTTTTGCCATGAATTTTGGTAACAAACCATCTCTTGCAATCACATAAAAAATACGTGATTGGCCATAAATATTCATCATGATAACCGTAGTCATTCCAGCTATACCACCAGTCGCAACAATTGCTGAACCAATATTACTATTATTAAACTTCAAAGCATGAGCAAGCGGCTGGGCATTATTTAATTCACCGTAAGGAATTATTCCAGTAGCCAACGCTCCAACAATCATATAAACAACTGTCGCAAGCACCAAAGAACCAATAATACCTATCATCAAATCACGTTTTGGATTTTTACACTCTTCTGCTGCGCTAGCAAGAACTCCAAAACCAGTAAAAGCAAAAAACAAAATTGAAGAACCAATTAATACGTCATCAAAGCCATTTGGCATAAAATTCTCCCAGTTTGTCGCATCAAAATGAGGAGCGGCAAAGATCATAAAAGCAAAAATTGCTGACATTTTAATAAAAACTAAGATATTATTTAATTTTTTACTATCCTTAGTACCAAGGTACAGCATAAACCCAACGAAAATCACTACTGTAACTGCTGGTATGTTAATTATTCCACCCTCAGATAGAGACTTACCAAAATGCTCCGGAAGATGATAACCAGCCGAGTCTAAGATCCCTTGAACATAGGCTGACCAACTTATAGCAACTGCTCCAGATGCAAAACCAAGCTCTATAATAATTACACTACCAATTAACCAAGCAAAAATTTCTCCAAATGCCACATAAGAATAAGTATAAACACTACCAGAAGTAGGAAGCATTGTTGCTAGCTCCGTGTAAGCTAATGCTACAAAAATACATGTACACCCAGCAATCAAATAAGAAACAGTTATAGCTGGGCCTGAATATTGCGCAGCAACCAAACCTGTTAAAGTAAAGACACCAGTGCCGATTATAGCACCAAGACCAAGCAACACTAAATCAAATGCTGATAATGTTTTATCAAGACCACTTGAATTACCAGCTTCTTTTACTGATTCAAAGCTTTTTTTCTTCAAAAAATTCATGTCCTTCCTCTGTTTTTATTATTTTAACAACCTACCCAACATCTCTAGTAATCCACCCACCACCAAGAACTCTTGTATTGTCGTATAAAACACAAGCTTGTCCTGGAGTTATTGCCTTTTCGAGCCCAAGCATGGTAACTTCAATTTTATCATTTTCGATAATATCAATTTTTGCCTTCACCCCAGCTGTAGTAGACCTAACCTTCGCAGTAACTTCAAGATTCTTGTTTGTTATATCACCAGCAAGCCAGTTTACTTCTTTTAGCGCAAATTTTGTTTTAAACAACGCAGATTCTGGGCCAATATACACTGCACTTGTCTCTGGGTCAATTTTTATAACGTAAATAGGTTCCCCATATGCAATACCAAGACCACGCCTCTGACCAATTGTATAATTCATAATACCTTGGTGTTCACCCATTTCAAAACCATCAATATGATAAAATTTGCCTGGTTTATTACTATTGGGACGAATTTTGTTAACAACCTCGCGATAATCACCATTTGGCACAAAACAAATATCTTGGCTATCTGGTTTATCGGCAACTTCAAGATCATATTTTAAAGCTAATTTCCTTGTCTCCTCTTTTGTATATTTACCAAGAGGAAATTCAAGAAAATCCAGTTGCTTATTAGTCGTAGCAAACAAAAAATAACTTTGATCTTTTTGGCAATCTACACCTTTATGAAGTTCTGAATTATTATTCCTAAGTATTTTTTGTACATAATGTCCGGTTGCAAGCATGTCGCCCCCAAGTTCTTGAGCAAGTTTTAGCAAGTCCTTGAATTTAACAGACTGATTACAACGTACGCATGGTAGAGGCGTTTCTCCCCTAATATAACTATCAGCAAACTCCTCTATTACTTTTTGACGAAATAGATTCTCATAATTTAAAACATAGTGAGGTATGCCAAGTCTGTCTGCTACCATTTTAGCATCATAAATATCCTGACCAGCACAACATGCACCTTTTTTCTGCAGTGCACCATAATCATATAATTGCAAAGTAATACCTATAACTTTATGACCTTGCTCATGCATCATTGCAGCAACTACTGAGCTATCCACTCCTCCAGACATTGCTACAACAACAGTTTTAGACATACTACTTTTGTCAATTTTTTTAGATTAAAACAGACGATCATATTAAGTTTTAGTAACAATTGCAAGGATAATTCCCTAGTGTTTCGACTATTAAAAACTAATATACTTTAAAGAGCTTGATTATTTAGTGTAAATCTTATAAAAATCGCAAGGACAATTAAATAAATTTATAAAATAAATATGAATTATAGTTTTTTAAACTTAGTAACTGCTATAGCGGTCTCAATACTAATAATATTTGGTTGGCAGCATTTTTATGAAAAACCAAAATTAGAGCGCTTAACTGAGCAACAAAAACATTACAATAACCAGCTAGAAGCTGTAAAAAAAGAAACAAAACTAACAATAGTTGACCAAATTATTGAACGTCCTGCAGCTCTTTCGACGTCAAAAAGAGTTGCGATCAAATCAAATTTACTTTCTGGCTCAATATCTTTAGAAGGTTTGAGATTTGATGATCTAACTTTGTTAAAATATCAAGAAAATTTAGAGGACGATAAACACCCTGTAGTACTTTTTTCTCCATCTGCTACCAAGGATGCTTATTTTGCTGAAATTGGATGGTGGGGAAATAATAAAAATATTAACTTTCCTAATTCATCGACTATTTGGCAAGCAGATGGTGATAATATATCACCTGGTCAACCAGTTACCTTTACATGGATTAGTCCAGAAAAAATAAAATTTATAGTCAAGATTGAATTAGATGATAACTACATGTTCAGCATTAAGCAAACAACGTTAAATAACTCATCTCATCCAATACAAACTCAGTATTACGCCTTGATAAATCGTACTTATAGCCATGAATCAGAAAGAGTAGTAAATATTCTTCATCAAGGTATGATAGGAGCTGTTAATGGAGAGCTTAAAGAATATAATTACGACGATATAAAAGACAAAAAGAAAGAAAGCTTTGCAAAAAATAAAGTTGATTGGATAGGTATTACTGATAAATATTGGCTTGCTGCGTTCATACCCGACTCAACGCAAACTTATTCTTCAAATTTCATCTATGGTATTAAATCTGGTCTTGATAAGTATCAAGCTGATTTTCTTTCTACTACTCAAATTATTGAAGCAGGTGGTAATTTTGAATTAACACACAAATTATTTGCTGGAGCAAAAAAGGTTGATTTGCTAGATAAATATGAAAGCCAACATAACATCAAGCTTTTTGACAGAGCTATTGATTTTGGTTGGTTTTACGTACTTACCAAACCTATATTTAATGCTATGAATTTTTTCTACCTATATGTAGGTAATTTCGGCATTAGTATAATGATCGTCACAATTATAATTAAACTTGCAATGTTTACTCTTGCTAATAAATCTTATCGATCAATGAAAAGGATGAAGAATCTTCAGCCTCAAATGGAACGATTAAAAGAATTATATGCAGATGATAAAGCTCGTCTTAATCAAGAAATCATGGGACTCTACAAACGAGAAAAAATCAATCCTATTAGCGGATGCTTGCCTTTGTTAATTCAAATACCAGTTTTCTTTTCTATATACAAAGTGCTATATGTAACTATAGAAATGCGTCATGCTCCATTTTTTGGATGGATCCATGATCTTTCTGCACCAGATCCAACTACCATATTCAATTTATTTGGTCTTCTACCATTTGCACCACCATCCTTCCTGATGATAGGCGTATGGCCAATAATTATGGCGTTAACTATGTATTTACAACAAAAAATGAGTCCTCAGCCAGCTGATCCAGTACAAGCTATGGTGATGAAATTTATGCCACTTATGTTTTTGTTTATGTTTAGTAGTTTTCCAGCTGGCCTTCTAATCTATTGGTCATGGAATAATATTTTATCAATAATTCAGCAATCTTATATAAATAAACTAGATAAGAATGGCAAATGACGTTGGAATAAAAATATTCAGACAAGAAGCGAAATTTATTGCAGGAGCAGCTAGACCTGATCAATTACCAAAAATAGCCTTGCCTCAAGTAGCTTTCGTTGGTAAATCTAATGTAGGAAAATCCAGCTTAATAAATACTATTTGTCGAAGAAAAAATCTTGCAAGAGTTTCTCATACTCCTGGGCGAACACAACAAATAAATTTTTTTTCAATTGCAGAAAAATTAGTGATAGTTGATCTTCCAGGTTATGGCTTTGCTAAAGTACCACTAAAAGAGAAACAAAATTGGGAAAAACTCATTCTTCATTATTTACAAAATACACCTAATTTAAAATTAGTTAATCTACTCATTGATGCCAGAAGAGGTATTAAAGATAATGATCTTAAAGTTATTGAGTTACTACATTCATGTAACAAACAAATACAATTAGTGTTTACAAAAACAGATAAAATAACATTAAAAGAGGACTTTAAATCAGAAACTAAAAATTATCTTGCAAGTTTAGGTTACTTATTATGTAATGTTATTTTGTCCAGCAGCAAAAATGGTTTAGGTGCAAAAGAACTTCAACTTAGCTTGGCGCAATCCGTCAAATAACAAGAGAAAGATTCATAATAAATCTTGGGGGGAGCAGACTCCTAACCTCATAAAGTTTATCCTCAAGCATAGTCACTCTATTAAACACACGAAGATCTTAATACGCTTATCATCTGTAATTATTGAGGATAGTCTTTTACTCCGCAATTTTGCTGAGAATATAGAGATATTATCAAATATTGGTTTAAATTTTGTTATTGTTCACGAATACGCTAATTCACTGGCAAAATATCTTGATTTACTTGAAATAAATAAGACAAAATATAATTCTCATTTAGGCAACGATAAACTTACAGATTTATTAGAAGCAATAATTTCTGGTTATATCAACAAAACTATAGTCTCAAAATTATGCTCCTTTGACATAATGGCCGTTGGGTTTTCTGGCAAAGATGGAAATCTACTAGTAGCTAAAAAATCAAATCATATAACAAGAGCTAATAGCGATTTTCATGTTAGTGAACCGTTATTAGTAAATCCAGAAATTTTATTTGAAATTGAAGAAACCAAGATTATCCCTGTAATTTCTCCAGTGGCATACAACGAAAAAGATAAGACAATGATTTTAGATGCTGATATAACCTCTGCAATGATATCAACAGCAATAAGCGCTGATAAATTAATTATAATGTGCGAGGATAGTTTTCTAATTAATCAAGTAGGCGTACTGTCATCGGTTGCTGAACTAGATAAATTGTTTGAAAACAACATTGAGATTATCCCAAGCGACCCATTGATAAAGGCATCAAGATATTTTTTGTCCAATTCCAACAGTTCAATTCATTTTATCGAGTCAAATAAACCCGACTCTCTTCTGTTATCTATTTTTGACTAATTACATTTTTAGAGAAAAGAGCGGTTAAAGCACCTGATAACACAGTGATCGTACCAACTATTTGCATGTTACTAACAGTTTCTCCAAGTAAAATTATACCAAAAATCACTACAAAAACTGGTTCTAGAACCGATATCATAGAAGCTTTTTCAGAGCTAATGTATTTTAACCCCTCCAATAATAATAAAATTGGCAATGCAGTACAAACAAGCGCCATGCCAACTATATTTATCCAGTTATTTGAATAAGTTGGAACAAAAAAACTACACTCAAGACAAGAAAAAATTAAGCACGTAACCATACATCCAATTGACACCATAAAAGTCGACGCCACTGGAGATACATTACTTCTTTTGCTTCCTACCACGTAGCAAGCATAACAAAGCGCGGACAAAATACCAAAACCTATTCCTAAAAAATCAAGCTCCAATTCTTGTAGATCTGCTAACAATACTACTCCGATTATAATCATAGAAAAAGCCAAATAGTACATTTTGCTTATTTTAGCATTGTATAGAATACAATTAAATAACATAACAATTGCTGGGTAAATAAAAAACACAACCATTGTAAGACCAGTTCCAATATAATTACTACCAATAAAATAGGCTATTGCAGAGGTGCTATAAAAAGCCATGCCATAAAACACTATTTTAAGGTTTTCCTTAAATGAACTGAAAATATTTTTGTACTGCAATACCACGATCGGAAGCATAAATAAAGCAGCCAAAAAAAATCTCCAGAATAACATATTGGTAACTGACAAATCAGCATTCATAAGGTTAACACCGAAATATCCTAGAAAACCATAACACAGTCCAGAAATAACGGCATATAATGACCCTCGTTGTTCATCAGATAAAAAATTCATAAGGTTATTAAAGATTGAAATGACTAACTATTTAATCTATAGTAGTGACTTTATAAATAATTGTCAAACGAGTTGCTTAATTAACTTAAATCTTCGTAATAAAACTACGCAACTTAAGAAAAATTATTCTGAATATCAGACCAATGGTTGAGATGAGGAAAATCTAGATTAATGATTTTGGCAGTTGGCATGCCGCTTTCAATTAGTAAATCATATTCCAAAGAATCAGACGTTACAAACTTCAAAGCAGTATTAAATATTCCAGGATTATGAGCTATGAGCAGTATGATTTTATCTTTATCATCTTGTTTAGAGATAACTTCCACTATCTTACTAGAACTACTCGCATACAACTCTGGTAAAACCTCAAACTGCGGACACATTAATTTCTTTTGAATTATTTCTGCAGTTTGCATTGTTCGTTTGGCAGAAGATACTAATATTTTATTAATTTGATAGTTTTGTAAAAACTCAATCGCTTTCTCGGCTTCTTGAATACCTTTGTTGGTTAATTCTCTAAAAATGTCATCCATTTGCTTTGCTTCTTTGGCTTCAGCATGCCTCATTAAAAATAACTTCATAATTAATATTATTATATTTTTTTACTTAGGAAAATTGCTGACTTGCAAATACTTTTTATAAAACTTCCAATTAAGTCATCCAATTTATTATTGTTTTTATTAGCACTGATTATCGCCAGATTTTTATGCTCTGTTTCGTCAGATTTGAATTTTTTAATCTTTTCCAGCATTGAATTTTTTGGATCGCATTGCTCGAGATAAGTTATTTGCTGAGAATAATGATCTTCGATTATCGTTTCAACATTTTCTGTAACCATCATAGCTGCTTTTATACTTATTTTTGCTGATATTGCTCCCATTAAATATCCCCCTATAGTCCAAATTGGCATAAGAAGAGTAGGCCTTGATAAACCTTCTTGCAGTTTATTACTAAAATATTCCAGATGTTCTTGCTCTTGATCTAGCATATGTTTAAGTATTTTTTGATCATTAAGATTTTTTGTATATTTTATCTGTCCTTGATATATTTTTTGGGCGCCAAACTCACCAGCATGATTGACACGTATAATTTCTTGTAGCATCGTATCGTGATTATTGCTAAAAAATGGCTTTGGCATAGGTACCTCAAATTATTTTTCTTGGAAATTTCTATATTTAGCAAAGAAAATAAGTAATATTATATTTAGTAATAAATTCCATTCAGTCATTGATAAATTAAACACTACCAAAGCTGGTTTATTACACATAGCAATTTTTTGATTGTACAATAATTTTGTAAAATCACTAACTGAAATATTATTTGTTATAGAAATTAATGGTTTACATAGGCTAGATAATTCAAAAACACCTCTTTCAATTCCTGTATGGTAAGTAGCTAAAACTATAGCACCAATCACTGTAACTATCAGATAGTTATTATATGGTTTATAATTTTTTTCAGCCACCGCTATTATTGAGATTACAATGAAAATTAAATATGGAAATCTTTGATAAATACATAAAGGACAAGCGGCCAGTTGCATTATATACTCAACAAAATAAGCACTGACTAGACAAAAACTAGACAATAATATTAATAAAATGTAAGGATTTTTTGCTTGCATGAGTTTTTTATAATTGCTTCTGTAATTTTGTATTTATATAGGTTATAATTCTCCAGATAATTTGCAAGAATATTTTTGGGTTTTTATGACATTTAATTTTGACGATCTGCTAAAGTCAAATGCTTGGCCATTTGTAGAAGCTAAGAGGATTTACGATCTAATAGGGGGGGTCGCTCCGCCAAAAGGTTATATTCTTTTTGAAACAGGGTATGGTCCATCCGGATTACCTCATATTGGAACTTTTGCCGAAGTTACTAGGACAACAATGGTAAGGGAAGCATTTAAGCAAATTTGCGATATTCCAACAAAATTAATTTGTTTTTCTGATGATATGGACGGACTTAGGAAAGTTCCTTCAAATATACCAAACCAAGAAATGATAGCACCCTACCTTGGAAAACCTCTAACCTCTATACCTGATCCATTCGGTGAAACTGAAAGTTTCGGACATTACATGAACGCAAAACTCAGGTCTTTTTTAGATCGATTTGGTTTTGAATATAGTTTTTATAGTGCAACAGAATGTTACAAAGCTGGTATGTTTGATCATATGATGCTTAAAACAATTGATAAATATGACGAAATTATGAATTTGATGATACCAACTTTTCGAGAGGAACGTCAAAAAACATATTCGCCTTTTATGCCTCTTTGCCCTGCGACAGGGGTAGTCCTGCAGGTACCAATTGAAAAACTTAGCAGAGAAAATGGTAGCGTGTTTTATCGTAATCAACATAATGAATTAATAGAAACGCCAGTAACTGGCGGGCATTGTAAGTTACAGTGGAAACCAGACTTTGGTATGCGCTGGGCTGCTCTTGATGTAGATTATGAAATGTATGGTAAAGATCATCTACCAAATGGTGAAATTTATAGTAGTATATGCAAAATATTGGGTGGAAAAGTACCGGTACAATTTTTTTACGAGTTATTTCTTGATGAAGACGGAAGTAAAATTTCAAAATCTAAAGGTAATAGCATAAGTGTTGATGAGTGGCTACATTACGCTCCACTTGAAAGCATAGCTTTATTTATGTATCAATCACCTAGCAAAGCAAAAAGACTGTATTTTGATGTAATACCAAAGGCTGTTGATGAGTATTTGACTTTTAACACTAAATATCACGAAGAAGAAGACGTATCTAAAAAATTGGCAAATCCTGTTTTTCATATTCATGCTGGTAATGTTCCAAAGATCAATACTTACGGCATTAGTTTTAGTCTTCTTCTTAATTTAGCAGCTGTTTGTAACCCAGAAGATAAATCTGTATTATGGGGTTTTATCAGTAAATATTCTCCAGAAAGCAATCCACATAATGCTCCTTATCTAGATCATATGATTGGTTATGCAATTACTTATTATAATGATTTTGTAAAAAAGACTAAGAAATATATGGTAGCTGATGATCACCAGAAAAAACTGCTAAATCAAATCAAAGAAATGTTAGTTAACTCTTCTCCAGATATCAGCGCAGAGGAAATTCAAAATCAAATTTATGCAATAGGTACTAATGCTGGTTATGAAAACTTACGAGACTTCTTTAAGGAACTGTACGAAATCTTACTTGGGTCACCCCAAGGGCCAAGACTTGGATCTTTTATCAAGTTATTTGGTATAGAAGAAACTATAAAATTAATAGATTCTCAATGAGTTTCTAATCTTAATCTATGATGATTATAGTGAATTTAGAGTTAATTAACTATAATCATCATAACATACACTTCATCTCGCAATAGTCCCATATTAGCAGAAACAAGCTTGAATTAATTGGCTATACTACTAAATCCTCAACGATTGGAGCGGAATCACCAGATACTACAACCTTTAAAGGCACTAGGTCTTGTTGTTCCGAAGCCTTTAATATTTCTTGCTCTAGAGCTGCTAATGCCTCTTGTTTTGCTAAAGCGATTGCAACTTGCTTTTCATAGGCAATTTTCTCTTGCACCTCTAACTCAATATTAATACATTGCTCTATAGTTTTATTAGTAACCAATTCTGCGTGATCTTTCATTATTCTTTTAACTAATTCAGGATATGCTTTTGTAAAAGTTTGAATAGGACTAAAATTCACAGATTTTGATTGTTCAATAGACTCGATAATTTGCTGAAAAGCCATTATTCTTACAATAGAAAAAACATCAGAAATTTGAGATAAATTATTACCAATTGTCTTTGAAATAAAATAAGGGGTCAATTTACTGATTAAATCAGACTCAACATACTGGGACCATTCACCTTTCTTTACTATTAGTTCTATTGGTGCTAATATGTATTCTTTGATACGTTCATTGATAATTGTTATCATCTCTTTTTCAAAAGACTTATTATACAACCCTTCATTTTCTTCAAGTTTCTTAGCAAGAAGTTTTACGCTATATTTACTTGCTCCTAAATAGGAGACCCTAAATATACTGCCATCAACAAAATATTCTGGACAGGTGGCTATAATTTTCTCTACCAACTCTGGATATCGTTGACAAAAAATCGCTGCACAAATAGGATTGTGAACTTGTGAATTCATAATACCAATATTAATTGCTTCAAAACAAAGGGATAAAGCTGTCTCATAATTTTCTTGACTAGCTAAAGGACCAAGTTGGGACTTTAGCCAATTTTCATCTAAATATCCACCTACTCCATTATCTACATAAATTTTAATTTCAACCCATTTGCCCCTTGCTGCCGCTACTTGAATCTTATCCAACACGTTTACTTGTATTTGTTTTTTTATTTCCAGAACTTTATCTGTAATTATTCCATGTATAAGAATATGTTGATATTCAATTTTTTCACGTGATTTTCCCTCTTCTTTACTTTCTTCTGGATCAAATCTGGTTTTGAGATAAGCAATTTGTTTACTTAGCAATAAGCTCTTGCCATTATCGCCAAATTGACCATACAAATCTTTCAAATTGCTTAAAATTTGACATAATTTAGATCCCAAATATGTATCTAATTCCTGTTTACAAATAATATTATACGCTTCCTCACTATACTGTATTGCTTTAAGTTTTATTGCTTGATCAGGTAATTTTATCCCATAACTACCGAGCTTAATAAATAGATCAACTAGATACATCTTATCTTCTGGAAAATTCTGTTGTCTTTTTGTTAAAGCCAGTTCAAAAAGATTATATTGATCTACCAAACTATCCATCGATTCAATAATTTGATACAGTGTTTCATGTGTTTTTTCAACCTTCTGAAGAAAGAATTCTCGAGTAGCCTGCTGTAAATCAATATTTAATAAAGATTGATAAACCCAATATGACAATTCTATCGATTCCACTCCCTGTTTTGCAAACGATAGAGCTGTCGGATCACTTTTGTCTTTAAGAATAATATTTAGAATATTTTCACCTTGCACAAGTAACGTTTCAGCTTTTAGATGATTTATCCAATTATTCTGGATATTTAGATTAATAAGTGAACTTCCAATCACTGATAAAGACATTTCATGCAATGATATTTTATCAATTATATTCTCAGCTATCTTAGCTCTCTGAGTTAAATCTAGAAAATATTCTAAAAATTTTGACCAGAACTCCATATTACTTTTGGAAGCTATTATACCGACATCCGTTTTAAAAATATATTTCTGTACATTTTTAAAATTACCAGTTTGCACTATATCTATAATACTTTGTTCTTTGACAACTTCGATTGTTTTGATTGATAGACTTGCCCCTTCTGCGCTTGATAAATATTCAACTTGTGGCACTGTTTTTGTGACTGTTTTAGGATTTTGTTTATGTAGATTTTTATGTTTCTTTTTCATCTTCTTACCTTCCTTAAAAAATTATTTATTATTTAATTCAAGCCTTAACTATTTTCTAATTTATTAATTAATCTAGATACATAATTCTAATTACGCATCTATTTTAAACTAAGTTTGAGATATTTTTACAAATATAAAAATATCTCAAACTTAGTTATGAAAATTATTTAATAGCTTGTAGCTTGATTAGTTTTGCTCTGTAGATATAGTGAATATTAAATAAACGCTCTGATTATATTAAACTAATGAATAATTTCAAATTCCACCTAAAAGCAACTTTCAATAAAGCCAGAACTGGCTTTATTGAAACAGCTCATGGTGATATCCGCACCCCAGCTTTTATGCCAGTTGGAACAAGAGGAACGGTAAAAGCAATGCTCCCAGAATCAGTAAAGACTACTGGTAGTGACGTCATTCTTGGTAATACATACCATTTAATGCTAAAACCAGGAGCAGAAAGGATTGCTAAACTTGGAGGATTGCATAAATTTATGAACTGGTCTGGACCTATCCTCACTGATTCTGGAGGATTTCAGGTAATGTCGTTATCTGATTTACGAAAAATTACCGAAGAAGGAGTGGAGTTTAAGTCCCACATTGATGGAAGTAAACATATGCTTACTCCAGAAAGATCAACAGAGATTCAACATTTACTTGGTAGTACTATTACTATGGTTTTTGACGAATGTACTCCATATCCAGCAACTTTTGAGCAAGCTAAATTCTCCATGGAACTAAGCTCTAGATGGGCAGAAAGATCAAGAAATGCTTTTGTTAGAAGATCAGGATATGCTCAGTTTGGTATTATGCAAGGCGGAGTTTATGAAGATTTAAGAAGAAAATCAGCTCAAGATTTGACTAAAATTGATTTTGAAGGCTATGCTATAGGTGGTTTAGCGGTAGGAGAAGGACAGGATGTAATGTTTTCTGTTCTTGACTATGCTCCTACATTTTTACCAGAAAAAAAGCCCCGATATCTTATGGGGGTTGGTAAACCATCTGATATAATTGGTGCCGTAAAACGAGGAATCGATATGTTCGACTGCGTTATTCCAACAAGATCTGGTAGGAATGGTCAAGCATTTACTAAATATGGAGCCATAAACATTCGTAATAGTAAATATGCCGATGATAACACTCCTCTTGAAGAAGATTGTCCATGTCCAGCATGCGCTAATTATAGCAAAGCTTATTTACATCATACAGTAAGAGTAGGTGAAATGATTGGTTCAATGCTAATGACATGGCATAATATTCAATATTTCCAAGGATTAATGTCCAGGATTAGATTGTATATTGAAGAAGGGAAAGATTTTGACTTTGATTGCTAGCTACATAATTGTTTTTTTATTTGGCGTCTTGATCGGTAATTTTACTACCACCGTATTTTATCGATTACCACGGAATATAATGATTTGTGGGTTTGATCAAAAATCAACTAGACCTCCATTTTGCTCAAACTGCAGTCATGTTTTACGTTTTTATGAGTATTTACCAATTCTGAGTTGGTTTAGCACCCTTGGAAAGTGTAATTATTGTAATGTGACCATTGCAAAATCATATATTGCCCTTGAAATCCTAATAGGGTTAATATCAATAATATTGTACAACCTCATTGGTCAAAATTTGGAATATTTTTTCATTTATTTTTGTTTCGCAGCTTTGGTTCTTTTAAACATTTTTATATATTTACAACATAGTTTTATCCCAATCAAAATCACCTTAAGCATCATTATATTAGGTATGATTTACCGCACATTAATTGATCATGGGATTTTCTTATGGTTAACAAATTTATCTCTTGCTGCAATTCTAAGTTTATGGATTATACGAAATAGTTTAGATGATAAAAATCCTTTTAGTCGCAATAAATCTCTAGTACATTTAATTTTACCAGCAAGTCTGTGGTGCAACAGCTATGAGGCTCTATTATTCTGCATTATTAGTGTAGTTTTTTGGTATTTATTCTCGGAGAGATTAAGAAATAAATTGTTTTATCCACTCTGTCTGATAAGTTTATTTTTAATTAGTTTATATAATTATATAACAAGCACATCTTTTTAATTTCTAAATACTCATCCCTCCCCCTCCTTTCTGGAATGACTTACTAGCACGCTCTATACGACGCACCTCCGTCTTGCCATAAGCTTTTAAATCAGACTCTTTTCCACCTTCATATTGACTAGCACGTTTTTGTCCGCCCATCATCATATTATGAGCGTAATTATCTTTCTTAGTCTCTCCGGCTATTCTTCTTGGATTCATTACTTTATAAATTTCATACACTGCAAACTCTTTGAGCGTTTTTTTGATTGCCATTTTAGTTTTTTTTGTTATAGCATATCTATCATCTATGATGTCATTTTCTACTATATTTCCATCAATATCTTCATGTTTTTTAACAAGGTGACGTGTAAATTTGGCAATATTATGTTCTATTTCTTCATCTTTAAAATTTACCTTTTTACCACTAATTTTATCAATTGTAGGACCTCTCGTTTCCAAATATTTTTTAACTAAAATAATTAACTTACTTTGCATTTCATCAATATCAATTAAATCCTCAATAATTTGATCAATAGCTTTCCCAATATTTGAATCTTTCTTTAATTCCTCCAATATATCAATCATTTCTGATTCATATTTCTCTGATTTTACTTTATTAGATTGATCTTGAGGTCGATTTTCTTTACTCATAAATGATCTTTATTAATTTTTAAGTAACATAGTTGCAGAAATAGTTAATGTTACATCGGTTTTCCCTGGAGAAGAAACAGGAGCTGACATAGTTTCTGACATATTCGCAACTGCTCCACGCATCAATCCTTGATAAGGCTGTGGATAACGATTATCTCCATCAATATTAATATTATTTACTTTAACCTCTTTTGCTCCAATTATATCAGCTGTTTTTTTTGCTCGAGAAAGTAATTTGTTAATAGCATTTTCCATTATTGATGTACGTACTTCTTCAAGTTTCTCTAGAGAAACTTGATAATGTAAATCACTCATTACGAGTCCCATTTCCTGTAATTGTCCAGATAAAACAAGTATGTCTTCTGCAGATTTACCCTTTATTACAATAGCCTGAGATCCTTTCCAAATTTCCTTTCCATTTTCTCCTTCTTTGCCAGGTTTAGAATATTTATATACAGAATATTGCTCCGTAGAAATCGTTAACTCTTCTTTTTTTTCCGCAATCATCAATGCTTTTTTCATTGTCTGATTAATCTTATTTTGCAGTGTTTTTGTAGATTCAGATTCTATTTCATAACGCAAACTTGCTATTAACAAATCTGGTTCCACTTGTTTTACCTCTGTCACAGACAGATTTAGATAAGTACCATCTTCTTTGTTAGAGCCATCTCCATAAGCTCTAGACATAATAAAAAGAGAACATATCAATAAAATTGACAGAAAAATTGTTTTCTTAATTGTTTTCATAAATTTATACACCTAGCACCATTTTAAAAATCTAATCTAAGCTTAATAGAGCCTTGATGGCTTAAATATTTCTCACCTAAATAACAATCATAACCTAGGGTAACTTGTGACGTTTTCATAGCGTGAGTTATACCAAGACCTAGATTATAAAAAGTCCTAGTATTTCTAGCAGACCTCACTACCATTAACTGTTCAACATTTTCTAACTTAGCATCAATAGCAGGGGTTTTGTTAAGTAAATTATGCCTTATCACACCATATACTTCTGGGGTAATATTATAACCAGATATATTATAGTTCTTGGCAACAGCAACTCCCATGCTCCCTATTAATTTTGTATCAACTCCTTTTTTTACTAGCAGGTTTTGGTTAGTAGTACCATATTCTTGATATCTTGTTTTTCCAATAACACCAAGTTCTAACCCAACTAAAGGCGTCACTACAAAATTTTCTTTTGTAGAAAAATGGTGGCTCTTCTGCGTTTCTAGTTGGTAATAGTTGCTGTAGACAATATAGCCTATAAGGGTTAGAGTGATTTGATATAAACATTAACGTCGTG